>JBBQFU010000036.1:0-41412 GCA_038322185.1 Haliangiales bacterium
GCACCGTCGCTTACCCGGAGACCACCCAGTACCGCTGGACCGAGAGCTCTCCCGCAAGCCGTGTGCGGGAAATCCGCAAGCACGGTTTCTACGGGGGTCGTACGGAAACTCTAAAAGAGGGAAAGTAGATCTACCAATGGCGACCCGGTTCCTCGATCCGCATACGGTCCTGGCCACCCTCGTTCGCCCCGTGCGCAAGCTCAGCGCTGTCGAGCGCACCGAGCTCGAGGTATGGCCGTACGTCGAGGACATCCCGCACGACGATTTCCGTGGCTACAGCATCGACGGCAAGGACGTCGAGTGTGTGTTCCGCGGCTCCGACGATCACTACGACCACGTCCTGATCCCGACGAACACGTGGAACACGTATCTCGTAATCGTTGTCGATCGCGCGAACAACGACGTGCTCGGCCACCACGTGCTCAACCGCAACGACCTCTACGACCTGCGCGTCCTCGCGAACCAGCGCTAGCCAGGCGGAATGCTGATCCACCGCAAGCGCGCTAGCGCAGGCGGCTCGACAGCGACTGCAGTAGATCGTGGTCGGCCGCGATCTTCTGCACGACCTTGGGCGCGACCGCGCCGGTGTCGAGCAGCCTCGCGAGCGTGCGCTCGAGCGGGATCATGCCGGCCTCGCGCCCCGACTGGATCGCCGTCGGCAGCGTGTGCAGGTCACCCTTGCGGATGATGTTGCACACCGCGGGCGTGACCGGCACGAGCTCGACGGCAACAGCGCGGCCACCATCGCGGCGCGGCAGCAGGTACTGCGTGACCACCGTGCGCAGTACGCCGGCGACCTGGTTGCGGATCTGGCGCTGCTGGGCCTCGGGGAACACGTCGATCACGCGGTCGATCGCACCGGCAGCGCTCGGCGCGTGGAGCGTCGCCATCACCAGGTGACCGGTCTCCGCCGCGGTCAGCGCCGCCGCGATCGTCTCGCGGTCGCGGAGCTCGCCGAGCATGATCACGTCGGGCGCCTCGCGTAGCGCGGCGCGTAGCCCGGCGGCGAACGTGGGGATGTGCGTGCCGAGCTCGCGCTGATGAATCAGGCAGCGGCGGGGATGGAACCGGTACTCGATCGGATCCTCGAGCGTGATGATGTGAGCGGCCCGGCGCTGGTCGAGCACGTCGACGAGCGCGGCAAGCGTTGTCGACTTGCCCGAACCGGTCGGTCCGCACACGAGCACGAGGCCATCGCGCAGCTCGACGATGTTCGCCAGCTCCGGCGGTAGGTCGAGATCGCCGAGGCTCGGCACCTGGTCGCGGATGAGGCGCGCCGCGATCGCGTGGCCGCCGAGGTGGTCGAAGACATTGACGCGGACGCGCACGCAATCGAGCTCGAGGCTCAGATCGATGCTGCCGCCCTGCACGTGGGAGAACGCGATGGCGAGATCTGCCTCGTCGGGATTGACGTCGATCGTCTCGAGCCGCCCGTCGACGCGGATGCGAACCGGCTGGCCGCTCGACACGAAGACATCGGCGGCGCCGCGCTCCTTCGCAATGGCGACGGGGATGCCGAGCACGCGAGACAGTGGCGCGCGAATGTCGCCGACCGGTGCGGCGGTCGTCGTTGCGACGCTGGGCATCGCAGCGACACTCACCTCCGTCGGACGGGGAGGCGGAGGCGCCGCAGGCGTGGGCGCAGGCTTCTTCGCGGGCGCCGGCCGCCGCACGATCAGCTTGGTGCCGGTCGGTAGCTTCTCGACCGTGACCGGATACATCACGCCGTCGGGATCGACATATGAAACCATCAGCGGTCCCTCGTCGAGCGACTTGCCGACAACCAGCGGGGCGACGAACTCCTCGACGAGGGTTGCCTCGAGCGCGGGCATCGCCATCGGCTCGATCTGACCGCGGCGGCGCAGCGATGGGATCTTGCCGCCCTCGAGCGTGATCGCCTCGGCGTCTCGGAGCGTCATCACGCGGAGCAGCGACACGATCGCGGACATGCCGAGAACGATAGCAATGGCCGCGCCCTCGCTAAGCTCGCGGATCCGCTGATCGACGCGCGTCGTGGATGCCAGCTTGGCACAGCGGTTGATGTGTTCGCGGCCATGCTGGCTAACTGGGTGCGACCCACCCTGGAAGTCGAAGACTTCAAGCGTGGCATATGGCGTCGTTCTGCCCTGGCTCAGCCCCACTCCGCGCGAGGCGCCATCGATATCCTGACCTGGAGCGCGCTCGAGCAGATCCTCACGGCGGAGCGGGCCCCGATGTGATTGTCTGCAGTGGCGGACATCGGCTGCCGCTGCCAGTGCCACGCGACCTGACCGAGCTGCGTGCGTACCTGCGGATCGGCGTCGGTCTCGCGATGCGCAACACGCAGCACTGCCATCCTCTACTCGAGTCCCTGGCCCACGATTTCGAGCTGCAGCTTGCCAGTACCGCGCAGGTCCAGGTCTTCGTCACGCCGGCGGCCACGCACGGTTTTGGTTGGCACTACGACGCCGAGGATGTGTTCATCGCGCAGACCGCAGGCTGCAAGGACTACTACTTTCGTTCCCGGCGACTTCCTCTACATCCCGGCGCGGTGGTGGCACATGGCCATGTGCCGCGAATACTCGCTCGAGATTTCTGTCGGCGTGACGCCGCCGAAAACGTCGTAGCCCGCCGGCTCGCGACTTGCTGTTGAACCAACGCATGCGTCACGCAGCTGCTGCTCAGGGTCTGTTCTACGTGACCAGCGGACTGTGGCCTGTCCTCCATCTCCGTAGCTTCGAGGCGGTGACCGGTCACAAACGTGATGCGTGGCTCGTCCGCACGATGGGCGCGCTGATCGCTTCGGTCGGTGTCGCGCTATTCGTCGGGGCGCGAGAACGGCGCGCCCGGTCGCTCAAGATCCTCGGGATCGCGAGCGCCGGAACGCTCGCCGCCGCGGACCTCTACTACGTCGCGACCGGGGAGGTTTCGCGGGTCTACCTCGCTGACGCCGCCGCCGAGGCAGCCGCAATCGGGCTCTGGATCATCGACGGATAACTCCGGACGTTGTGATAACGTCCGCCGCCGATGGCGGTTGATGACCTGCGCTCTGGAACATGGGTCACCTATGTCGGCGGACGCGCGACCAGCGCACGCCTGCGTCGCTGCCGCATCGAGGTCGTGAGCGGTCCCGACGCCGGGCTCGTGCGCGACGTCGAGGCACACACGATCCGCATCGGCGCGCGCCGTGGCAACGACGTCCAGCTGACCGACTCCAAGGTCTCCGGCCTGCACTGCGAGATCCGCCTCGACGACCGCGGCTACCGCCTGCGCGACCTCGACTCGACGAACGGCACCTACGTCTCGAGCCTGCGCATCAACGACATCTACCTCGGCGCAGGGGCGGTGATCGCGCTCGGCGGTACGCGCTTCAAGTTCGACCCGCTCGGCGAGTCCGTCGAGATCGAGCTCGCCGATACCGACCGCTACGGCTCGATGATCGGCCGCTCCGTCAAGATGCGCGAGATGTTCGCGCGCCTCGAGAAGCTCGCGCGCACGGATACCACCGTGCTCGTCACCGGCGAGACCGGCGCCGGCAAGGAGCTCGTCGCCGAGGCACTGCACGACAACTCGCCACGCGCGAAGGGCCCGTTCGTCGTGCTCGACTGCGGCTCCATCCCACCGAACCTGATCGAGAGCGAGCTGTTCGGTCACGAGCGCGGCGCTTTCACCGGTGCGACGAGCAGCTATGCCGGCGCATTCGAGCGCGCCCACGGCGGCACCGTGTTCCTCGACGAGATCGGCGAGCTGCCGCTCGGCATGCAGCCCAAGCTGCTGCGCGTGCTCGAGCGTAAGGAAGTGCGTCGCGTCGGCGGCACCAAGACCATCGAGGTCGATGTCCGCATCTGCGCCGCCACGAACCGCGACCTCGGCGTCGAGGTCAACCGCGGCCGGTTCCGCGAGGATCTCTACTACCGGCTCGCCGTCGCGCGCGTGCACGTGCCGCCGCTGCGCGAGCGAAAGGATGACTTGCCGCTCCTCATCGAGCACATCATGACCACCACGCCCGGTGGCGAGACCGCGTCGATCGCGCAAGAGACGATCGACCTCATGATGAAGCACGACTGGCCCGGCAACGTTCGCGAGCTGCGCAACGTGATCGAGCGCGCCGTGCTCCTCGCCGAGGCACCCGACAGCGAAGACTCGCTGCGCCGCGCCCCGGCCCCGGCCGCCAAGAACGAGCCGTCGATCACCGTCACGCCGTCTCAGACCGCGACGTCGACGGACGCCACGATGACGGTCCCCGTCGATGTCTCGATCCCGTTCAAGAATGCCAAGCAGAACGTGATCAGCGAGTTCGAGCGTCGCTACATCTCGCGCCTGCTCGCGCAGCACGACGGCAACATCTCGGCCGCGGCCCGCGCCGCTGGCATCGACCGCATGTCGATTCACAAGATGCTGCACCGCCTCGGCCTCGCGAATCCCGGCAGAGACTAGAGCTTCGCGAGCACGGTCTCGGCGATCTCGGCGGCGGTCGCCTGGATCCAATGAATGTGCACGCTCGCGAGCAAGTCACGCCGCGCCCGCGTGAGGTGCGATGCGATCAGGAACGAGTGCTTGCGCGGTGGCCGGTCGCCATGGGCTTGGCGCTGCATCTGGAGGTGCTTCCACAGCACCACTTCGTCGAGCTTGGTACCGACAAACACGAACGGGATGGTCGCGAGGTCCTGGACCAGTCGCTCGTACTCGCGGTCGCGGCCGCACAGACGGTCGGCATACTGCAGGGTCGAAAACGTGACGTCCTCCGCAGCGTCGCCGGCAATCCCGTTGAGGTGAATCACCTCGAGGCCGTCCCCTTCGTGCTCGATACGCCGGCCGAGCGCAGAGCGCGGGATCAGCGGGCGTGGCAGCGTGAACTGCCGCATCACCGCGGCCTCCAGGTCGTCGACGTTGAGCGTGTAGATGCGGGACCACGGCGCCGAAAACCACTGCGCGAACGATCTCGGGAGTGGCGAATCCCCGACCTTGAGCCGCCGGTCGAGGTAGTCGCGGAGTTGATCGGGAGCGCGGAGCAGGGCGGCGTCTTAGAGGTCCGACAGCGAGCTGTCGTCCGGCTCGCCCTCGCCATAGAGGATCTGCCAGAGGTCGCCGATCATCTCCTTGGCGTCGGGCATGGCGGCGCCCTCCCGGTCCTTGGCTTCGGCCGAGAACCCGGCGCCCGTGAACAGCGCCGCCTCGCGGCTGCGCACCATCGTGGCTAGCTCGCTGAGTCGCGATCGCTCGGCCTTCTCAGCGGGAGTCTCAGACATTTCGCCCTGCAAATCTGCAGCGGTCATGCCCCCAAACTCTCGAGACGAGCAGCCGATCTCCTTGCTGTTACAGCGCATTCCATGTCCGCGCGTAGGCGCACGGGCGCGCGCATCCGCGCAATCCGAGGTTTGGGCCAGGGTTTTTTTGACGTGCAAGTATCCGTTGCCCGGTCTGTCCTCAGCATGACGCGTACCAACATCGCGCCGGCATGGTTTGCGCATTCCTGCCTGCGCGATGACCTTTGACGCTCGCAGCATGCGCGCCTCAGCGACCAAGCCGGTCGAGAGCGACGCGGTGCATCTAGATTGGACTTTGGCTCTGGCTGGCGGCGACGGAGTTCGCCTTCAAGACTACGTGCAACGTCGATTTGGCCGGCGCATTCCGAAGCAGTACTGCTGTCTGCTCGGAAGCCGCTCGATGCTCCAGCACACGCTGGATCGCATGAACAAGCTGACGCCGCCGTCGAGGACGCTCACCGTCATCGGTACGCATCATCGCGAGATCGCCACGCCGCAGCTGCAGGGCCGTTGCGATCACGTCTTCACGCAGCCGTCGTCGCGTGACACCGGCCTCGCGCTCTACGTCGCCATCGCGATGATCAAGCGCTGGACGCCGAACGCGATCATCACGATCACGCCGACCGATCACTACGTTGCTCCCTCGGCCAAATACGTCGAGCAGGTTCGTACCGCACGCGGCGTTGCGGCTCAGATGCGCGACAAGGTGGTGATCCTCGGGGCAACACCGAACGAGCCGGATCCCGAGCTCGGCTACCTGAGCCTCGGCCTGCCGATCACCGAGGTGCCCAGCGTCAAGGCCGTGCTGGGCTTCGTGGAGAAGCCGTCCGTCGCACTCGCCACCGAGCTCAATACGCAGGGCGCACTGTGGAACACGATGGTCACGTGCGGAACGGTCGACGCGCTGTGGGAGCTCGGCCGCGCTACGGATCCACGCCTCATCGATATCCTCGAATCCTTCGTCCCGCTCGTCGGTACGCCCGACGAGGATGACGCGATCGACTACATCTATCGCGCGTTGCTCCCGATCAGCTTCTCTCGCGACATGCTCGAGCGCGCTCCTCAGCGTCTCGCTGCAATGACACTCGAAGGCGTCGAGTGGAGTGACTGGGGTCGTCCCGAGCGCATCGAGACAGTCCTTGCCATGCGCCGATCCCGCGCGCTGGTCCCCGGTCGCGCGCTCGCACCCTGAGCAACCGAGCGGCGGCGGGGCACCGCTAACTTCTGCGTTAGCGTAATTCCGTAGCCCTCGTGACTCACGCGCCCTGGCGCACGGTTTCGCTCGTGCAGTTCTGGGGACTTGCGGAGCGCCGGTTCTCGACGACTTTTGGCCCAGTCGTTGAACAACAGGAACTCATCATGAGCATGTCAACCAACCAGGCCTCGGAGCTCGAATCGGATCTCCGTCCGCGCGCACGTACCCTTTCGTGGATGGCGTCTTTGTCCGTGGCTGCGGGCGAGATGCGTGCGGCTGAGGGATATCTCCTCGAGCTCCTCGCATGGTGCGCCTTCGCGGATCGCAGCGTCATCGATGTCGCTGGCGATAGCGAAGGTCCGCATCAGGCGTGACAGCACTCCGCCGACGAACGGTTAGCGCACGCTCGTGCACACGAAGTGCGAATTGCAAGGTCCGGCTTTGCCGGGCCGCGCAGCAACGCCGAGGGCGTTGCGAAGGTAGATCGAACATCGGTGTTGACGTGGTTGGGGGAAGTGGATGACGTTCGCCCGCGATGAGGGCGATCAACTGGCTGCCGGTTTCAGTGTTGTTGCTGTTCGCCGCATGCGGACCCGACGGGCGCGATAGCGGCGGAAACTGTCCGGGCATCTGCTCGGCGCTTGGTTTCCAGGAGTGTAACAACGGCATCTACAGCGAGCCGGTTGCATGTGCCGACGGACAGACGTGCGATCCGAACGCAGGATGCGCCGTCTGTCCGCCCGAAGCTCTCTATTGCGATGGCACCGCGAGCACGGAAGTGTGGCGTTGCAACAAGGACGGCACCGGCGGCATGAAGGTCGAGGATTGTGGCGCCGACAGTGTCTGCTCCGGCGGGCAGTGCAAGACGCCGTGTGAAGCAGCGGCGGATGATCCGTCGAACCTCGGCTGTGATTTCTGGGCCGTCGATCTCGATAACGAGGCGACGACCACGTTCGGCATCTCGAACGACGCCGCCGCGGCGCAGTTCGCGATCGTCGCCGCGAACAACAACGACTACCCGGTCGTCGTGACGGTGACCAAGAACATCTCGCGCGTGGGCGAGATGATGAACGAGCAGGCGGTCACGAGCGCGATCGTCCAGCCGCGCACTGCGCATCGTATCGATCTGCCGCAGCGCGAGGTCGATGGCGCGATGGGCCAGAACGCGGCCTACACGCGTAACAGTGGCTCGGGCACGTTCGTATCGCCGCACGGCTATCACGTCGTGTCGACGGGCCCCATCGTCGTCTACCAGTTCAACCCGATCATCCAGCAGTACAGCAACGACGCGTCGACGCTGATCCCGACCACGGCCGTCGGAATGGACTACGTCATCATCGGCTACAACACGGCGAACCCGTGCGGCATCGCTGGTCTGCCCGCGCAGGAGAGCATCCCGGATCACGGCGCGATCACGATCATGGCCGCGCAGGACGACACGACCGTCACCGTGATCCCGACGCACCCGATCGCAGCCTCGGGCGGCGACTCGGGCATCGCGATCCCGCGGACCGCGAAGGGTCAGACGCTCACGTTCAAGCTGTCGCGTTACACGGTCGCGAACCTCGAGAGCGATCAGCCAACGAACAGCAACGCGTTCGCCTGCGCGATGTCGGGCCAGGACGGTGACTTCACCGGCACGCAGGTCCACTCGGACAAGCCCATCGTGGTGTTCACCTCGGGGGAGCGCGGCATCGGGTTTGGCGGCGCCGAGAACATCGAGTATCCGCCGGGCTGGGACGACATGAACGACGACATCTGCTGCACCGATCACCTCGAGGAGCAGCTGCTGCCGGTGACCGCACTCGGCAAGGAGTTCGCGATCGCGCGCAGCCCGATCCGCTCGACGAACCCGTCGTGGACGGAGCCGGACGTCGTTCGCGTGATCGCCACGGTCGACGGCACGCAGATCACCACGAACCTGCCGCCGCCCAACAACTCGTTCACGCTCAACGCTCGCGAGCACCGCACGTTCGCCGCGACCACCGGCTTCACGCTCAAGGCGAGCAACGCGATCCAGATCGCCTCGTACCTGGTCTCGCAGCAGTTCATCAAGGACGGCTGGACCGGCGACCCGAGCCAGCTGCTGCACCCGGCCGCCGAGCAGCACCGCAAGGAGTACGTGTTCCTGATCCCGGCGACCTTCAACACGAACTTCATCGTGTTCGCCAAGCCGAAGGCCGGCATGGTGACCCTTGATGGCGTGCCGCTCGGCATGATCGAGCAGTCGGGTTGCACCTACGCACCGATCGGCACGATCGGCAGCGTCGAGTACGAGCAGGTCACGTGCCCCGCCAGCGAAGGCCATCACGTGGTCACGGGCGACAAGGCGTTCGGTCTGTCGGTCTACGGCTACTACAACGTCGGCAGCTACGCGTTCGTCGGCGGCAGCGACGTCAAGATCATCAACCCGATCCTGTAGTCACTTCTCCTTCTTCTTCTTGCGCACGAGCTCGATGGCGACATCGCCGGCGCCGACCAGCGTCCGGCACGACAGCCGCACCTTGGTGATGTGATAGACGTTGCCGAGGTGCTTGCGCTCCTCGTCGGTGAACGGGTTGAGCGTCTCCGCACCCGAGAGGATCTTCACGCGGCACAGGCCGCACGTGCCCTTGCCGACGCACGCGGTGTCGATGCCGGCGCCGACCTTGGCACCTGCCTCGAACAGCGTGCTGCCGGGCGTGACCTCGACGGTACGCGGCTCGCCCTCGACGTGGATCGTTATCGTGGGCATAGCGAACGCAGATGCTCGAGCAGGTCGTCGAAGTCGTCCGGTACGATCAACGGATTCATGATCGTGCTGCGCAGCCAGTACGAGCCGTCGAGCATGGTGCCCACGATGTAGAAGCGACCGTCCTCGACCACGCGCTGGCGCAGCGCCTTGTTGTGCGCGTCGAGCGCCGCGCCCGTCATGCCGCGCGGCTTGTGGCGGTAGCAGACGATGTTGCACTCGGGGAACAGCGCGAGCTCGAAGTCGTCGGCGCGATCGATGCGCGAGGCGAGCTCGGCGGCGAGCACGATCAGGCGGTCGACCACGTCGCCAAACCACGCCTCGCCGTGTGCGCGCAGTGCCGACCAGACCTCGATCGCCATCATGCGCTTGGTGCACTCGAGCGTGCGCGTGCCGAGATCCCACCAGGTCTCGTCGCGCGAGCCCTGGAACAGATACGACGCCTGCTGCGCGAACGCGTCGTAGGCGTGGTTACCCTGGCGGAACAGCACGGCGGTGACGAGTGCCGGCATCATCATCAGCTTGTGGGCATCCCACACGACCGAGTCGGCCTTCTCGATGCCCGCGAGCTTGTGGCGATGGCCCGGCGACAGCGCGAGGCCACCACCGTGTGCCGCGTCGACGTGCAGCCACAGGTTGTGTTCGTGCGCGACCTGCGCGAGATCGTCGAGCGGGTCGAACGCGCCGGTGGCCGTCGAGCCCGCGGCCGCGATGATGCCGATGACCTTGCGTCCCTGCGCGACCTTGAGCACACCCTCGACCGCACCGGGGCCCATGCGGTGACGCGCGTCGAGCGGCGCCACGATCACGCCGCCATCGCCCCAACCCATCACACGCAGCGTGCGCGCGACGGAGTAGTGCGAGTCGGCCCCGACGATCACGGCGAGCGGCGGGCCGGCGTGCGCTCCTTGCTTCCACACGTTGAAACCCGAGTGAGCCTGTCGCATCGCGAGCAGCGCGGTCAGGTTGCCGAGCGAGCCACCGGACGTCAGGACGCCGCCGGCACGCTCGCCATAGCCGAGCTTGCTGCACATCCAGCTCACGACCTGCATCTCGATCGGGACCGCTGCGGGGCCCATCTCGTAGACGGCCATGCCGTTGTTGAGGATCGCGCTCACCATCTCGGCGAGCGTCGCGGCCGGGAGCGGCGGCGGCACCTGGTGGGCCATGCAGCGCGGATGCGCGAGCGCGGTCGACGCAGCGAGCACCCGGCGCATGTCGTCGGCGAACGAGGCGGGCGGGACGTTGGCCCAGTCGGTTACCGCGTCAGCGGGCGCCTGCCACGGCAGGACCTTGCCCTCCCGCTGATGCCAGCGAGCGAGTGCGTCGGCGATCGCGTCGACGACCTGGTGACCCTCCGCGCGGAATCGTTCGGGGTCGTACGCGTCGGCGATCGACGGCGGCACGCTGGACATCCGCGGCAGAGTATCCTGGTCACATGGCGCTGCAGATCGGCATGGTGCTGTTTCCTCGTCTGACTCAGCTGGACCTCACCGGCCCCCATGAGGTTCTCGTGCGGATTCCCGACGTCCAGGTGCACCTGATCGCCAAGACGCCCGATCTGGTCACGTCGGAGACCGGGCTCAGCATCCTGCCCACCATGACGTTCGCGACGGCGCCGCCGATCGACCTGCTGTTCGTCCCCGGTGGCCACGGCCAGATCGAAGCGGCCGACGATGCCGAGACGCTGGACTGGATCCGCACCACCGGCGAGCGCGCACGCTGGGTGACCAGCTCGTGCACGGGCTCGCTGCTGCTCGGCTGTGCCGGTTTATTGAACGGCTATCGCGCGGCCACGCACTGGGCGTTCATGGATCTGCTGCCGCTCGTCGGCGCGATTCCGACGCACAAGCGCGTCGTCATCGATCGCAACCGCATGACGTGTGGCGGCGTGACCGCCGGCATCGACATTGCCCTCCATATCGCGAGCGAGATCGCGGGGCGCGAGGTCGCCGAGAGCATCCAGCTCGTGCTCGAGTATGACCCCGAGCCACCGTTTCGTTCCGGTCATCCGAACGTCGCGACGCCAGAGCTGGTGGGCAAGGTTCGCGAGCGCATCTCCAGGCGCTACGCCGAGCGGAGCGAGCAGCTGGTGCGGATGAGAGGGCCGAGATGATCACGGCCTTGAATGAACCCGTCAGCGGGTCGCGATGTAGAGCTCGAGCCGGCGATGAAACATGATCGTGCGCAGGTCGCTGGTCAGCGTCGGATCGCCGTCGTCGTCAGCGCTCGAGAGCTCGGTGACCAGCTCGGGTGCACCGAACGGGTCGCTCGTCGACCCGCGGCGAGCGACATAGATATCGTCGTCGCCGCCGCGGTCGCTGTGGAAGTAGACGATGAGGCCTGCGGTATCGAGGTCGGGTGATACATCGGCGACCGGCGAGCCGAGCTCCGCGACACGGACACCTGCGCTCCATCCGACCGTCGGCGGGCCATCGGTCGCACGCGTGTAGCTCCATATCTCGCGCGCACCGAGGGTTCCGCGGGTGACCATCGCGACGAGGCCGTCGCCGGAGAGCCCGGGCGTCGTATCGACGGCATTGCTCGAGAGCTGGGACAACGGCTGTGCTGCGCCAAACGTCGCGCCGAGGCTCGGGCGCGTCGCGAACAGGATGTCCCGCCCGTCGCTGAAGAAGAGCGTGAGACCGTCGCTCGCGAGGTTTGGCCAGCCGTCGTCGCCGGTCGTGTTGAGCTCTGCAATCTGTGCTGGTGGACCGAACGGGTCAGCCGTGGTCGCGCGCAGCGCGCGGTAGAGGTCATAGCCGCCGACCCCCGGTCGCAGGCTGTGGAACACGATCTCGAGCCCGTCCGCGCGCAGAGCGGGGTCGGAGTCATCGAACGCAGTGTTGAGCGTCATCATCGGCTGCGGCACGCCGAACGGCGCAAGCACGTCGACCGCGCCGTCGGCGTCGACGCCGACATCGACATCGACATCGACGCGCGAATCTGCCGGCGGCTGCAACGTAAAGTCGAGCCGGCCGCACGCTGCGAGCGGCAGCGCGCTGAACCAACAGGCCATCGCGGCATTCCAGATCATGGCATCTGCGTGGTGCAGGTCTTCACTTCGCCATCGACGACATCGCAGGTCACGTCCCACTGAACGGGTGGCTGCTTGCCCGTGTTGACCAGGTGCAGCGTCTGGCGACCGAGCGGCACGCGGATCTCGCCCGGCGCAGCGCCGAGCTTGGTCCTGGTGCCCTTGAGATAGACGTCGCCCCAGCCGTTCTTCACGATCAACTTGATCATGCCGTAGCGCTGACCGGCCTTGAGGGTCTGCGTGATCTCGACGGGCTTGCCGGGGACGAGCGCGATCTTCTGCCGGATCGGCTCGAAGCCCGCGCGCGTGATCACGAGCTCGCCGGCGGGGTTCGCATCGAGGTCCTTGCGCGTCAGCGGCGTGACCCCGAGCGGCACGCCACCGAGCGTGACCTGCGCACCGGGAGGCGTGGTGGTGACCACGAGGATCGCGCGCGCCTTGTCGAGTGTCGGCGCGATCACGAGCGTCTCGTTTGGCTGGACCGTGCGCTCCTTGTCGTACGGCTCGTGGCCGTCGAGCTCGATATGGACACGGAACGGCTTGTTCGCCTCGACGCGCTTGCGCACCGGTGCCTTGTGCGTGGTCGGTCCGAACGTGCCGCCCTCGGGGATGGTGCCGGCGATGTCCGAGATATGTCCTTTCGCACCCTCGGGCTCGGGATCGATCTCGAGCGTGCCCCACTCGATCGTCTCGACGGCCGCGTCCGCGGGTGCCGTGACGACGGGGGTCGGTTTCGGCGTCTTCGTGAGCTGCCACGCGGCGATGCCGCCGCCCGCGAGGATCACGAGCGCGAGCAGCATCCACAGGCCACGGCGCGATGGTTCGGCAGCGGGCGTGGCCGGCGCGGCGATCACGGCAGGTTCGGGCGACGCCGCCGGCTTCTTCTTCTCTGGCTTCTTGTCGGCCTGCGGTGGCGTGAGCAGCTCGACGGCCGAGTCGCGCGGGACCTGTCCGGTTGGCGGACCGCCGACCTCGGTGCGCCGATCGGGATCGACGGTGGCGCTCAGCAGCTTGTGCAGGCCCGACTCGGGCGACGACGCGGACGCGATCTCGGCCGTGTTGCGCTTGGCGCGAGGGCCCGCGACGTTGGTCGGATCGATGTCGTCGATCTCTTCGAGGCGCGAGATGCCGTCCTGCGAGACCTTGCGCATGAGACCGGTCGAGGTCTGTGGCTCGCGCTCGGAGGTCTCGGTCCCCGGCGGCTTGTTCGACGTGACGGCGGTGCGGCGCGCGACGGACTTGTCCTGCGCCGCGCCGAGCTGCTTGCGGATCACGTCGTCGAGCTGCTGCCCGGTGCCCGAGATCCGCTTCGCGGGCAGCACGGCGGCCACGGCCTCGGCGACATCGAGCGCGGTCGCCATGATGCTCGACTCGTAGGACAGCTCGATGAGCGAGCGCAGGATCTGAGCGGGGCGGGTGGGGCGATCGATCGGCTTGCGCGCGAGCGGACCCGCGAGGATCTCGTCGAGGCGATGCGGCAGTCCCGGACGCAGCGAGTGCGCCTTCGGGATCGTCATCAGCTCGATGTTCTTGATGATGTCCTCGGCCTCGTCGCCGGGAAACAGCTTCTGCCCCGTGAACAGCTCGAACATCACGCTCGCGGCAGAGAACAGATCGCTACGCGTGTCGAGCGTCTCACCGCGCGACTGCTCGGGCGACATGTAGCGCCACTTGCCCATCACCTTGCGCGGGCCGGTGCCACCACCCTTGTGCGGAGACGCGGCGACCGCGATCCCGAAGTCAGCGATCTTCACCTCGCCGGCGCGCGAGATCAGGATGTTCGATGGCGAGACGTCGCGGTGAACGACGTTGTGGCCGTGCGCGAAGTCGAGTGCGCGAATGATCTCGATCGCGATGTGGAGCGCCGCCGGCAGCGGGACCTGGCGCCCTTCGTCCTTGAACTTGCGCAGGAGCAGCGCGAGGTCGAGACCGTCGACGTACTCCATCGCGATGAACAGCGACTCGCCGATGCGGCCGAAGTCGAGCACCTGAACGACGTTGGCGTGCGACAGCTTGACCGCGACCTTGGCCTCCGCGATGAACCGCGCGGCGAACTCGGGATCGCTCGCGAGCTCGGGAAGGATCCGCTTGATCGCAATGGTCTTCTCGAAACCATGCGCGCCGTAGGCCTTCGCGAGAAACACCTCGGCCATGCCGCCAACCGCAATGCGGTCCAGCACGTCGTAGCGTTCGAGGGATTTCTGGAGCGGCTCTTCCATGGCTTCGGACGTGTCTCGTGCCACACCCGCCAACCCATCGGCCCCGACGAGCGGAGATCTGGTGAGTGGCCTATAGTAAGGGAATGGCGTCCGGGTTGTCGGCCCGAGTGGTGATCGTCTGTGCTGTCCTGGTGACGGCATCGGCAGCTCGCGCCCAGGTCCCGACCACCCTGCCGGCCGACCGCCCGCCGGTATCGTCACCGACGGCACCGCCGCCGACGGCTGCACCCACCGCCCAGCCCACGATCGCGCAGGCTTCCGGGCGCCGCCAGGTCGCGGTGATCGACCTGTCGACGGATCCGGCAGCCGAGATTCTCGCAAACGAGCTCTATAACGCCCTCGTTAACCACCTCGACCTCCGGCCCCTCGCCAACCCGAACTTCGTCCGATCGCTCAAGGGGCCGTTCGCCGACGAGGAGGGCCCGTTCCTCGAGATCGCGCGCCAGGCCAAGCGCCAGGCCGACGACCTGCTCGTGAACCTCGAGTGGAGCGGCGCCGAGACCGTGACCGAGCGCGGGCTCGTCGCGCTTCACAACGTGCGCCCGCTACCGGATGTCCTTGGCCTGTACGCCGAGCTCGCGTTCGACGCCGGCCTCGCCGCGCTGCGCCAGCGCAACCCGAACAAGGCCAGCCAGCTGTTCGGCCTGTCCAACCGCCTCGACCCGGGCAAGCGTCCCGACCCCGCGCGCTACCAGCCCGACATCGTCGACGCCTACCAGCTCGCGGTCACCAAGATCCCGGTCCCGGCCAGGCTCGAGGTCAAAGGCACCGGCACCGTGTGGATCGACGGCATCGACCGCGGCCCGCCGGGCACATTCGACGTCAGCCACGGCCTGCACCTCGTGCAGCTGTCGGGACCCGATCGCGAGGTCCGTGGCCGCCAGGTGGAAGTGCCGGCCACGAGCGCGCTCGAGATCGAAGCGGCCCCGGCGAGCGAGGAGCGCAAGGTCGAGCGCCTGCGGATCGAGCTCGCGAAGACCAAGGACGCCGCGGCGCGTGCCGGTGCCGTGAAGAGCCTCGCGCAGCTGCTCGGCGTCGGCGACGCGGTGCTGATCGAGAAGAACCCGACCGGAGCGCTCCGCGTGCAGACCTGGCGCGATCGCGCTCCCGGCTTCTCCAAGATGGTCGATCACGGCAGCGAGCCGCCCGGCGATCTCCTCGTGCCGCTCGCGCCGCCGCGCAAGGTGGTGGTGCCGATACCCGAGGAGCGCGATCCACTGCCGCCGCTCGTCGTCGAGAAGCCGTTCTACCGCAAGAACTGGTTCTACGGCAGCGTCGCGGTCGGCGTGGTCGCCGCAGGGATCGCGATCTTCTTCGCCGCAACCGCGGAGCAAATGCTCGAGGTCGACGGCGACGTCAAGTACGGTGGCGAGTGATGCGCGCGCTCGCCATTGTCACCGCGGCGCTCGGCCTCGCCGCCTGCAGCAACCCGCCGCTGTCGCTGCGGTTCACGCTCACCGAGGGCGAATCGCAGCAGTGCATCGGCGACGGCGGTGGCGTCACGACGAGCTGCCAGGACGTGACGATGCTGTGCAATGCGTATCTCAGCATTCGCGTGCTGCCGCCCGATGATCCCGAGGCGCCGTACATCTCGGTGTGTCGCCCGCTCACCGGCGCGCAGCGCAAGCTGTGTGCGATCGCCGGCATCGATCTGCCTCAGCCCGAGATGCCCGTTCCCGAGCAGACGCTCGAGATCCAGATGGCGGTGTTCTCGGAGGACGAGATCCATCCCGATCCGATCACCGGCGAGCCCGTGTGCCCGCGCGTTCAGTTCGGTGCGAACGGTCTGCCGATGCCGGTGCTGCCGTTCTGCGACGATCCGGATCCGTTCGCGTGCCCACGCGTGCCGGCGGTCGGCGGCCGCTCGTATTACCACCCCGGTGACGAGACGACCGTCGTCGAGCTCGGCTGCACGAATCTCGGACTGCTCACCGACGCCGCCGTCTGCAATGGCGCGACGATCGTCACCGTCGGTGCGACGGTGAACGACTTCGATAACCCGGTGTCGTCGGTCGACAAGGCGGTCGCTGATCGCCTCAGCGTCGGCGTCGGCGAGCCCAAGCCGCTGGCCGATACCTACGTGCTCAATCCCGCGGACAGCTTCGAGCTCGAGCGCAACGTTGCATCGACGCCATCGTGGAGCGGCGTGCTCACCGAGAAGGGAGAGTTCTCGATCGCTGCATGCGTCGAGGTCCTCGAGGACGGCGCCGAGACCACCACGGTTCTCACGTGCGATCCCCGCGCGGTCGGCAAGAAGGACTTCGACCTCGAGGGCTACTTCGTCAAGAAGAGCACGCTGACCCAGATCCTCGCAGCGGTCGGCATGAGCTCGTTCCCGGACTCGGGCGGCCTCGTGATCGGCATTGCCGTCGACGAGAACTCGAACCCGATCGCAGGCCAGCCGGTCACGTGTAACGGCTGCTCGATCCAGTACCTGAATACAGCCCGCACGGGGGTCGTACCCGGCAGCACGTCCGCGAGCGGCGTGTTCGTCTCGACGGACGCCGTGTTCGGCACCGTGTTCTCGCTGCCGCTGTCGCCGCAGCAAGCCACCGCGCTTGGTGGCATCGTCGAGGGAAAAGTGACGGTCGTGGTCCTGCGTTATCAGGACCTCGATCCGGGGTGACTCCGCCGAAGGCGGTACGAAGGTAGACGAATTACGGGGTCGGCGCGGCGGGGTCGGCCGGCGCGTCAGCGGCCGGGGCAGCCTCGGCGAACTTGCGGCGGCAGTCCTTGCGAGCGTCGTCGAGCTTCTCCGCCTTCTCCATCTTGTCCTTGGGCATGTCGGACTCCTTCTTGCCCTTGAACATCGGCTCCATCACGTCGTTCTCCCACTTCTTGTAGTCCTCGTGGACCTTGTCGGCGCACGCCTTGTCCTTGCAGGCGCACATCTTGCCCTTCCAGTCCTCGAGACCGGAGATCGCCTTGTCGAGTGGATCCTTGCTGCCACAGCCGAACGCCATCACGACACCAACCGCGAACATAGAGAGTTTGCTCATGTGGATTGGCATCGTGCCTGTCGGCGTGGCGTCGGCGCAACCGATCCGGGGTAGAACCCACAGGTGACCAAGGCCGTCACCCGCAGCTGGTTCCGTGTCGCACTTGCTCGTACGGGTGCGTCTCCGCAGCTCGTTGCCGCCAGTGGCGAGCACATGGGGCAAGCGATCGCCGAAGCGCGTGATCATGTCGCCGGTAGCTGGCCGGTTGCCGTCGAGCACGCCGAGGGCAAGGACATCCCGCTCGGCGAGTCCGTCGGCAAGGGGCACGTGCTGATGCTCGGCGATGCCGCCGCCGACGTCGCGACGTTCCAGTGGCCGACCGGTGTGCTGCCGTCGCTCGCGACGCCCGCCGCCGTGTACGCCGGTGCGGGGCCCGGCTGGATCAAGCACGCCGAGTCCAAGCTCCTCGTGATCGAGGCGCAGATCGCCGACGACAAGCTCACCGATCTGTTCCTCGGTTTGCTCGAGCGTCTGCCGTCGGGCGACAACCTGGAGATCCGCATCCTCGACCACTTCGAGGACGCGGGCTCGACCGACATCTGGCTCACGTCGCGCGTGAATTCCAAGAAGATCATCCGGTTCATCGACGACCACGATGTCGAGCTGATCGGCAATGGGCACGTCGAGCTGTCGATCTACGTGCGCTCGCACAAGGCGACGCTGCGCCTGACCGAGCACAAGACCGTGGTGTGGCTCGCCGAGGAGGGCGCGCTCGAGACCGAGGTCACCGGCTGGATGCAGGAGCTCGGTGTGCCGCGCGCCGACAAGCTGATCGCGGTCCGCGAGGGCGCGCACTTTCATTACCGGCCGGCGAAGAGCCGCGATCGGACGAAGCTGTCGGCCGAGCTGTATCGCCAGCGCATGCGCAAGGTCGACTCCGTCGCGAAGCCCTGATCCGATCGTTAACCGTCCACGTGAGACGTCCACGTGAGACGTGCACGTGCTCGTGCTCGCGTCATTCGCTCTGCGCCCAGGTACGGGGCACGCCACCTTCGGATCGGCACCACGAGCACGAGCACGTGCACGTGGACGAGCACGTGCACCACAGGACCTACTTCACGCGCGAGACGCTCGGGTGATCGCGCCACCAGAAGCGATACGGCTTTTGCGCCCACGGGCCCGCGTACGCGACACCGACGCGGGCCCCCTTCGCGAGCTTCGGCGGCTTCGCGTGTGCCGCGATGTAGAGCTTGCCCTCGGCGAGGTCCTTGCGATCGTGACTGCGATCGAGCGACAGCGCCGTTGTGACTTTGCCCGGGCCGCGACCGATCGCCGGATCGTCGGGCAGCCCGACGAGCGGGGCGACCGCACGGATCAGGACGGCCTGGCCTTTGCCCGCGGGACCGGTCACCACGTTGAACATCTGGTGGATGCCGTAGCAGAGGTACACGTAGCTCACGCCGCCGGGACCGAACATCACGCTCGTGCGCGCGGTCGGTCCGAACCGCGAGTGACTCGCCAGATCCTCGGGGCCGCGATACGCCTCGGTCTCGACGATCATGGCCGCGCGCTTCTTGTGAACGATCGCGCAGCCGACGAGGGCCTTCGCCACGACGAGCACGTCGCGCTGGAACCACGCCGCGGGCAGCCGCGCGGCCGCGAGCGTTTCGATCGTGACGCTCACGACGGCGACGTGGCAGGGCCGATCAGGTGGGCACGGTCCGTCCCGGCGAGCACGCTGGCGACACGCCCATCCTCGGCGAGCGAGTCGAGCAGCGCCTTGACCGCATCCTGATAGCGGTCGGGCGCGAGCACGCCTTGCAGCAGACGGAACCGCAGGAACAACAGCGCGGTCTGCGCGACATCGCTGAGGCAGTACTTCTGGATCTCGGCGAGCTGGCCCGCGTGATACAGGCCCTCGACCTGCGAGCCATCGACGCCGCTCTTGCCGGGCAGACCGATGAGCCGCGCGACCGCATCGAGCGAGCCCGAGCGCGTGGCGCCGTGATCGGCAAGCCAGTCGCACAGATCGAGGTGGCCCTCCTCGGAGTAGCGATAGCGGACGTTGCGCTCGCGGTAGTACCAGCCCAGCGAGATGCCGTGACACAGCGCCCGCAGCGCGATCACGGGCAGATCGAAGCTGCGCCCGTTGTACGTGACCAGGATCGGCCGCGCCTTGCCGACGAACTTCGAGAAATCGTCGAGCAGCGCCCGTTCCCGTTGATCCGGGGTGCCCTCGCCACCCGTAGGATCTCCGATGACCCCGAGGCGCTTGAGCCTGTAACCGTGGTCCAGCCACAGACATCCAATCACGACGATCCGATGCGCCCAGGTCGGAGGAAATACGCCTCGGTCCGGCTTGCTGGGCGCGTTCGTGTCCTGCGTCACGTCCGGTCGTTTCCAGCGCTCGACGTCGGGAATCGTCTCGATGTCGAGGATCAGGTATTCCGCGCTCGGCGTGCGTGCCACGTACCGACGTTAGGCCGAAGGTGTGACACACTGAAATCGATGTCCGCGAGGACCGTGCTCGCCGCGTTGCTGCTGACCAGCCATGCTGCGCAGGCCGACCGCCCCGAGGGAGTGTGCATCGAGGTCAGCGTCGACTTCGTACCGACCGATTCGCTGCAGATCGTCGCCTGGCTCGAGACGCCGGAGGGCCAGTACCTCGACACGCTCTACGTCACCCAGAAGACCGGCCGCTACGGCATGGGCAATCGCCCCGGTCGCGCCGACTTCAACACCGGCTCGGAGCACGCGGACGTGTTCCCCTACGGCCGCCGCATCCAGACCTTCCCGGTGTGGGCGCACCGCCACGGCATGGACTTTCCGTCGGTGGTGTTCCAGAACGGCGACGAGAACAACCTGTCACACGCGTTCTCGCAGAGCTCGCCCGAGATTCCGCCGCCGTATTGCCGGCCGATCCGCCCCGACGAAGCCGAGTTCGATGCCGGCACCTGCGCATCCGCGGCGTTCACCGACAAGGGCACGCTGTCGCCGACCCAGACCACGAAGTATCCGCCGCGCTCGGACCTCCAGCGCAAGGTCGGTACCGACGCCGCCGATGTCGACATGTACCGCGCGCTCAATCCGTTCGATGCGGTGTCGCGCGCCACGCCGATCGGCGGCGAGCAAGCGACCGCGGTATGGGCCGCACCCCAGGCGATCGACTACGGCACGTATGTGCTGTTCGTCGAGACCTCGAAGACCTACGACTTCAACGGCACCTACAACACGACCACGTTCCCGTCACCGTCCACGATCCCGTGGGCCGATTACGGCAAGCCGTGGCGCGGCCAGCCGTCGGTCGTGTACCAGATCCCGTTCCAGATCGCCGACACCCAGACCCGCGCGCTCACGACGAGCTACGCCGGCTATGGCGACCCGAACGGCGCGAACGGAACGCTGAGCCCACCCGACAGCACGATCACTACGGACACGCCCGGCTCGGGGGCCTCGCGCATGCAGCTCGTCGTCGACGGTAGCGAGATGTTCCGCGTCCGCGTGCGCACGCGACCCGAGGTCGACGGCACGCCGCCCGCGCCGGTGGGCTCGCCCACGCCGGTGCGCATCGGTGCTCGCTCGGCGGCGATCGCATTTCTGCCGACGGGCGACGATGGCGCGTCCGGTGTCGCGACCGGGTACGAGGTTCGCGTCCGCGCCGGCTCGCCGATCACCGACGACAACTTCCTGGACTCGGTGCCGGTGCCCGCGCAGGTCACCTACGACGAGCAGGGCCGCCCGAGCATCGAGATCTCGGGCCTGCTGCCGGAGACCGACTACTTCGTCGGGGTTCGCCCCTACGACAACTGCTTCAACCGCGGCCCGGTGGCGTCCACCTCGTTCACCACACTCGACCGCGAGGTCGCCGAGGTCGACTGGTGCTTCATCGCGACCGCCGCCTACGGCTCGGCCATGGCGAACGATGTCGAGCTGCTGCGACATTTTCGGGACGCGCTCCTGGAGCAGAGCGTCCTCGGCCAGCTGGCCGTGAGCACCTACTACACGTTCGGGCCCGCCGTCGCGGGCGTCGTCGGTGAATCCGACCTCCTGCGGGCTAGCGCACGTGCCGCCCTGGCACCTGTCGTTACGGCCGTGCGGCCCCTCGCTTACTGATCAATACTGGGGAGGAACCTGATGCCGTCCGCTGCACGTCTCGCTCTACTCGCACCGCTGCTCGCGTTCTCACCGGCTGCGGCGGACGAGGAGTGCGTCAACGTCAAGGTCGACCTCGTCCCCACCGACTCGCTGCAGATGGTGGTGTGGCTCGAGAAGGCCGACGGCACGTTCGTCGACACGCTCTACATCACGGCGAAGACCGGGCTCTACGGCCTGGGCAATCGCCCCGGCCGCATGGACTTCAACAGCGGCCCGATCCCGAATCCGGTCACCGGCGTCGACGACATGTGGCCGTACGGCCGTCGCGTCAACACGTTCCCGGTGTGGGCGCATCGTCATGGGATGTCGTGGCCCGAGGTTCAGTTTCAGGACGGCTTCGAGGACAACCTCTCGCACAGCATCAGCCTCAGCTCCGTCGAGGGCACGCCGCCGTATTGCCGCCCGATCTCGAACGACAACGATCAGCAGTGCTGGCCCGGAACCGCCGACAAGGTGATCTGGGATACCGGCACGTGCGCCACCGTCGTCTACACCGACAAGGGCAGGCTGTCGCCGTCGAAGACGTCGCTGTATCCGCCGCGCGCCGACGTGACGGTGCAGTCGGAGGACTCCGACGACGTCGCGATGTTCAACATGCTCAACCCGTTCGACGCGATCACGCGCGCGACGCCCGCGGGTGGCTCGCCGGTCGCGATCAACTGGCCGGTGCCGCGCACCGTGGAGGGCGGCGACTACGTGATGTTCGTCGAGGCCAGCAAGGCCTTCGACTTCAACGCCACCTACAACGACACCGTGTATCCGGGACCGATGGTCAGCTACAAGGCGTGCGGCCTGCCGTACCGCGGCCAGCCCTCGGTCGTGTATCGCGTCCCGTTCAAGATCTCCGGGCAGCACGAAGTGGAGCTGGCCACGAGCTATGCCGGCTACGGCGAGGTCAACGGCGCGAACGGCATGCTGTTCCCGCCCGACGCGACGATCACCACCGACACGCCGGGCTCGGGCGCGCTACGTCTGCAGCTGGTTGCCGACGGCAGCGCGATGTTCCGGATCCGCGTGCAGAACATTCCCCAGGTCGACTACGCGCCGCCGGGCATGCCCTCGGATCTCGAGGCGATGAACGTGAGCTCGACGTCCGCGGTGCTGCGGTTCGTCGAGTCGGGTGACGACGGTCTCGTCGGACCGGTCACCAGCTATGAGGTGCGGGTTCGCGCGAACGAGGAGATCACCGAGCAGAACTTCGCCGATTCGATCCCGGTGATCTCGACGGTCACGCCGGTGCAGCCGGGCGAGCTCGCGATGATCGAGGTCAAGGGTCTGTTGCCCGAGACCGACTACCACATCGCCGTGCGCGCGCTCGACGATTGCTACAAGGGCAGCCCGATCATCACGGCGCGGTTCACCACCGGTGAGCGCGTGGTCGGTTCCGTCGATGCGTGCTTCGTGGCGACCGCGGCGTACGGCTCGGTGATGGCCAACGACGTCAGCGTGCTGCGTACGTTCCGCAACTCGATCCTGTCGCACTCGATCCTCGGCGAGCTCGCCGTCGAGACCTACTACACGTTCGGTCCCGCGATGGCCGGTCTGATCGGCGAGTCCGAGGTGCTCCGCGCAACCGCGCGCGCCGCACTGACGCCGGTCATCGAGCGAGTGCGCAACCTCGACCGCTGATGCTCGCCTCGCTGGCGCTCGTCTTGTGGATGGCCCCGGCGTCGCGGTGCACCGAGGTGAGCTTCACGCCCGCGCCGAAGCTCCAGCTCGTGAGCTGGATCGAGACGGCCGGTGGCGCGTTCGTCGACACGCTCTACATCACGCAGCAGACCGGGCGCTTCGGGCTCGGCAACCGGCCGGGGCGCTGGGACTTCAACAGCGGACCGATGTTCCCGTACGGCCGCCGCACCTCGACGTTCCCGATCTGGTCGCATCGTCACGGCCAGTCGTTTCCATCGGTGATCTTCCAGAGCTCGCCCGACGATCCGGTCGACTGCGACGAGGCGGTCAACGATCCGTCGCAGCCGCTCGGCATGCAGCGCGCGTTCGCCGAGTGCGGCGAGAACAACCTGTCGCACTCGTTCTCCGAGAGCTCGACCGAGAAGCACTACTGCTCGCCGCTGACGCCCGACGATCCCAAGTGGGTGCAGGCCGAGGCGATGACCTGTGCGACGAGCGCGTTCACCGACAAGGGCCGGCTGTCGCCGGTCGCGACCAGCAAGTATCCGCCGCGCGCCGATCTCACGCTGCTACAGGGCGATCTGCCGTCGGTCGAGCTGTACCGGATGTTGAACCCGTTCGACGCAGTCTCGCAGGCGACGCCGATGGGCGGCATGGCGGCCGAGGTCGCGTGGCCGGTGCCGGAGTCGCTGCCGAACGGCGACTACGTGCTGTACGTCGAGACGGCGCGCGAGCGCGATCACAACGCGACCTACAGCGTCGATGCGTATCCCCCGCTGCCGGCGAGTGGCCCCAAGGGCATCTCGTGGTCGGGCTACGGTGTGCCGTATCGCGGCCAGCCGTCGGTCGTGTATCGCGTGCCGTTCACGATCGGGACGTCGCTGTCGGAGGCGACGGCGTCGGCATACGTCGGCTACGGCGCGCCGGACGGCACCGACGGCACCCTGCGCCCGCCCGACAGCACGATCTCGACGGACACCCCGGGCTCCGGTGCGCTGCGCCTGCAGCTGGTATCCGATGGCGCCGACATGTATCGGCTCCGCGTGCGCGTGCGGCCGAACCTCGATGGCTTGCTGCCGGGAACGCCGGAGCTGCTCGCGCCGGCCGAGGTCACGACCACGCGCGTGACGATGTCGTTCATCGCGCCGAGCATCGGCGGCGCTCGGGTGGCTGGCTATGACGTGCGGATCCTCGCGAACACGCCGGTCACCGCCGACAACTTCGACGCGGCGATGCCGATCACCACGCCGGTCTCGCCCGACGAGCCGGGCCGGCTGCAGAGGTTCGACGTGATGGGTCTGCTGCCCGAGACCGAGTACTGGATCGGCGTGCGCGCATATGACGGCTGCCGCAATCCCGGTGAGCTCGCCGTGGTCCAGGTGTTCACCGCCGATCGTGAGGCGGGGCAGGTCGATGCGTGCTTCGTGGCGACCGCCGCGTACGGCTCGGTGATGGCGAACGATGTCGAGCTGCTGCGTCACGCACGTGACTCGCTGCTCGCGCGCAGCGTGCTCGGCGAGCTCGCGATCGAGACCTACTATACGTTCGGGCCCGCAGTGGCCGGCGTCGTCGGTGAGTCGGACGTGCTGCGCCGCTCGGCGCGCGGTGCGCTGGCGCCGCTCATTGCGTGGGTGCGTGGCTCGAGCTTCTGATAGGGTGATCGCGTGTTCGTCATCTGGGGCACGCGCAACGCGGGCAAGGTCGAGCAGCGTGACGGCCAGTACGCGCTGACCCGGTTCGCGCACGTGTACTGGTTGCCGCTGATTCCGACCTCGGCGATCTGGGTGACGTCAGACGGCGTCGGCCACGACATGAAGCTGTCGGGCAAGAGCGTCGTCGCGGGCTACGCGCGCACGTGGGCGCTGGTCGCGGCCGGGCTCGCGATCATCGGCTACGGAGGCACGCTGGCTTTTGTCGCGGCGATCGCCGCGGTCGCGCTCGGTGCGCTGTCGCTCTCGTGGACCAACGTCGGGACCGACTCGGCGAAGCGCCGCAGCGATCTCAACTTGCTCGCATTCGGTACGCGCTGCGAGCCGAAGCTGTTGCCGGCGCCGCTCGTCGAGACGCTGACCGTCGAGGCGAAGCAACGCTGGGCGCTCGTGTCGGAGGGGCAGTCGCCGGGCGACGTCGCGCGCTTCGGTACCGACGATCTCGAGCGTGCGGCCGCGGCGTATGGGGTGCTGCGCCTGACCGCGCTGTCACTGCCGAAGGCGCAGGCCGAGGAGGCCGAGACCGACGCGAAGCGGATCGCCGAGGGCGTGCGCGAGCAGCTCCAGATCTCCGAGGGCGGCCCGTATCGCAGCGCCGCCGTCTCGCAGCGCCTGTTGCCTGCCGAGCCCGTCGAGACAAAATAACTACGGAGTCGCGACGACCGAGACGGTACCGGCGAACGACACTGCGATCGTGTCGCTCATCGTCGGACACACGCGCGACAGCGACAGCGATCCATCGATCGTCAGCGCGTAGCCCGCCGCGTTCGTCCCGTTGTCGCAGTAACCCGTCGTGCTGACCTCGCCCGTCACCGGACGCAGCTGCTCGAACTCGTATGTGCACCCCTCGACGGTGCCGTTGAGATCGATGATGCGAACCTGGCTGCCGAGCTGCAGCGATCCTTCCATCAGGAGATCCGGTCGCGGGATACACAGCGTGAGCAGGCCGGGCCCCTCGAGCTGGTTGCCCTGGATCGTCTGGCTGATCACGCCAGGGGGCGCGGTGCCGTCGGGACAATCGTTGTTGGGACCCGACGTCAGGTTCGTGTAGTTCAGCACGACGTCGGCGCTCGACGCGAGGAGTCCCGCGTTCTGCGCGTTGCCGGGACCGCACTCCGCGTCATCGCTGCAGCCGCCAAGACAGGCGACAGCGACGAGGCTAATACTCGAAAGGACCAGTAAGCGCTGCATGGGCCACCACCGCGTTGCCGAACCGGTTGTGCTGAATGATGTACTCGAGGATGCCCTCGATCCGGGCTCCTGCCCAGCGTCCTTCGAGTCCGAACACCTCACCCAGGATTCCGAGCTTGGCTTCGAGCAGGTGACCGTCGAACGGGCTCATCTTGGGGTCGTCCGTGACGTAGGTCTCCATCGCGGACCGGTAGCGGTCCTGCCAGAAGAACGAGGCGTCCTGCGTGTAGTAGCGATAGCGGAACGACCCGTCGGCGCTGGCACCGACCGACTGGATGATCCGGACTTCCGGCGTGTGACCGTGGATGTCCCAGGAGTCCCAGTAGTAGCGGTACGCCGCGATCAAGGCGGTGTGAGTCGCAGGCACGTAGTAGCGGGCCGAGACGGCCGCGGCGTGGCGCGTGCGATCGAAGGGGTGGCGCTCGGAGACCGGGACGGGCGCGATGATGACCTGGCGGTATGCGTTCGACAGAAAGCCGGTCTGGTAGGCGAGGTCGTAGCTGACGCCGACGAGCGAGTTGCGGCTCAGGATGTGACTGAACGACGCGAACATCGAGTACGTGTTGAGGCTGCAGTCGTCGCTCGTCGCGAGAATGTCGCCCGGGCACTTGAGCTTGATGCCGCCCGAGAGCCCGCCGTCTTGCGAGCCGCTCGCGTTGATCGTGTCGGCCGACACGCCGGCGCCAATGCCGATCGTCGCGTTCTTCTGCGCGATCTCTGCCTCGCCGCGCACGCCGGCATACAGCGAGAGGTAGTCGGGCTCCTTCGAGATCTTGGCGTTGCCGCCGAGGCGCACGACGTCGAGGTACGAATCCTCGGGGCCGTCGAGCTCGTGCGCGTAGCCCACACCGGTCTCGTAGCGATTCTCGGTGAACGGGTCCGCGGCGGCCGCGCCCGAGCTGGCTGAGGCCGAGGTGATCGCGTCGACGAGCAGGTGGCCGGTGAGCAGGCCGCGCGTGCCGACCTCGAACATGCCGTCCAGCATCGGCTGGATCACGCGGGTCGAGCGCTCCTTGTAGTAGACGCCGCGCATCGTGAGCGAGCCGTCGGCGGCGGCAGTCCCCGTGCTGGCAATCACGGCGACGAGGAGCAGCGATCTCAGTTGCATCCGCATCCGCCGCCCGGCTGACCGGTACCGCCGTCGGCGCCCTCGCGGGAGCCTCGCTCGTGCTGACTGAACCGGGCCTCGCCGGGCTCGCGGTCGTTCGTCATCGCGCGTTTGGCGAGGTTGCCGCGCTGGTGTGCCTTGACCACAACGCAGCCGCTGCCAGCGAGTGCGGCCGTGATGACAAACACGACTGACGTGAGGCCTCGCACTGCGGCCGGAAACATATCATGGGTCACGCTACAGGCCTGCCTGGCAGGACCCTTGGTATTCGGTGTACACCTCGCGCATGCGGAACCTTGCGTTCGTTCTTGCCGGTCTTGTCGCATGCGGTGGCTCCACGAAGGGCCCCGAGGGTCCGACGGGTGGCGGCGCCGGTACCGGCAGTGCTGCCAAGCCGAGTGGCCCCGGTGATGTCTCCTTCGAGATCCAGTCGCAGGAGATCAAGGGTCTCGCATTCGAGCCCGAGGCGATGGGCCTCATGTCGCCGGGCATGCCGCTCGTCGAGGCGAAGAAGAAGACCACGCTCGACAAGCAGCGCCAGGCATTCGAGAAGGCCAAGGACCCGGTCCAGAAGCAGGCGCAGGGCCTGATCCTCGCGACCATGCTCTACCAGCAGTCGAAGACCGCGAAGGGCGACGACAAGACCAAGCTCTACCAGGACGCGCGCCAGGTCCTCAACGATGCGGCGAAGGCTGCCGGCGGCAAGGTCGACGAGATCACGCTGCGCATGCTCGGCAGCTACGAGCTGCTCCTCGAGGACTACCCGGCCGCCGAGAAGGCGTGGGGCGGGCTCGTCGCGCAGGCGCCGAAGGACAAGGACCTCGTCACCAACAAGGCGTGGTGGGCGTACTCGCTGCTCAAGCAGTACAAGAACGCCGAGGCGCTCGCCGTCGTCAAAGACGAGACCCTCAGCGACAAGATCCCCGAGCTGTCCTACGTGACCGCGTGGGCGAAGTTCCGCACCGGCGATCTCGCGGGCGCGTGGCAGGCGATCCTCAGCGCCGCGAAGGGCTGGGGCACGAACCCCGGCAAGGACGCCCTTGATCGCGACATCTTCATGATGGCCGGTCGCACCCAGACCTCGATGGCCGACGCGGTCACCGCGCTCACCCCGATCTACGGCAAGAGCAAGGAGCAGCAGTACGAGCTGCTCGCCAAGCTCGGCCTGCAGTCCTATCAGTACGCCGGCCGCTGGAACGATGGTGTCCTCGCGCTCGAGCAGGCGATCGGCATCCTCGCGGACCGCGTGCCTGTCAACGATCGCCCGGTCATCCGCTACCAGCAAGCCGACTACACCGTTCGTCTCGACGATCCGACGAGGGCGGCGAAGTTCGCGGTCCAGGCGATCGAGGCGCTCCCCGGTTGCGGCGCGAAGTGCAGCGACAAGGACAAGAACAATGTCGTCACGTCGGTCTACATCATGGGCCGTCTGTTTCACATCCTGTACGCGACCGCGCACGACGATCGGTACTATCAGCCGGCGCACGACCTCTACGCATCGTCGGTCGACAAGCTGACGGCGGACGACACGATGCGCAAGGAAGCGCAGAAAGACGCCGACTTCCTCGAGAAGACCTTCAAGTCGATGAAGGCCGGCGTCGGCACGCACGACAAGGGCGCCGTCGGTGCGCTCCTCGGTCGGCACAACCAGGAAGTCCAGGCCTGCTACGAGCTCGGCCTGTCTGCGAACCCCAAGCTCGTCGGCAACCTGACGCTCAACCTGGAGTCCGATCAGGACGGCGCGATCAAGGGTGTCGCGACGGAGCCCAAGGGCGGCCTCGAAGGCATCGCGTTCGTGGCGAGCTGCGTGAGTGAGCGCGCGAAGGGGTGGAAGCTGCCGAAGCGCGCGCAGGCGGGCTCGACGCGGATCAAGATCACGTACTCGATGGGTCTGCTGAAGAAGTAGTTGGACTACGCCCGATCGTCGGGCTCTCGTGCTGTCAGCGCTTCTCGACGCGCTTTTGAGCGCGGCGCTTGCGGCGCGGGCGCGTGCCGACCGGCGCACCGGCGAGGCGCGCGGTCCGCTCGATCTCGGCGATCATGCGGGCCGCCATCGAGACCCGCGCGGGATGATCGGGGTCGGCGAACAGGCCCGTGGGCCGCTCGCTGGTCGTGAGGAAGCGGTGAAGGGCCGCATGGCAGGCGCTCGGCTCGTTGAGGCTGTGCAGGGCCGCCGCGAGGTTCCAGTGGTGGAGCGGGAAGTCGGGCTCGAGCTCGATCGCTCGCGCGAGGGCGGGCAACGCATCGGCGAACTTGTTCTGCGCGAGCAGGCAGGCGGCGGTTGCGGCGGCAACATCGGGGCTGTGCTCGTCGCAGCGGGCGAGCAGGACCTGGGCGCGAGACAGATCGCGATCGGCGATCAACTCGACAGCGCGGCCGAGGGTGGTGGATGTCGGGTGCGCGTGGACACGACCGCCGAGGTGAGCCTCGCCGAGATCGAGGAGATCGCGGCCGAGGTAGTAGGCGGCAGGGAGGCGATCGGGTGCATCGGAGGCCGCGGCACTGTGACGCGCGGCGGCCGCGACGAGGCCCCGGGCCCGCTCGAGATCGCTGGACGCGACGCGATACCCATCGGCGACGAGATTCGCGACGAGCGGCGCGTGATCGGCATCGACGTTGGATTGATCTTCGTGGATGCAGTCGGCGATGCCGCCCTTGGTGTCGACGAGCACGGCCCAGCGACGCCAGCGCCGCTCGCCGAGGACTTTTCGGCTCGCGACGACGACGACACGGCCGGTGGCATCGGCGAGCACAGCGACCTGCGTGGGACGCGGGATGCGACGCTCGTGAACGGGCAGGGGCGCAGTCTTGCCCAGCGCCACGTGCGCGATGCGCTCGCGCGTGTCGGCGGCGACATCGAGGCGCGCGCACAGCTCCATCGCCAGGTGATAGGCGGCACCCGCGGATGCCGTGCTCATCACGTCGAGGAGATTGACGATCTCGTCGTCCGCCATCTGGTGAACCATCATGTCGGCAGCAGCAGCGACATCGGTCGGGTTGTCGAGCTCGCTCGCGAGCGCGAGTGCCGAGCGACGCTGGATCGCGGGCGCATCGCTGAAGGTCGCGGTGCTGCGCTCGCCGAGCTCGGCGAGCAGACCAAGCGCGCAGACCTTGATGTCATCGGCGACCGGGCTGCTCGCGATGCGACGCAGCTCGGCGACGACACGCGGCTTGATGTCCTGCGCGACGTGCGCGAGGGCGGTGCGAGCGGCCTCGCGGCGGCGCGGGTCGGGCGAGGTGAGCTCGCGGCCCAGCAGCGGGATGGAGGTGGCACCGAGCCGGCGGACCACGCGCTCGATCGAGACGGCCGAGGGGCTCGATCGGAGAGATGCGAACCAGTCTGCCAACCTACGCAGGTCGACGAATGCTGTCCCAGCCTCCACGGCGCCCATGAATGGCTCCAATACATAAGGGTCCAATCCGGATCCGTCAATGAATTTTCAGGCTGTTACGCCCGAGATCTCCTAGGTGATCGAAAGGATCCAGGAAAAATGAAAGCGGGTTCACCTCGGCTTTTCCCTTGATCGGCCGAAGCCGATTCGCAAAGCTCCGGCCCGCATGGCAAAGACCGAGTCGACTGCCGTCAACGAGCTGATCGGACTGGTGCAGAACACGAAGCCGATGGCTTCGGAACCTGCGGCAGACCTGTTCGGAACGCCCCCCGCCGGCCGCCAAGGCCGCGCAGCGTCGCCCGCGGTTGCCTCATCACATCCTGCGCGTATGACGTCGACGATTCCACCGATGCGTGGCGCCGGCGATGTCGCGCCACTGCCGCGTGCACGCGCGCCGCAGAGCACCGCCGAGCAATCGATCCCCAGCGTTCGCATGTCGACCGCACCCGCAACGCGCGGCTCGACGATTCCGCCGCTGCCGCCGCGCGCGCCCACCGGCACGCTGCCGCCTGCGACCGCACCGGTTGCCGCTCCGTTCGAGTCGCTGCCTGTCGCGCTCGCGAAGTTCAGCTCGCCTGATCTGCCGCTGCCACGCACGGATCTCGTGATCAACTCCGACGAGACGTGGGTCGGCACGCTGCCGAGAGGCGCGGAGCGTGTCGCGCTCGCGAAGAAGCTGATCATCCCCGGCATCGCATGCATCGCTGCGGGCATCGCGCTCGGCTTCTACGTGTCGGGCACCAAGGCGAAGTCGTCGTCGAACGCCACGCCAACCACCGCGAGCGCACCCTCGCCGATGTCTACCGCGCACGCAGCGCCCACGCCGGCCGCGCCGCCGACCGAGACCGTTCTCCATCCGACCGCGCGCAGCGCCGAGTCGGCAAACGCGGCAACGTCGACCGCCGGTGGCATCCAGCCCGAGCCGCCGACGAAGGCAGAGCAGGCCGCGCAAGTCGCTGCCGTCGCCGCTGGTGATACCGCGGCCGGACTCACGAACGATGCGCCCGCCGAGATCGTCGCGAAGGTCGCCGAGGCGCCGAAGGGCGTCGTGACGTTCACCGATGTCCGCATCGATACCGATCCGCAGGGCGCGAGCATCACGCTCGTCGATCGCGACAAGCGGTTCCCGCTCGGCTCGACACCGCTGTCGACGTCACTCGATTCGTCGCGCCAGTATGACGTGGTCATCGAGCTCGCAGGCCGCCCGTCGCAGACGGTTCACCTCGATCCGACGACGACGTCGCGCCTCGACATCTCGCTCGGCCGCAAGCAGCGCGCCGCTGCACCCGCGGTGGCCCCGAAGGCGGCCGCGCCCGAGATCACGGCGATCGAGCCGAAGCAGATCAAGGCGAAGGCGGCCATCGCGTCCGACATCGATGCGATCGCGGACGAGCCCGCACAGGCGACGCCCAAGGCCGCGATCGCCGCGAATGGCACGCTCATGGTGTCGAGCAAGCCGCCCTGCGAGATCCACATCGACGGCGCCGCGACGGGTCTCACCACACCGCAGCGCTCGATCGAGCTCGCGCCCGGCAAGCACAAGATCACGTTCGTGAATCAGGAAGCCGGCATCAAGAAGACCGTCAGCGTGACGATCAAGGCCGGCGAGCCGACGAAGCTCATCCAGGACTTGATGGCCAAGTAGCAGCAACGCCGAAGGGCGTTGCGTACAATTACAGGTGGCACATGTTCGGAGCGGACGGCTTGCAGATCACGCCGCCCTCGCAGGTGCCCGGCGCGCCTGACTTGTCGGCGGGACACGGGTTCGATGCATCGCAGCCCTGGGTGCAGATCTGGAAGCCCTCGGCGGCGAAGTTCTGGCAGAGGTTGCTCGTGCAGTCGTGCTCCTCGACGCACAGATCGTAGATCTGCATCGAACACCGCGGCCCCGCAGGGTTGGCGTCGATCTGCGCGGGCGTCTCGCCGCTACAGCCTCCGATCGCGATGACACCGACGAGGCCGACGACCCGAAACAACATGCAATCAATCCTACACCCGATTGCGACGCGCTAGCCGATAGCGGTACGGTCCGGCTCCAGGAGGCTTGTGGTGGCACATATCGACGTCTTCAAGAGCTGGGCGACGACCATTCGTCAGGACATCGACGCGTACAAGACGCTGCTCGAGTCCGGCAAGGCGGACGAGAAGGCGCGGCGGCTCGCAGGCGGCGCCCTCTGTTACATGGTCAGCAAGATGGACCTGATCCCCGACTGGAACGAGGGAATCGGCGTGATCGACGACGTGATGGTGCTGCGCGTGTGCGCCGGCCTGTCGCAGGACTACGATCGCGGAGTGCTCGAGAGCGCGGCGGAAGCCTCGTTCGAGCGCATGTCGAACCAGGCCGAGCAGATCCAGGAGTTCCTCGGCGGTCCGCTCTACGACAAGCTCAAGTTGTACTGCTCCAAGCTCTCCGAGCTCAAGATTCGCGGCACGACCGTTGGTGATCTGATCACCGACGACAAGGCGCGCGCGACGTTCTACGTGGCGCTCGACGAGGAGCTCACGAAGTCGGTCCCGATCGTGATCAACGACCCCGTCGACGCCGAGCTGCGCCTCAAGGCGTACCTCACGCACAAGCTCACGTGATGCGCGGGCTGATCATCCTCTCGCTACTCACCGTGGCGACCCCCGCGTCCGCGGAGGACACGTTCGAGGCCACGGCCGCGAGCGCGCTACGGATCAAGCGCGTCGACGACGTGATCTGGGCGCTGACCGCGAAGTGCGATGCGGGCACCGACACGCAGCAGCGTCAGTGCCGGCGTCTCCGCGATACGCGGGCCGCGGAGCTGAAGAGCGCCACGCTGCTCATCGACGCCGATCAGAGTGCGTTCACCGTCGGCGTGTGGAGCGCGGCGAAGAAGTCTGCGCCCCTCGTCCTCACCTCGTGCATCCGCTGCGCGGGCATCGAGGTCGAGGGCAAGTCGTGGTTCGTCGCCGGGACGCGCGAGGCCAACCAGCCGCCGCGCTTCCAGGCCGGCAAGCAGGTCGCCGCGATCCTCAACGAGAGCGCGCGCCAGTTCTCCGACGCGGCAGCTGCCAAGAAGTATGGCGAGGCCGTGTCGGCCGCGAAGGTCCAGTTCGTGGTCCGCATTCCTGCGAACCCGATGTGGACCGATAGCAGCCGCCAGGGCTTCGCGTTCGACGTGGTCGCGTACCGCGTGTACTCGCCGTGCGATGGCAGCGTCGTGGTGGCCAGCCCCAAGGCGAGTGCCGGCGAGATCGATCGCAAGGCGTGCATGGCCGGCTCCGAGGTCGACGCGCTGACGCCGGCGCACGTGAAGGAGTCGATGAAGCCCGTGCTCGAGGCTGCGAAGGCTTGCTACGGCGAGCACAAGCAGGCCGGCAAGGCCAAGCTCAAGCTCACGATCCGCGGTGACGGCTCGGTCTCGGAGTACGCCCAGGAGGGCGACTTCGCGAACACGCCGACGGGGCAATGCATCGATGCCGCTGCGAAGCAGGCAGCATTCCCGCGCAGCAAGAAGGCGAAGACGCCGATCACGATGCCCGTCTCGCTGCCGTAGAAAGAGGTCCCGTGACTGTCGGCGAGATCCTCGATGCGCTGTGGCGTGACTATGTCGCGACGACACCGCAGGCCGATCGCATCCACCAGCTCCTCGCGGAGCGTGGCGAGCGCGTGCGCAATGATCACATCGCGCTGCGTACGTTTGCGCTGCCCGGTCTCGGCATCGCTGCGCTCGCGCGGCCGTTCGAAGCCGTCGGCTGGCACAAGCAGCCCGACCACTACAAGTTCGCCGACAAGAAGCTCGACGCACACTACTGGCAGCATCCCGATCCATCGCTGCCCAAGGTCTTCATCAGCGAGTTGCGCGTGGGCGATTTGTCTGCGGGTGTGCAGCAGATCATCGCCGCCCTCGCGCGCCAGCTCCCCGCGGGCTTTGACGAGCGCGCCGATCTGCCGTGGGCCGGCCGGCCGTGGACAATCACCCGCGCCGACTACGAGCTGCTGCTCGCCGAGAGCGAGTACGCCGCGTGGGTCGCCGCGTTCGGGTTTCGCGTCAATCACTTCACGGTGTCGGTCAACGGGCTGACCACGTTCCCGGATCTCGAGTCACTCGACGCGTTCTTGATCGATCACGGCTTCACGCTCAACGAGGCGGGCGGCGCGATCAAGGGCACGCCTGCCGAGTGTCTCGAGCAATCGTCGACGATCGCGGACTCCATCGTGGTCGACCTCGCGGACGAGAGCGTGCGGATCCCGAGCTGCTACTACGAGTTCGCCCGGCGCTATCCACTGCCGAGCGGCGAGCTGTTCCACGGCTTCGTGCCGGCCAGTGCCGACAAGATCTTCGAGTCGACCGACGTGAAGCGCTAGGTCGTCAGCGTCGAGAAGAAGTCGTTGAGCTCGAGCAGGATGTCGATGTCGACGCCCACGAACTGGACGCCCATCCCCTGATCAGCCTTCGCCCAGCGCACGATCGCGGGCAGCGTGAACACCTGCTCGGTCGTGGGCAGCGTCAGCTCGACCGTCAGTGAAGTCCCGGCCTGCTGCAGCTGGGTCGAGGCGATGAACGCGCCACCAATCCCGATATCGCGGGTCTCCGCGCTGATCCACGCGGGGTGAAGCGCCGTCCGGAAACGCACTGGCAGCACGCGGCCGGGGCGCGCTCTCCCCCGAAAATACTGGCGCCGCTCGTGCCGCTGACCGTCCATCCCAGCCTCTGATCCTAGCTGATTCTTTGAGCGTATAGGGCTTTACGCCACGTGGCCGGACCTGTAGGTTCCGACCGCGAATCGTGAAGGTGCATCTGATTGGCATCGGCGGGACGGGGATGGGCGCCGTCGCTGGCCTGCTCAAAGCAGCAGGTCACGACGTCCGTGGATCGGATGCCGCGGTGTATCCACCGATGTCCGAGCAGCTCGCAGCGCTCGGGGTGCCGGTCATGATGCCGTACGCCCCCGCGAACCTCGAGTGGAACCCCGAGCTGGTCGTGGTCGGCAACGTTCACGGCAAGGATCACATCGAGGTCGCAGCGGCGAAAGCCCGCGGTCTCGAGCTCACGTCGTTCCCCGCGGTGATCGGCGAGAAGCTACTCGATGGCAAGCACTCGATCGTTGTCGCCGGTACGCACGGCAAGACCACGACCACGTCGCTCGTCGCGCACGTGCTGCAGGAAGCCGGTCGCGATCCGTCGATGTTCGTCGGCGGCGTGCCGGTCGCGCTTGGCCAGGGCTGGCGGCTCGGCAAGGGCGACGCATTCGTGATCGAGGGCGACGAGTACGACACCGCGTACTTCGACAAGGGCCCCAAGTTCGCACACTACCGCCCGCGCACCGCGATCCTGACGAGCGTCGAGCTCGACCACGTCGACATCTTCCCGTCGTTCGATGCGGTGCGCGACACGTTCAAGAAGCTCGTCACGCTCATCCCGTCCGACGGCCTGCTCGTGGTGAGCGCCGAGTCCGCCGATGCGCGCTCGGTCGCGAAGTCGGCGAGCTGCCCGATCGAGATGTACTGCGTGATGGGCGGCGACGGTGCCGACAACTTCGAGCTCGACACCGACGGCGGTGCGCCCACGGGCGTGCAGTGGTGGGCCAAGAACCTCGAGGTCGGAAAGAGCGGCCGCGTCTCGTTCGACGTGTTCCACAAGGGCGAGCAGCTCGGTCGCTTCGAGACGCTGCTCGTGGGCCGTCACAACGTCGCGAACTGTGTCGCCGCGATTGCGGTCGTGCACTCGCTCGGCGTGGCGGTCAAAGACATCCAGCGCGGCATCGGTAGCTTCGCCGGCGTGCGGCGGCGCCAGGAGCTGCGCGGCATTGCCGGTGGCGTCACCGTGCTCGACGACTACGCGCACCACCCGACGGCGGTCCGCGAGACCCTCAAGGGCCTGCGCAAGCGGTTCACGAAGCGCCGCCTGATCGCGGTCTACGAGCCGCGCAGCGCGACCAGCCACCGCAAGACGTTCCAGAACGAGTTCGCCGAGGCATTCGCGCACGCGGATGAAGTCATCGTCGGCCAGCTCACGTTCCCGAACAAGGTGCCCATCGAGGACCGCTTCGATCCCGAGAAGCTCGCGCTCGACCTGCACCGCAGCGGCACCAAGGGCAGCTACATCGCCGAGGTGCCCCAGATCGTGAAGCACATCGCCGAGAGCGCTGCGCCCGGCGACGTCGTGGTCGTGATGTCGAGTGGCAGCTTCGATGGCCTGCACGACAAGCTGCTCGACGCGATCGGCGATGCGATGCGTCCGGCCAAGCGCGCCGACATGGCCGCGGTCCGCAGTGTGCTCGAGGGCGTTGGTCTCGTGACCGAGCCTGCGCGTGACGAGCAGTTTCCGGCGTTCTTCGTGCTCAGCAACGAGCACGGCATCGTCGGCGCGGTCGCTCTCGACGTGCTCGGCGACGATGCCGTTCTTCGTGCCCTCGCGACCGCCACGACCTCGCGCGGCTGCGGCTACGGCTGGATGCTCGCCGACATGGCGGTCAGCCAGGCGCGCTGGCGTGGCGTGCGCCGCATGTATCTGGTCACCGAGAATGCGAGCGATTTCTTCGCCGCGAAGTTCGGCTTCCGCGTCGTCGATCGATCGACGCTGTCCAAGCAAGTCGCAGCGAGCGAGACGTTCACCGCCGAGCGTGGCGCGAACCTCGTCGCGATGCGCCTGGACCTCTGAGCGCCTGCCATGGCGGGGATCGACACGCAGGCGTTGCTGGCGCTCGCGAGTAAAGCTGCGCGCGCGGCCGCCGATGTCCTGCGCGGCGCGCACGCGACGCAGATCACGGGCAAGGCGAACCCGCGCGACCTGGTGACCGAGTGGGACCCGCGCAGCGAGCAAACGATTCGCGAGGTGCTCTCCGATAGCGGCTTCCCGGTGCTTGGCGAGGAGGGCGGCACCGGTGGCGTCGCCGTCGATCCGAACGCGACGCATCGCTGGGTCGTCGATCCGATCGACGGCACGGTCAACTTCGCGCACGGGATGCCGATCTGGTCGATCTCGATCGCGCTCGAGGCGATCGGCCGCGGTCCATTGGTTGGCGTGGTCTACGCACCGGTGATCGGCTGGTGGTTCGAAGCGACGCTCGGCGGCGGTGCGCGCGATGGCACCGGCAAGCCGCTGCGCGTGAGCGCGTGCAACCGGCTCGAGCAGGCGATGCTGACGACCGGCTTTCCCTACGACCTCGCGACACAGCCGGAGAACAACCTCGCCGAGTGGTCCCACTTCCAGCGCACTGCCGGAACGTGCCGGAGGTTCGGCGTGGCCTCGCTCGACCTGTGCTTTGTTGCGGCGGGCTGGTGTGATGGCTACTGGGAGCGCAGGCTCAAAGCCTGGGACCTCGCCGCGGGAGCACTGATCGTGACCGAGGCGGGTGGCAAAGTGACGAATACAACGGGCGGCCCCTTCGACGCGCACTCGGGGGAAGCAGTGGCGACGAACGGTGCTATTCATGATGAGCTCGTCACCGAGCTCGCCAGGGTGCGTCCATGACCAAGCTCGTCGCGATCGTGTTGGTGGGTCTGTTTGCAACGACTGCCGTGGCGCAGCCCAAGCAGCCCAAGAAGGCGCCGCCGCCGGCTCCGAAGGAAGCGCCCGTGGATCCGTATGCGGATCCCGCGCCGGCCGATCCATACGGCGATGCGCCAACCGCAAAGGACCCCAAGCAGAAGGGTCCGGTGCCGAAGGTGGATCCGAAGAAGAAGCTGGATCCGACCAAGCCCGATCCGAACGCGAAACCGGTCGATCCGTACGCGCCGCCGAAGGTCGATCCGAAGGCTGCCGCCAAGGCTCCGCCGGCCATCCCGATGCGCGTCGGTCTGAGCGATCTGCCGGCGGTGCAGGGCCTGCTCGCCGTGCAGCGCCTCGACGCGTGGCTGCTCTACGATCGTGACGGTCAGAATCCGATCGCGGTTCGCCTGGTCAAGCCTGACGGTCGCCCGCAGCGTCCGTGGTTCTACCTGATCACCGCGAAGGGCGAGCCGACCGCGCTCGTGCACAACTCCGAGGCGCGGAACTTCGAGCACCTGGTGGGCAAGAAGCTCACCTACACGGGCTATCGCGACATGGACAAGCAGATGCGCGCGATGCTCAAGGGCGTCAAGGCGGTCGCGGTCGAGTACTCGCCGAAGGCGGCGGTGCCGAACATGTCGCGTGTCGATGCCGGCACCGTCGAGCTGCTGCGCGCGGCGGGCCTCCAGGTCCGCAGCTCCGAGACGCTCGTGCAGTACACCAAGGCGATCTGGGGCGATGCGGGCCGCACCGCGCACTACGTCGCGGTTCATCACATCGTCGAGCTCCGCAAGGAGGCGCTCGCCTATGTTGCGAAGCAGCTGTCGTCGCGGAAACCCGTCTCCGAGTACGACGTACAGCAGCGGCTTACCCACGGCCTCACGATGCGCGGTCTCACCGGGCCGCCGCCGGTGGTTGCCGCGGGCGTGAACACCGCCGACCCGTACTACGTGCCGACCGCGGCGAAGACCGCACCGATCAAGCTCGGCGATGTCATCGTGATCGGCATTGCTGCCAAGCTCGACAAGCCCGACGGCATCTACGCCGCGCAGACCTGGGTCGCGGTCGCCGATCGCACCGTGCCCGACAATATGCGCAAGGCCTTCGAGACCGCGTCGCTCGCGCGCGATCAGGCCCTCGTGCTGATCACCGATCGGTCGCGCAAGCATCGCGTCGTGACCGGTGCCGAGGTCGATCAGGCCACGCGCCAGTTCATGAAGAAGGCCGGCGTTGCCTCGCAGGTCATGCATCGCACCGGCCATTCGATCGACAACGATCTGCAAGGTGGCGGCGCGGACCTCGATGACTTCGAGGTCAAGGACACGCGCATCATGACGCCGGGTACCGGATTCACCGTCGGTCCGGGTCTCTACTTCCCGGGGCAGTTCGGTGTGCGGACCGAGGTCTCGGTGTACCTGTCGCCGACCGGTCCGGAAGTGACGACGCCGGCGCAGGACGATATCGAGCCGCTGTTGAAATGATCGACGTGAGCTGCGCAGGCTGCGGAGGGGCCGCCGCGCCGACCGCGCAGACCGCAAAACCAGAGATCGTGTACGTGTACGTGTACGAGCACGAGCACGAGCACGAGCACCAGACACGTGCACAGTACTCGTACACGTGCACGTGCTCGTGCTCGTTCTCGTGCTCGTAGACGATAGCCGTGGACCTCTCAGCCCTCATTCTCGCCGGCGGCAAGGCGACCCGCCTCGGCGGCATCGCGAAGCACGAGCTCGTGATCGATCCCGCCGACGGCCGCACGATCTTCGAGCGCCAGGTCGAGATCCTCGCGCCGCGCGTCGCCGAGATCCTGGTTTCCTCACCGACCGATATCCCCGGCTACCGAACCGTTCGCGACACGATCAGCGGGGCAGGGCCCCTCGCAGGCATCGCCGCCGGGCTGTCCGCAACCCGGACCGATTGGCTACTCGTCCTCGCTGGCGACATGCCGCACATCACGGGCGACCTCCTGGACCGCATGAGCGCGGAGGCCAGCAGCGCGAGCGCCGACGACGATCTCATCGGCCGCGAGCTCGCCGCCATCGGCGTGCGCAGCGGCGGGCTCCCCGAGCCCCTGCTATGCATCCTCCACCGCCGCGTGCTCCCCACGATCGAGCGCTGCCTCGCCGCGGGCCGTTACAAGGCGAGCGGGTTGCTCACGGACGAGGGCCTCCGCGTCGCCTGGATCGATGCAGCCGATCCTGCGGCTTTGCGCAACGTGAATTCGCCCGAAGATCTATGACGAAATGCGGGAGTAAGTACTCGCGATGTTTGGCTTAATCGCGCCATTTACGTTTCGCCGCAAGTCTTGTAGAAAGCTGTCGTCGTGCGCATCGGACCGATCACCGTAGAGACGCCAGTCATCCTCGCCCCGATGGCGGCCGTCACCGATCTGACGTTCCGCACGGTCGCGGAGGAGCTCGGCGTCGGCTTCACGATCACCGAGTTTCTGTCGGCCCACGCACTCGCGAGCGGTGACAAGAAGACCGAGTCGAAGATGACGGCCTCGCTCGATGGCCGGCAGTTCGGCGTGCAGATCTTTGGCCGCGAAGAGTCCGCGATGCAGGCCGCGGCGCGCATGGCCGTCTCGATCGGTGCGTCGCTGGTCGACATCAACATGGGCTGCCCGGCCAAGCGTGTCGTTGCTGGCGAGTGCGGCAGCGCGCTGATGCGCGAGCCCGCGGTCGCACAGCGCCTCGTGCGCGTGGTCGTCGATGCTGTGCCGTCGCACATCCCGGTCACGGTCAAGCACCGCGCAGGCTGGAACCACGACAACCGCAACGCGCCCGAGTTCGCGTGCGCGATGGTCGAGGCCGGCGCGCAGATGATCACGGTGCACGGCCGCACTCGCACCCAGGGCTTCTCGGGCAAGAGCGACAACGAGATCATCAAGCTCGTGCGCGACGCGGTGCCCAAGCACATCCCGGTCGTCGGCAACGGTGACGTCACCGATGTCGCCGGCTTCCTCGCGATGCGCGCCGAGACCGGCTGCGATGCGGTGATGATCGGTCGCGGCGCGATGGGCAACCCGTGGCTGTTCAACCGCATCCGCGAGGTCTGCAACGGCCGTCCCGATCCTGGACCGCCCTCGCTCGCCGAGCGCGTCGCTGTCTATCGCCGCCACCTCGGTCTCATCGAGGTGATGAAGGCGGGCCCGCGGCTCATGAACGAAGTCCGCAAGGCCTGCGCGTGGTACGCGCGCGGCCTGTTCGGCTGCAACGCCCTGCGCCTCCGCGTGTGGGAGGCGCCCGATATCACGGCCGCACGCGCGCTGTGCGAGGAGTACTTCGACGGTCTCATGGAGCGCGAGGCGCGCGGCTTCTCCGCGCACGGCCTCCGCGCGCAGATGGATTCCGAGCTCGAAAGCGACGAGGCGGCTTAGTGCTTCGTACGGACGTCCGGGC
>JBBQFU010000037.1:0-41337 GCA_038322185.1 Haliangiales bacterium
CGCCGGCGTCGACGACGTAGACGATGCCGGGGATCGTCAGCGAGGTTTCGGCGACGTTGGTCGCGAGTACGACACGGCGGTGCGGCCCGGTCTGAAACACCCGCTGCTGCTCGGCCGACGACAACCGCGCGTACATCGGCAACAGCACCGTGTGGGGCAGAGCGCGCTGCTCGAGCTCGGCCATCGCCTCGCGGATCTCTCGCTCGCCGGGGAGGAACACGAGCACGTCGTTGCGCGGGTCGAGCTCGGTGATCTCGTTGACCGTGTTCGCGACCGCGTCGGCGAGGTCCTGCTCGTCATCGCGGGGCGGCCGGTAGATCACGTCGACCGGGTACGTGCGACCCGAGACCTCGATCACCGGCGCACCGCCGAAGAACGCAGCGAACCGTTCGATCTCGAGCGTCGCCGAGCTCACGATCACGCGCAGGTCGGGACGCCGCGGCAGCAGTCGCTTGATGAAGCCGAGCAGGAAGTCGATGTTGAGGCTGCGCTCGTGCGCTTCGTCGATGATGATCGTGTCGTAGCCGCGCAGCAACGGATCGCCCTGGATCTCGGCGAGCAGGATGCCGTCGGTCATGAACTTGATGGCCGACGTTCGCTTCACGCGATCGTTGAAGCGAACCTTGTAGCCGACCACATCGCCGAGCTCGGTCTTGAGCTCGTCGGCGACGCGCGCGGCGACGCTCGTGGCGGCGATGCGCCGTGGTTGCGTGCAACCGATCTGCGCGTGCGTGCCGCGCCCGAGTGCCAGGCAGATCTTCGGCAGCTGGGTTGTCTTGCCCGAGCCGGTCTCGCCCGCGACGATCACCACCTGGTGCGCATCGATTGCGTTCGCGATGTCGATGATGCGCGCGGTGATGGGCAGCTCGGGCGGGAACCGCACCCGATCGCTGAGCCGGAGCCCCGGCCGCAGCACGGCCGCAGGCGCCGGCTCCACCTTCCCGCCCAATGCCGAGGGCAGCACCCCCATACCGGGGCGCTCGTCGTCGGGAGGCGGTGGTTCACTCACGAAGCCGTGCGTTTAGCACGCTCTGGGCACGCGGGCGTGAGCTAAGGTCACCGCGTGTCTGAGACCTCGCCGCGACCGACGGTGGCCGCGCTGCTCGCGGCGAATCCGGTGGTGCTCGCGCCGATGGAGAACGTCACGAACGCGAGCTTCCGGCGCATCTGCCGCATGGTGGGCGCGTCGCTGTGCGTGACCGAGTTCGTGGGGGCCGAGCAGATCATCGCGGACTCTGCGCTCGCCCGGCGCCGCGCGGGTCTCGCCGCGGACGATCGACCGACCGCGATCCAGATCTATGGTGCCGATCCGGATCTGCTGCTCGCCGCGGCGCGCGTTGCCGAAGAGGCGGAGCCAGCGTTCATCGATCTCAACTGCGGCTGCTGGGTCCCCGCGATCGCGGCGCGCGGCGCGGGTGCAGGCTGGCTGCGTGATCCGGCCGCGATGGTCGAGATGGCGCGGCGAGTCACCGCGGCAGTCTCGATGCAGGTCACGGTCAAGACGCGCATCGGCTTGGGCCCCGAGTCACATATGCCGATCGTCGATCTGGCACGGCGGCTCGAGGATGCCGGCGTCGCGGCGCTCACGATTCACTGCCGCACGGCTGCGATGGGATACACCGGATCGGCGGACTGGGCGTGGGCACAGCGTGCGCGCGAGGTCGTGAGCATTCCAGTGATCGTCAACGGTGACATCACCACGCCGGCCGAGGTGGTGACTGCACTCGGTCAAACCGGCTGCACGGCCGTGATGATCGGGCGCGCGGCGATCAACCATCCGTGGATCTTCCGCGAGGCACGGGCCCACCTGGCCGGCCAGTCGATCGCACCGCCGACCGACCGCGAGCGGCTCGACCTCTACCGGGCGCTCGTCGAAGCGAACGTCGAGACGCGCGGCGAGCTCGCGGGCCTCGGCGCTTCGAAGCGACACATCGGCCTGCTCGGTCCGCTCATGCCGGCGCTACGGACGCCGCTCGTTCGTGCGAATCACCTGGTGGACGCGCTCGCCGTGCTGGCGTAGCGAAGCCCGAAAACACCAAACCCCGCCTCGGCGGGCAGGGCTCAGCTGAAATTGAATGTGTAGCGGCAGGCGTGCCTTCTTTTTTCTCGGCGACCTCTGTGGATGCGTGCTGACCGGAGCTTATGCCGGACGGTCCGGCGCGACGAGCTCTACGTCTAGACAGCGACAATCCACGGATGGTGCAGCGCCTCAGTCGGTGTAGCTACGGATCATCTCTCGCGTGCATCGCACTCCTTCGGTAGCCCGGCTGACTCGAAGAGTCCCGTAGCTTTGCGTAGCCCGCTCGCGCGGGGGTTGCCGTTTCGTGGCGCAGGCGCTTTCCTGCTGGGGTGGTGGTCAGACGCAATGATTCACTGCGTCCGTATTCGGCTGCCTGTTAAGGACCAGCCCTCACACGAGTCGTGTATCTCACGCGCCTCCTTTGTTCGGTAGCCCGGCTGACTCCTGGAGTCCCGTGGCTTTGCGTAGCCCGCTCGCGCGGGGGTTGCCATTTTCGCGATTCGGAAGTTTGCGGTCTGCTCAATTACGACTCTAGAGATTGCGGTGCGATTTGTCACCACGATTTTTTCGTCGAGAACACAAGCCCGCGCAGAGTCGAGGAAAGAATTACAAACGCCGCAACGCCGAAGGGCGGTGCGACGGTCCGTGCTCTACGAATCCGCTCGATCGCGCGTGGGCGCTCGCATGTAGGCGTCCGGCACGTTCTGCACAGCGGCTCCCGCTGGCGCGCTGCATGCTTATTTCGGCAACCCACGATGGCTGACCAGGATTTGGCGGTACCTGTCGAGGTCGACGAGATCGAGACCAGGCCCGTCAGCCGAGCGAGCAAGATCCTCGTCGTCGATGACACCCCGGCGAACCTCATCGCGGCGGAAGCGGCGCTCGAGCCGCTATCCCGAGCGGTCGTCACGGCAAGGTCCGGCTCGGAAGCGCTGCAACAGCTCCTCGAGCACGACTTCGCGCTCGCGCTGCTCGACGTGAACATGCCGGGCATGGACGGCTACGAGCTCGCACGCATGATCCGCGCACGCGAGCGTACGCAGCACCTGCCGATCATCTTCATGACTGCGCACTCGCACGACGAGTCATCCGTGCTTCGCGCGTACGGCCTCGGCGCCGTCGACTTCTTGTTCCGGCCCGTGCTGTCGGAGGTGCTCCGTGCGAAAGCATCGGTCTTCGTCGCGCTCAACGAACGCAACGAGCAGCTCGCTCGCGAGCGCGTGGAGCGCGAGTTCGAGAACCGCCGCCGCGACTACGAGACGGCCGCGCTCCGTCGGGAACGCGATCGTGAGCTCGACGCCAACCGCGAGCTCAACCGGCTCAACGAGGCACTCGCCGAGCACGACCGCCGCAAGGACAGCTTCATCGCGATCCTCGCCCACGAGCTTCGTAACCCGCTCGCATCGCTGCGCACCTGCATCGACCTGCTGCAAGGCCGGCCGGCGGAGCCGCCCACGCCGCGCGTGATCGGCGCTCTCGATCGCCAGACCGACGTACTCGTCCGGCTCGTCGACGACCTGCTCGACGTCTCGCGGATCAAGGCCGACAGGATCGAGCTCCGTCCGGAGCTGCTCGATCTTCGAGAAGTCGTCGAAGCGGCGATCGCCACGTGCCGGCCACAGATCGACGAGAAGAGTCACGTCGTGGTGGTCCACGCGCCGCCGAAGCGTGTCGCGACGATCGCCGATCCGATCCGCATCTCGCAGGTGATCTGTAATCTGCTGAGCAACGCCGCCCGCTACACGAACCCTGGCGGTCGCATCGAGGTCGAGCTCTCCATGTCCGACGAGCTCGGCATCGTACGGATTCGCGATAGCGGCATCGGCATCCCGCCCGAGCTGCAGCAGAGCATCTTCAACATGTTCGTGCAGGAGCGCGTGCGCTCCGACGGTTCCGGTGGCCTCGGGCTCGGACTCGCGCTGTCGCTGCGGCTCGTGCAGATGCACAACGGTACGATCCAGGTGCAGAGCGAGGGACGCGGCAAGGGCAGCACATTCGAGATCAACCTGCCGCGTCCGGGAACGCCGCTCGCGCTCGAGATCCGGAAGCGGACGCGTGACATGCAGCCGTTGCCGCGCGAACCCGAGCAAGCTCGTCCGATCCGCACGATCGTGATCGACGACAACGAGGACGCACGCGACCTCATCTGCGAGCTGCTTCGCACCAGGGGCTACGAGGTGCTCGCGGCAGCGGATGGTCACGCGGGTCTCGACTTGATCCGCGAGCATCGGCCGGATGTCGCGCTCGTCAACCTGGGGCTGCCCAAGCTCGATGGATTCGCGGTCGTGGAAGTTCTTCGTCGCGAGTGCCCGGACCTCAAGACGCGCCTGGTAGCGTTGACCGGGTACGGCGAAGCCAGCGACCGCGAGCGCAGCCATCGCGCCGGCTTCCACGCGCACCTCGTCAAGCCCGCCTCGGCGGTCTCGATCTTCGAGTGCCTCGCCCAGCAGCTCAGCGCCACCTGAGGCGGCCTGGTTCCTGAATATTGAAGCGAGTGCAGCTGACGCGCTGCGCTTTTCCATTCCGAGCCGCACGTTCTCGAGGGGCGTGAGGCAGGAATGGATGTGCGCCCCTGCGCGTGGGGCGGATGTGCGCCAAAGCGATGGTGCATGTTCTCGATCTCACGTGGCTCTCCGTGAGAACGCGGCTTGCTCATCGGTTCTGCCGTCCTCTTGCAACAGGTGAGTCCACTCTTGATGCGGCTGAATCTCGTGACGCGGCATTGCCACGCCGACGTCGACGAGCCGTGGCTGGATCTACTGCGCTCCACGGTCACCCGGACCGACTATCTCGGCCAGCTGGTCCGCACGTTCGGGTTCGTTGCTCCATTCGAGGCCGCCTGCCGATACACGCCGGGCATCGATGGTCGTCAGCTCTCTCGGGCAGGACTTATCGCTCAGGACCTGCTGACGCTCGGGCTGGCGCCGGCGCAGGTCTCGAGCGTGCCGCAATGCCTTTCGATCACCTCGTTCAGCTCGGCCGCCGAGGCGCTCGGGTGGATGTACGTCGTGCAGCGCGCGACGCTGTTGCAGGACGGGATCCGCAAACATCTCCTGCGGTACCTGCCTGGGATCCAGGGAGCGTGCGCGTACCTGACTGCGTTCGATGGCCGCGTGAATGATCACTGGAACACGTTCGGTCGAATGCTCGAGCGCGCGGGTGAGAAACCAGAAGCAGCAGACGAGATCATTGCAGCGGCGAACGCGGGCTTTGCGTGCGCGCAGCGTTGGTTTCGAGTCGCCGAGGCGAGGCGAAGTACTGGATGAAGCAGGCCCAACTCGCAATTGGCGACAACGCCACCACTTGAAGCGCGCGTTGGAGTAAACCCAATGCATGGCAGCTCGATCCCTTCGATGCCTCACGGCCGTCGCCTTCGCCCTCCTGTCCGCCTGTAAGGGCGACGACACCAAGGTCAAGATCACACCGTCCACACCTGCGGAGCTCGACGCCGCATGCGAACGGATCGGGAAGAGCTGCGCCGACCAGGAGAAGCACGTCGGCAAGGTCACCGAGGCGTGCAAGAAGGCCGTGAAGGTCGAGACGAAGGGCTGCCCCGACAAGCTCCTCGCCGTGTACGGCTGTTACGATAAAGAGCTATGTGGTGGCGGCGACAAGGTGTGGGCGCTCGACGACCTGCGCGTGCTCGCCGAACGCCACAACAAGTGTGCTGCCGAGCGCGCTGCCGCCAAAGACTGCCTGACCAAGTAGAAGGACCAGCGTGACAAGTCATCGACCGCAGATGTGGACCGGCCTTGCCGCCGGTGCGTTCGTGTTCCTCGTGTCTTCGGCGCAGGTGTTCGCGCAGGCGGCCGAGTGCAAGGCGACCGAGACGCAAGCCGAGTGTCACGCGCGCCTCAAGTGCAAGCCCTACGAGGAGCTCGAGGACTGCAAGAAGCGGCTGAAGAGCGGCGGCGGCCAGCAGACCAACGGCAACGATCGCGGCAACGACGGTCGCGGCGACGACGCCCGCGGCGATGACGGCCGCGGTGATAACAATCGCGGTGACAACAATCGCGGTCGCGGCGACAACGGTCGCGGCGGCAACGATCGCAGCGACAGCGGCCGTGGGCGCGGCAGCAATCGGGGCGATGACGGTCGCCGTGGCGGTCGCCGTGGCGGTCGCGGGGGTAGCGGTGGTCGTGGCTTCGAGGCGAACAAGGTGTTCGGCCTGGGCCTCGAGCTCGGTGAGCCCACCGGTCTCAACGGCAAGTACTTCCTGACCAAGTCGGGTGCGCTCGACTTCGGAATCGGCTGGATCTACCGGCACTACTATTACGGCGACGGTCTCAACATCTACGGCGACTACTTGTTTCACCCGGTGTCGCTGGCGTCGAACCCTACGTTCGAGCTGCCGTTCTACATCGGCCTCGGCCTGCGCTACTGGGACTTCGAGTACTGCGACAACAACGATTGCTATGGTGGCTCGTCGATCGGTCTCCGCATCCCCCTCGGACTCTCGATCGACTTCAACAACTCACCGGTCGACATCTTCTTCCAGCTCGTTCCGACGATCGACTTCGCGCGCGGTGACTACTACGACCGGTACCGCGATCGTAACCACTTCGGCGTCGACTTCTCCGTCGGCATCCGCCTCTGGCTGAAGTAGCTTGCACAGGACGATATGACCGAACGATTCGACCGACTTGTCAGTCTCCGGGGTGATCCCGTGAAAGGTCTCGCCGCGACCGCGTGGGCGACCAACCTCAGCGACCTCGATCGCGATCTGGTGCTGCGCGCAGTGCTCGCCGCGACCCGCAAGCTGCTGCTGCCCGAGTGGATCGCGCTGCATCCCGACGACACGCGGCCACAGGCAGCGCTCGACGCCGCCGAGGCGTGGGTCAACACCAAGAGCGTCGAGTCGATCGCACAGGCCAAGGCCACCGCCAAGGAGTGCACCGCGGCACGTGGCGAGATGTTCGGCCGCGATCACCGCGTGCCCGAAGCAGCGCGCGCGCTGGCGTGGGCCGCCGGCTCGAAGGACAGCGAGCACCTGTGGGATGCGCTCACGGCCGTCGAGGGCGAGCTGCTCGCACGCATCGCGCTGCGCGCGGAGTACGAGCGCGCACCCGAACAGCGCCGCGCGATCGTCGACGCGCTTCGCGCTGTACTGATGCCCGCCGAGGAGGCTGCGCCGGCAGCCGCTCGAGGGCCGGTGCCGTACACGTTCAGCGGCAACTTCTCCGTCGGGCAGCAGCTCATTCACGCCAAGTTCGGCAACGTGACCGTCGCCGCCGCCGGCGACAAGTGGATCGACGTCACGCTCGAAGACGGCACCACGAAGCGCCTCGCCCAGAAGCCGAAGTAGCTCAGGGCGAATTACACCGAGGGACCGGTGAGATTCGCCGGCACGAACTCGCCCGCGAGGATGAACTCCTCCTTGGCGGCGTCGTACACGCGGAGCTGACCCTCTTCGAGGTCGAACACCCAGCCGTGCATCGCGATCGTTCCCGCGGCGAGGCCACGCTCGACCGCCGGGAAGCTGATGAGGTTGTTCATCGAGTCGAGAACGTTCTCCTCGACGGCCGCGCGCAGCAGCTCGCGCGGATCGTTCGTGAGCTTGCGGGCGGTCTCCGCCGCAGGAACGACCTCGGTGAGCCACTCGTGCAGGCTCGTGAGGTGCTTGACGTTCTCGATGCCGTCGAGCGCGGCTTTCACGCCGCCGCAGCCGTCGTGACCACACACGATGATGTGCGGCACCTTGAGCACCTCGACCGCGTAGTCGATCGCGGCGCCAACGGATGCATCGGCATGGCCCAGGGGCGGCACGACGTTCGCGATGTTGCGCACCACGAACAGCTCGCCGGGGGACGACGACGTCAGGAGCTCAGGGATGACGCGAGAGTCCGAGCAGCCGACGTACAGCGTGCTCGGGTTCTGGCCGTCCTTGGCAAGCGTACGGAGGAAGGCGGCTTCGTTCGAGAAGTACTCGGCACGAAACCGCGCATGACCGGAGAGGAGGTGCTTCGCCATGGTTTTAGATCTGCGGGGGGAGGTTGTTGGGGTCTCGGAGATTACCTTCGAGTCGCTGGCACAGGCGATCGAGTGGCAGGTCATTGTGACGGCGACCGAACGGTCCCTCGATCTCGGTCCCGATCTCTTCGATGCCGATCAGGACGTACGAGACGATGAGGCTGGCGAGCACCGTCCACTCGCCAAAGTTGGAGACCAGCGCGAACGGGAGCGTGCCGCAGTAGATCACGAGCGCGCGGCGCAGGTGTACCGCGTACGCGTAGGGCAGGGGCGTCGTGTCGATTCGCTCGCATCCGCCGATGTGATCGATCAACGTCGATACGTCGGCTTCGAGCATCTGCTGCTGGATGTCGGTGAGCACGCCGCGCTTGCGGCCGTCATCGAAGATCGCGGTCAGCTCGCCCGCGACAAACACCGGAACGTGCGAGGCGGCGAGTGCGCGGGCCTGATCCTCTGCCGGGAGCTGGGACGCGGGGCCGACCGACTTTTCCTGGACGAGGTGACCGCGTGCCGCCCAGAACCAGCCGATGGTCCACTCGGTGATCCGCGCGCTGAGCACCGGTTCATCCTTGAACAGCACCGCCGACTTGCGACGCAGGTTGCGCGCGGTGTTGACGATGCCGCCCCACAGCCGGCGACCTTCCCAGTAGCGATCGTTGGCGGTGTTCGTGCGGAAGACCAGCAGCAGCGCGAGGGCCGGGCCGATCAGCAAGTGCAGCTTGTCGGGGACCGCGACGTCCTCGTGATAGTGGTACGCGACGGAGACCAAGATCGCCGTCAGGCCGCACACGCCGACGCGATACGCGATCTCTTTGACGAGCGAGCCGCGGAGGTCGAAGAAGTGGCTGCGCCAGTGATGAGGATCGTATTCGATCACAGCGTGCGCATGATAGCTGCGCGCGCCTGCAGCGTCGCGCCCGGCGGACGTTACTTGTGGGGAACCGCGCCTGTGATCTCGGTCCAGCGGCGCGCCATGTCCGCCTCGAGGCGTACGAGGTCAACGCCGGCATCGCGTGCGACGATCAGCTCGTCGCGAAACGTGGTGCCCATCGGTGTCGGGTCGTCGCTGCCGAGGACGGTGTGAACCCCGGCGTTCTGGAGCGCGCGCAGTGGTGTGTGGCCGTGGTGTGCCTGCTGGAGCTTCGCGAGGCGCGTCGGGATGAGCAGGCGATTGCTCGTCGGGCACACCTCGAGCGTGATGCCGTCGCGGGCGAGGCGCTCGAGCGTGGCGGGGCTCTCCAGCGCATGCACACCGTGGCCGATGCCGCGAGGCGCGAGGGCGAGCGTGCGATCGATGGACTCGTGGCCAGCGAACTCGCCGGCGTGGATCGTGAGATCCGGCAGGGCGCGGCGCATGTCCTCGAGGATCTCGACGAGCTTCGCCGGTAGTGGCTCGGTGTCGGGCGGCGGGAGGATGCCGAGCACGTCGAGACCGACGAGCGCCGCAGCGTGCTCGACCGCCATCGAGCCGAGCGCTCGATAGTGCGGCTCGCTCTCGAACGTGCGCGACAGGCCGAGGCGGAGCAGCATCGGGATGCCCGTGGCAGCCATCACCTCGTCGCGGGCGGCGATCACCTCGAGCAGGATCGGCCGCGCGTAGCGCTCGGCAAACTCGACGGGGGCCACGGCGCGCCAGTCGAGCTGCTGCTTCTCGATCAGCGTGCGGGCCATCGAGAACAGGCTGAGGCGCATCTCGAACCCATCGGTCTCGGCGGCCGCTTCGCGGAATGCGAGCCGGGCGAGCGCGCCGATGGCGGCGACGCTGACGTACGCAGCGCGGGCCTTGACGATGCAGCGGTAGAACACGCTGGAGTCGTCGGACGGCCCGGCCATGGTGACCTCGCTGACCAGCTCGCCGGGCGTGCGAAAGCGCTGCGCGGGTGCGTCGTAGAGCAACGAGTCGCGGATGTCGAACGCGCGTGCGACCTCGATGAGCGCGGCGGGGCTGTGTGATCCTTCAAGATGGCGATGGAGATCGAGGTGCGCCATGGGCGTTGGTACACCGTCGGCGACCGATGTACTAGGCTCGCGGACCATGTCGAACAGCTTCCTGATCGTGCACGTCGCCTGTCACGTGAAGGCCGATTCTGTCGCCGCCTTCCGTGACGCGACGCTCGCCAACGCACGCGCCAGTGTCGCCGAGCCCGGCATCGCTCGCTTCGACCTGCTCGAGGATCGCGAGGACCCCACGCGGTTCACCCTCGTCGAGATCTATCGAACCGCGGAGGCACCCGCCGCCCACAAGGACACCGCCCACTACAAGCTGTGGCGGGACACCGTGGCCGACATGATGGCGACGCCACGGGCGGCGAGGAAGTACGTGAGCCTGTTCCCCGACGACGCCAAGCTCTGAGCACCGTCGGCGCCGCTGTGCCACAATAGACCGGATTTGATCGGCGAGCTCATCGGCAATTTCCGCATCATCAGCCGCCTCGGCGAGGGTGGCATGGGCGAGGTATTCCTCGCCGAGCAGCAGCAGATTCGCACGCGTGTTGCAATCAAGATGCTGCTCGCCAAGATCTCCGAGAACAAAGACATCGTGCAGCGCTTCTTCAACGAGGCGATCGCGGTCTCGAAGATCCAGCACTCCGGGATCGTGAGGATCTTCGACGTCGGGTTTCACGGCCAGACCGGCCGCGCCTACCTCGTGATGGAGTTCCTCGACGGCGAGACGCTGTCGTCGCGCATCGAGAAGGGCGCGATGACGATTCCCGAGATCGCGGACGTCGGTCGCCAGATCGCGAGCGTGCTCGACGCGGTCAACAAGGCCGGCATCACGCACCGCGACCTCAAGCCCGACAACATCTTCCTCGTCCCCGATGCCGAGCTGCCTCGTGGGGAGCGCATCAAGATCCTCGACTTCGGCATCGCGAAGCTCACCGGTGCGGGTGTCGGCATGACCTCGACCTCTGCGAGCTCGATGGGCACGCCGCTCTACATGTCGCCCGAGCAATGGATGAGCTCGGCCAAGGTCGACTGGCGTGCCGATGCCTACTCGCTCGGCTGCGTCGCGTTCGAGATGATCACCGGGCGGCCGCCGTTCACCGGCGAATCCATCGGTGCCCTGTGCGCGCACCACCTCAACTCGCCGCCGCCGCACCCGAGCCAGTTCGCGCAGGTTCCGCCGCAGCTCGACGCGCTCGTCACCCGGCTCCTGGCCAAGAATCCCGACGAGCGGCCCAGCTCGATGCGCGAGATCGCGGCGGTGTTCACGAGCCTCGATGGTGCGGCGCCATCGGCCGCCTACTCGACGCCGATGTCTCCGCCGGTTTCCGCCGGGATGACTGCGGCCGCGGCCGCGAACACCACACTGGGCTCGGCGGCGTCGATGGTCACGGCCGAGAAGCCGCGCAAGAGCCGTGTGGTCCCGATCGTCGCCGCAATCGTGGCTGCCGCCGGTCTCGGCACGGGCGTGTTCCTCGTGATGGCGAACAAGTCGTCGTCAGAGCCGCCTCCGGCAGCGCCGGCAGTGGCGATAATCGAGGCTGGTGCGCCCGCGCCGCCACCTCCCGCCGCTGCGCCGGTGGTGGCCGTCGATGCGGCGGTGGCGGTCGTGGTGCCCACCGATGCCGTGGTCGTCGAGGCCGTCATGCCGGTGCCGACCGAGACGAAGCCCGATGCGAAGAAGCCGCCGGTCACACCGAAGAAGCCACCGGCGAAGGTCGAGAAGCCGCCGCCGCCTCCGTTACCGGAGCCGCCGCCGCCGCCCGCGGTCGATCCAGATCTGCCCGCGAAGATCACACGTCCGATGATCAAGAGCGTGATCGCGAAGCTGAAGACCCGGATCGATGTCTGCCGTTCGAAATCGCTGAACGCGGGTTCGGTGCTCGTGAAGGTCGACGTGCTTCCCGACGGCTCGGTCGGTGATGTCGTGTTCCAGCGGACGCCGGACGAGGGTGTCTCGAAGTGCGTGCTCGCGAAGCTGCACGCGTTCGGCAAGTTCCCGGCGACGCAGACCGGCGGCAGCTGGAAGGCGCTGTTCGATGTGCCAGGTCGCTACGTCGGGGGCAACGATGTCGACGAGCCGCCGGTCGCACCGAAGAAGCACTGACGGCGACGATGTGCGTGCATCGATGCACGACTGATAGCTCCAGCGGCATCGGAAAATCTGGTTGGGCTGGTTTCAGCAGGTGTGCGCGGAGATTTTGCATGCGCTTCCTACGTGCTGCGCTCGGTGGTCCTCGTTGTTGACTCCAGCTCGATCCAAGAAATTGTCTCTCGCGTCGTCGGCCTCCAGCTCGCCGATGACGCGACGCTGACGTTTGTCGAATCGGAGTGTCGGCGCGGCGACCGCTCGTTGCTCGCGCTATATGCGCTCGCCGTAGTCGCACTGCGCAGTCGCGCACGCTCGGGGATGCTGCGATGTCGCGGCACGTTCGAGAGTTGCTCGGGCACAGGCCGGTTTTGCTCGTTCGCCCTCGGAACGACCAGCACTGTAACCGAACACTCGTTGCGCTCGACGTCCACTGCGGGAGCGAGGTGCTTCGCTTCGCACGTGAGCTGTTACCCGAGCCGCGCCCGTCCATGAGCGCGGTGCACGTGTACACGAGCTTCGCGGAGCGCGCGAGGAAGCTCGTTGCCGGCGCACTGGGTTCGTTCGGAGCCTTCGGGGTTGGCTGGACGCGTCATCTGAGACGCGGGGACATCCGCGAGAATATTCGCGTCGCCGCCGTCGAAACACGTGCGGACCTCGTGATCGTCGGCAGCCGCCCACGCTCCTTGTTCGAACGCATCGTGTTCGGGAGCGTGAGTCGTGAAGTGATCGAGGATGTGGCCTGCGATGTTCGCGCGGTGCCCGTACGCGCACAAGCGAGGCTCGTCGCGCTGCGGTGGGCGGGCGCGCCGCAATGACGACCCCGAATGAGTTCCTGCTCGCGCTCACCGTGGTGCTGTGCGTTGCCGGTGTAACGACCGTGCTGTTTCAGCGACTCAAACAGCCGGTCGTGCTCGGCTACATCCTCGCTGGGATCTTGATCGGTCCCCACGTCGCGATTCCGATCGTGGCGAGCCCTGATGTGGTGCACACGCTCTCGGAGCTCGGCGTCATCTTGCTCATGTTTGGACTCGGCCTCGAGTTCACACTCGGCAAGCTGTTCAAGGCAGCACCGACAGCGGGCATCACCGCGGTTCTTCAATGCAGTGTGATGATGTGGCTCGGATTCCTCGCTGCGACCTTGCTGGGTTGGAGCACGATGGAGAGCCTGTTCGCGGGTGCTGTGATCTCGATCTCGAGCACGACGATCATTGCGAAGGCGTTTGACGAACAGGGAGTTCACCGAGAGCTGCGTGAGTTCGTCGTGGCGATCCTGATCGTCGAGGATCTGATCGCGGTGCTCTTGATGGCGGTCCTGACGGGTGTCTCGTCAGGCACAGGGATGTCGGCGGGCGACCTGGCGGCCACGATCGGACGGCTGCTGGCGTTCCTGGTCGGTCTCGTGGCGATCGGGTTGTTCATCGTGCCGCGGCTGATGAGAGCCGTCGTGAAGCTCGGGCGACCGGAGACCATCGTTGTCGCCGCCGTGGGCATCTGCTTTGGCATCTCGCTGCTCGTGCAGGAGTTCGGCTACTCGGTGGCACTCGGCGCGTTCGTCGCTGGCGTGTTGGTCGCGGAGTCTGGCAAGACACATGACATCGAACCGCTCGTTCGACCCGTCCGCGACATCTTTGCCGCCGTGTTCTTCGTGGCCGTCGGGATGCTGATCGATCCCGCACAGGTGTGGGCGCATGCACTGGCGATCGTCGTGTTCACGGTGCTGGTCGTGGTCGGCAAGGTCGCAAGCGTGTCCCTCGGTGCCTTCATGACCGGGAAGAGCACCCAGACGTCGATCGCTGCCGGGATGAGCCTGGCGCAGATCGGCGAGTTCTCCTTCATCATTGCCGGCCTGGGGCTGTCCCTCGGCGTCATTGGCGGGCATGTCTATCCAGTCGCCGTTTCGGTCTCCGCGATCACGACGCTGCTCACACCGGCGCTGATCCGGAACTCCAGCCGGATCGCATCGTTCGTCGACGGCAAGCTGCCGAAGCCGCTGCAAACCTTTGTCGCGCTGTATGGGAGCTGGATCGACAAGCTTCGTACATCGCGAGGCGAGTCGAGGTCGACGCTGCGGCGGTTCGTACGGAAGCTTGCTCTCGACGTTGTCGTGATCGCGGCTGCCCTGATCGCGACGTCGCTGTCGATCGAGACCCTGATCGAGCTTCTCCAATCCAAGCTCGGCCTGTCGCGTTCGAGCGCCCGGCTCCTTGTCGTCCTGGCGGCAGGTGCGCTGGTGCTTCCGTTCTGTGTGAGCGTGCTGCGCACGACGCATCGATTCGGTCGTTTGTTTGGTGACCTGGCGGTCCCAGGGCGCAGCGAAGATGCGATGGATCTCGGCCGCCAACCACGTCTCGTCGTTGAAGCGGCGGTGCGCCTCGTCGGTATCCTGATCTGCGGCTCGGCGCTGATCGCGATCACGCAACCATTCCTTCCCGGCTACACGTCGGTTGCCGTGCTGCTCGTGGCGATCGTCGTCCTCGCGTTTCTGTTCTGGCGAAGTGCGGCGGGCCTGCATGGTCACGTGCGCGCGGCCGCGCAGGCCGTGATCGAAGTGCTATCCGCGCAACGCGCGACAGGCGTCCTCGACTCGTCGGATCCACTCGAGGAGGCGCGCACGCTGTTTCCCGGGCTGGGCGCGCCGGTGCGATACCAGCTCAAGCCTGATAGCCCTGCCATCGGGCGTTCGCTCGCTGACCTCGAGCTGCGGAGTGCGACCGGCGCAACGGTCCTCGCGATCGTGCGAGGGGAGCAAGGGTTCGCGGTCCCCGATGCCCACGAGCCACTGCAGCTCGGGGACATCATCGCCCTCGCAGGAACCGACGACGCGATCGCGTCCGCTACCGAGGTTCTCGATGGCAGCCCCGCGCTGCACGAGTGAGCTAATCGTGCATCGACGGATCGGTCTCGCTCCGCACGATGCGGCGCTCGAGTGTCATGTCGGTGAAGTCGCCGGATCGGGGTCCGTCTTGTAGCTGGCGACGCCGATCATGTCGCTGTACGTGACCAAGGTGACGCCGCGTGATTTCTCCTCGGCGTTGGCTCCGAGCGAGACGAAAGCGAGATGTGGCGTTGGAGCGAACACGGCCACCGATCGCCGCGAGGGACCGCCGCCATCATGAAGCCGATCCGGTCCGAGGACCACACGTAGAACCCTAGCGAGTCGCGCGCAGATCGGTTGCGATGCGTTGTCGACGGTGATTATCGTCGGCGCCAACACGAGCCCCATGTCGGGGTGATGGAACTGGAGAGGGAAAACAACATGGCATCGAACGCACTTTTCTTTGGCTGGTCTCGCTCGATCCCCGGCCGCGAGAGCATCTCGTTGGAGCACTTCACGCAGTTCATGGGGTACCTGAATAGCCTCAAGGCGAACGGGACGATCACGAGCTTTGATCCGGTGTTCCTCAACCCGCACGGCAGCGCGGCGGCCAATGGCTTCTTCCTGCTGCAGGGCGATAGCGACAAGCTTCACGCTCTGAGCGAAACGCCCGAGTGGATCGAGCACGTCACGCGCGGGACGATGCACCTCGAGGGCGCGACCTGCGTATTCGGCGCGGCCGGCACCGAGGTCGCGGGCCGCATGCAGGTCTGGACCAAGTCGATCCCGACCAAGTAAACCTGGCTACGCGTCGTACCAAAGCGCCCGGAGCAATCCGGGCGTTTCTGTTTGGACGAGGCGTATCCTTGCCAGTCCGACCGTGACAGGCGACGTAGGCTGGCTCGCGGACCCGTCATTTTGCGCGCTCATGCCGCCAGCGTTCGGATACGATCAAGAGCTCCGACGACAACAACTACACGGCGATCGGCGGCGATGACGCAGGCCTGTGGGTGGTGTCGGAGATGCGCAACGGTGGCCCCGCCATCGACACGTCAACCGCGACTGCGACGGTCGCCGCGAACACGTGGGCGTGTGTCGAGGTCGCGTTCACGTTCGGCGCCACGCCGCAGGTCCAGCTCTGGATCGACGGAATCGAGGTCATCACGTTCGCGGCAGATACGCCGTCGCCGACGTACGAGGAGCTCAGCGTCGGTGTCGTGCGTGGTGACCAGCTCGGATTTCATGTGTTCGTCGATGACGTTGTCGTTGCGAACCAACGGATTGGCTGCTGAACGCGAGAACCTGGTGGCTGGGAGTCGCAGTGCGCGTAGTACAATCGCACTCGAAATGCGGATGAGGCTGCTCCTTGCGCTCGCGGGATCGCTGACAGGATGCCACCTCCTGTTTCAGCTCACCGAGGTGGAGCTTCCAAAGGACGCTGCCGAAGATCCGATTGTCGATGCGTTCGTCGGCGCCGATGCGAGTACCGTCGGCTGGCCCACCGACGGGGTCTTCATACCGCGCAATTGTTCGGGGCTAGCGGGCGACGAAGACGTCGACGGCAGCGCGGACGGCTGCGACAACTGCCCACTCGACTTCAACAGCAATCAGGCTGACACCGATCGGGATGGGGTCGGCGACATCTGTGACTTGCACCCGACGTTCGCCGTCGAGCGGCTTGCCTACGCGAGCGGGTTCAACGGCGCGACGGCCACAGAAGGTGCACAGATCGGTAGCTCCGGGGCCTATGTGGTCGAGACTGGGCTCCTTCGGCAAGGAGCGACGACGCTGCCGCGCACGCTGTTCGTCATCACCGGCGGTCCGTGGCGGCAACCAGTGGTCGAGCTGAAGATCGCGAGCCTCTCGCTCAACGGGACGGGCGACTTTCACTACGCGGGCATCTACATCTTGCAGGACCCCAATCCCGCAGGACCCGAGCCGCGCCCCGACGCGATGCATTGCAACGTGCGCCATGGATCGATTCCTCGGTACCGCGCCGTCCGTACGCGGGATGACGTCGAGGGCGACAAGGCAGCCGCAGACTTCACCGTCGGAGCATCCGCAACACTCGTCTGTGCGGCGACGCGACTCGGCGAGCGCGCCGGAGTTGCGGCGGCCGGTGCGAACGCTGCGCCCAGCGCGTTATCGAACTGGCTGACGATCGACCCCGATCCGACCGACGCGATGATGTCGCGCATCGCGCTATGGACGTATTACGCGCGGGCCGACTTCTCAGGCATCGCGATCTACGAAACGACGTATCCGTAACAACGTGCTCGCGGCATCGGTCAGCGCTGTGGGGCGTGGCAGACCATGCAGGCCTGCGAGGAGCCGCTCAGCAGCAGATCGTTGACTCGCTGATCGGACGCGCGCGCCGCGAACTGCCCCATGAATGCATCGACGTCGGCATATGCCGCCTCGGCAGCGGAGCGAAGCGGCCAGGTGTCGTAGCGCGGCGACGCTCGGGTCATCTCGAGGAACTCGAGGGTGCGAGCCCGGTGGCCCGCGCGCGCCTGGACCTCGGCGTAAGAGAAGTACTGGCCTACCGTCGCGTAGGGTGCGCGATACAGCTCCCAGTCGCACCACTGCCCGCAGTCGTCGAGATCGACCGAGTCGACCAGCTCAACCGCGAACGCCGGCCAACCGGAGTCGACCGACATCCCGGCCGCGACGCCCATCACGGTCCCGGCCACCGCGGGCCGATCACGATCGGCGAGGGCCCAGAGCCCATCGAGGTATTGGTTCGGATCCTGTCCGAGGACGAAGGCAGCGTTGATCTTCACCGTGTACAGCCACGCCTCGAGGATCACGTCGTGGTCGGGATCGAGCTCGACGGCGCGCTCGAGAAAGCGCTGGACCTGCGGACCGGGGCTCGTGTCCGCGTTCTCCGCGAACAGCGCGACACCGAGCTGGCCGGTGCGGAAGTTCAGGCGGCTCAAGCGTCGCGGATCGAGCGCGCCTGCCTCTTCCTCCTGGGTGACCAGCACACGCATCGCGTCGAACGCCTGCTTGCGTTGTTCGCGATCGAACTGGAACGTCTGCCAGAACAGTTGCTCACCACAGGCGAACGCGTCCTCGCCAGTCACACCCGCGCACAACTCCGGGTACGTCCCGTCCCAACGCCGCTCGGAGTTGGTGAAGTCGGGGTAATCCGCGGTCGAGCAGTAGTCGTAGCCAGGATAGACGCCGTCCGGGGCAAGGACCGACGAGCACGCCGGCGGCTCGGTGGACTCACACGCCGAGACCGCGAGTAGGAGGACGACGGGTCGAAGGAATTGCATCGGGCTCAAAACGGCAGGACCGAGTTGAGGACGAGGTTGTGGGTCTTGACCTCGGGCGCCGTGACTTTGACCTTCGGTGACGCGAAGCCGTCGAGGCTCACGAGGTCGCCTTTGTCGGGACCAGCGCTCGTGCTCATCGGATCGACGTTCGCGTTGTCATCGAGGAAGGCGACAATGAAGTAGTCGGTGGCGCGCGGTGGGATGTCGGTCAACGAGTATGCGATGGTCGCTCCGCCGCCCGAGAGATCGACATTCTCGATCCGGACGCGCGAGACGACGACCGCCGACGACATGTTGCTGATCGGATCGCGATCGAATAGCGCGATGTACACCGGGCCGCGAGCATCACCCGCGGAACCAGGGGACGCGGTGCGCGAGACCGAACCGGACAGCGTGCCGGTGGCCGCTGATGCATCGATCGCCGCATCGATCGTGACCGCAGCATCGACCGAATCGATCGCCGAGTCGCTGCTACATGCCGCGAGCCCGACACACGCGATCGCACAAACGAAGGTCTTCGACATGTCGGCGATGTACACACGAGCGAGGTCGGTTGTCACGAGACGTTCGACCAATGGCCATGAAAGTCCCAACACGTTCGCGGCAGAAGGAACCGAGCCGGGCTCAGTTACGACTCCAATTGCACCTCACGCGCATGTAACGCACCAGTCTTGCGCACGACGATCTGCTCGTAGATCGAGTGGGATTCGCCGTACGTCACGCGCGCCACCTCGATGGCGGCGTCGTAGACGCGCGTCGCAAGCATGACATTGCCGCAGCCGAGACATCGATTCGCGAGCTCGTCGAGTCGCACGATGAAGCCGGAGCCCCCGACGTACGACTCTGGCTTGTCGCGCGTCAACAGATAGTCGACGAACGCGCACGCCTCGCGAATGTTGTCGTCGTTCCCGGTGCCCGCTGACGCCTGGAACAGGTTCGACATGATCCAGAACGTGTACGGATGCCACGCACCGAAGTGGTGCAAGCACAGCGTCAACGCTTGGCGGCCGATGCCTATACTCTCGCCCAGCTCGTCGTCGTTCCACGCTTGGCCCATCGCCGTCGCCAATCCCTCGAGAAGCGACGCAGCCTCCGCGGCAGGCAACGCGCTCTCCGTGTCGGCGCCGTTCAGATCGAGCAACGTCATCTCTTGCCCGGCCGGTGGATGGCGGCTGAATTCCCAGCCGCGCTTTGTGGCTTCCTCGAGAACCGCGTGCGCCAAGCTCTGACGCCCGTCGAGCGGGTCGACCAGCAACGGCTTTCCTCCGGGGATATGAGCCACCAGTGCATCACACACCGCGGCGATCGTCGGTGCGGTCTCGGCGAACTGCTGACCATCGACCCAGAGAACGCCGGACATCGCCGTCGCGCCAGCGGAGCGCGGGATCCTGAGGACGAGACATGGTGCGGTCATGCGACCAAGATCATAATCTGCAAACGCCGGGCATCCCCAACCTCGAGTGCCTCACGTCTATCGTTGAGCGTCTCGACGTTACGACGAAGCGCTACGTGATATGCGGCGCTACCTTGGTGAAGGCTCGCTCAGTTTCGCACGAACGCTGTCGACGAACGCTTGCAGGTCATTGACGTGGCGCTCGACGATCGCTCGCACGAGCCGCACGTCCACGTCCTCGTACTCGTGAACGAGGACGTTGCGGAAGCCGACCATGCGATGCATGACAGGAATCTGATCATCCGGAATCCACCCATGACGCGCGATGAGATCGAACAGCGCGTGATTTGTGTCGGCATCGCCGAGTCGCTCGTCGGAAACGATGTGTGACGCGATGTCGACGGCTGCCTGAATCGCGATCTGAAGCGTGTGCTCCACGAAGCGCTCGTGGACGATGTTGGCCTCGATCGACGCAGGCGTGACGAGCTCCAGGTCCTTGATGCACGCCTCGATGCGCGTCAGCTTCTTCGCGAGCAGGCCCGCATCGGTCACGGTGCGACACCACGCGGGAGTCGGCGAATGCGGCGCCAGGTCGGAGTCATATCGAAGTACTCGGCACGCTTGCGGACCTCTGCTGCCACCCTCCGCGCGTGATCGCGGTCCGCGAGCAGCTGACCATCGCGAAGCACACGCCGCGCGAGATCTGCCGGCGCGCGGTCGAACAGAATGACCTGCACTTGCCGGCGCAACGCGCCCGAAAATCGCGCCTCCAGCTCCCACCGCCAGCTCCAAGGGTCCGTCGCGACAGGCACGTCGACGAGGAGGGCGAGGTCAACGTCACTGTCCGGACGCTCGGTGCCACGAGCGACGCTGCCGTAGAGCCACGCGCATACGATCGCGGGCTCGGCCGCAATGAGGCTGCGTAGGTGTTCTGCGACGTCCACGTCTTGATCGTAGCGCAAGACACCTCATCCAGGAGCGCTATCAGGCCGCGACGAACGCGAAGGCGACCAGCAACACTTGGCTTGTGACGGCCGGTTGTAGTGCCTCGGCACCAGGAGAGCTTGTGGCATGCTGGGGCCCGTGCGCGCGCTGCTCATGGTTGTACTGGCGTCCACCGCGTGCGGGCGCGTCGGATTCGAGTTCGGTTATCCCGTGGAGTAGTGCGACGAGATCACGGCGAGCGCAACGCTGAAATCCGGCGACACCTGCTACGCGCGGTACGACACACCGACCGGCTGGCCGTCGATCCAGAGTTGCGCGTACCTCGGTGGTCACGCCGTGACCGTGTCATCGCAAGACGAGAATGAAGCGATCACGCAGCTGATCGACACGCCTACCTGGCTCGGGCTATCGGGCAACGCGGGATTCCTCTGGGAAACGTTCGAGCCGCTGGTGTACGAGAACTGGGCGACCAACGAGCCGATTTCCGTCCCGCCCGAATGCGTCAGTGGCTACATCGGCGGGGTGCGGCCGCTGGCGAGCCGAGTGCGTGACGGAGGCCCACCCGTTTGTCTGCGAGTTCGAGCCGTGGGTGATCGATCCTGCGAGTGGCCACGGCTATCGGTTGCTGTGGCCGCAGACCAACTGGAACCAGGCCCAATCGATCTGCGAGAGCTGGGGCGGACACCTCGTGACGATCACGTCGGAGGCCGAGCGCGGAATCGTCTCGGCGAACTTCGGCCAGTTCCTATGGATCGGCGCCAGCACCGCCGACGGCACGACGTTCTCGTGGGTCACCGTTCGGCCCGTACACGATCTGGGGGATGACCGAGCCGGCGCCGCCGGGCTTCTGCGTGCAGACCAACGAGACTCAGCAGTGGGATCTGGTCGACTGCGGCACTGTCCTCCGCGGGGTCTGCGAGATCGAGCCGCCCTGACAGCTGCTCCGATTCGAAGAGGTACAGGTACATCGAATCGAACTGCTTCACTGGGCCAGGAAGCGGACCTGTGCCGGGATCTGGTTTGCGACGGTGGTTGGGTCGTTCGGATCGAACGGCGGCCAGGTCAGGTCGCCGAACCAGGCCGGCTTCGCGGTCAGGTAATAGCTGCTCGACAGCTCCTCGGCTGCCACCTCGCCGCTCGGAATCTCGCCCAGGTAGAAGTAGTAGTTGCTCTGCTTGATGGTGGTGGCCTCGACATCGAGATCCAGCTCCTGGTAGCCGCCTGCCCCGGCGCCAATGGCGAACACGGTGCCGACCGGCGGCAACACGGTCGCGAATGCGCTCGAGTCGATGCTGATGCTGTTGCCGGCGACCGCGGTCACGATCACCGACGTCAAAGGCTCGCCGGAAGCCGAGGCCAGGAGCGGCGTCTGGCCGACGGTGAGCGAGCCCGACACCAGCGTGATCGTCCCGTGCATGTCATCGGTGCGCTCGGTCAGGCTGCCGCGGATGGTGACGCCGTCGGTCGGATTCCAGTCGGCCCAGTAGTCGCCCGTGCTCGGCTGCGCCTCGCCGACCCAGCTGCCGTTGCCGATGTTGGGCTGGCCATAGCTGGCGCAGCCGTCGGTGTGCTGGGCGCTGCCGATCAGGTTGCCAGCGATGGTGTAGTTGCGGGTGAAGCGCTTGAGGCTGAGGCAGTAGGTCAGCGAGTTCCCGACGACGCCACCGCCACCGTGTAGCCAATTCCGGATCACGAAGTCGTCGGAGGCGCTGCCGAAATATCCGTCGGACATGAGGTTGTGGACCACGTTGCCCTCGTACAGGTTGAAGCTGTTGTGGGGCCCGTGGTTGGTGTCGATGCCGACGAGCCCATCGACGTTGTTGATGAAGTTGTAGGCAAAGACGTTGCCCGACGAACCGTGGTTGACCTCGATGTTCGGGAACGCCTCGATGATGATGTTGTCTTCGACCAGCGAACCAGATGCGGTGTTGACCAGGAGCCCGGCACCGTTGCTGCCCTCGTGGTCGAGCTCGTCGAGAAAGCTCTCGCGCAGCTCGCACTGCAGCGTGTCGGTGAAGAACACGCTGTAGTTCGACGCGTGGCGCACCTTGACGCCCTTGATCCAGCTGCCGAAGGCCTGCTCGAACATGATGGCGAACGTGATGTTCCCGTTCGAACCATCGACGGTAAGGTCCTCGATGCCGACGAAGTCGGTCTGCAGCTGGGCGAGGTTCACCCGCGCGGCCAGGTGATTCCAGTTGCCGTAGATCGGGGGATGGACTGACAGCGACGTCGCGGTCTTCGCGGTCACCAGAGTCATCTGTCGCCTCAGGTACTCGAAGGCACCGCCGACCGAGATCACCGGCAGGTTGACGTCGTTCGAGATCTTGAGCTGGACGATCTGGCCGACCGAGAACGCCGAGGTATCAGCGATCGTCAACTCGGTACTGCCCTGGGTCAGGCCATCGGTGATGACGTTGCCGGTGTCCGGATAGTTCCACCGGTAGTCGCTGCTCGAGCCCACGTTGATGCAGACGTTGTTCCGGCAGTCGATGGTGGTTGCCGCCATACCGGCGCCGCGCACCGTGATGCCGTCGCGGTTGGCGCCCAGGTTGATGCTGCCATCGATGCGCCAAATCCCTGCCGGTATGAAGACGTAGGTCTCGGCCTCGGCCGAGTCGATCGCGGCCTGGAACAGCGCGGTGGCATCGCTGGTTCCGTCCTTGTACGGGGCGTCGGCGCCCTCGAGCGCCGCGCAGGCGACGGTGACGCACCTCGCGCGATTGCCACGGATCCCGCCCGGGACGCCGACCGTGTCCCCGACCGTCCAATCGATCGGGCCGTTGGGCGGCACCACCGTGGGATCCGATGATCCACCACATGCACCAGCCGCAAGGACGATCGCCGCGCAGATCGTTTTCGCCATCATCGCCACCGACGTTACTACGGAGCATCACCTGATGAGCCCGACCAAGTGGGATCTGGGCCCGCCGACGTAGTGAATCTCCAGCGCGGGGGTAGTGTGGTCACGGCGCCGGATCTGAACCCGTTGCAGGTGATACCCGATGGACATCGGAAGCGTGATGCACACCTCGCCGCCCGCGGCGATCGGATGTGCCGTGCCGTCGACGATCAGCGCGCCCTCGTTTGCGATGCCATAGTGTCGCGCAAGATCGACGCCGCACAGCCGGTCGCCGGTCAGCGTGATGTCGGCGAGCGGCGTCACGCCATCGAGGAATGCCTTGCCGATCGCCTCACGCCTCGCAAGCAAGGTCTCGACCACGTATCGCTCGGCCTCCGCATCGCCAAGCTCCCCGGTCTTCACGACGGCTTCGAGCATCGCGCGGTCGAACCGCATCACGATCCTCGCGCCCCAGTAAAGGTCGGCGCGATCGGCCATCTTGAACGGCGTGTAAGGCAACCACTCGCGCCATCTGCGCGGATCGAAGTTGGTCGCGTTGAACATGCCAACCGCCTTCCAGCGCGACGGCCGTTGCGCTTCCCACGGCCGGTGCCACAGGCCAAACGCGAACCACGCCTTGAACTGGGCGGTGAAGTCCCACGCATACTCGAAGCCGATCTGCGGCTGCTGGTTCTCGTCCTGATGCCCGCCCAGCGCCTCGCCAAAATCGACGAGGTAGTGCACGAGGTGACCCTCGCCCGGTTTGCCGACGTACATGTCGAGGCTGTTGTCCTCTTTCATATCGGTGTGATTGAGCCACGCCGCAATGACGCGCAGTCCACGGAGCACGCGCCGGTGCTCGTGCCTCACGCGGTCATTGGGGTCATCAGCGCGCTTGCCGGAGAGTGACCATCCGTTCTTCGGGATGCCGTCCAGGATCTGGCTCACACTCGCGCGGATCGTCCCATCGGCACGATGCGTCGCGACCTTCAGCATGGCGTCGATCGTCGCATCGGTGATCTTCCCCATCGCACGGAGCGTCGGGGCGAGCTCGAACTGATCGCGGCGGACGTGCACCACGAACTCCGTCGGCGTGTTGTAGCCGGCGGCCCACAGGATGCGGCCGACGATCGAATTGGTGGCTGTCTGCTGCCCCGGATTGGCCGCGGTGTCGAACTTGACGAGGTACGCAATGCCACGCGCGTCGGTGGCAATGAACCCAGGATTGGCCCCACCGCGCTTGGCCTGCGTGACCGTGAACGGCGGCACGGGCGGGCCCGTCACATCGGGTCCCTTCACGACTTCCGCAGGCGACACGTTGCGAACGCCGACCCGGTTGGTGAACCACGTCGAGTCGGGGACTTCATCGAGCGCGTTGACGTCGCGCGCGGCCACGCGGCTCCGTGGATCAAACACCTCCCAGATCGGCCGGACCACGAGCACATCGGCGACAGCGCCGCGCGAGAAGTACCGTCGCACACGCGGCTCCGGGATCGGGCGGCGGTCATCGGACACCGTGACGATCGGACGATCCGCGAACCGCCCCGGCGTTGCCGCGTGAACGCAGCCCACGAGCGCTATGATCGCGAGACTCGCCCTCACATCTCGCGTTCCCGCTTGTGGAATGCATCCAGGACATCCGTCGTGACGTAAACTTGAAGCGCCTCGCCAAACGCGATGTCGACGCGCATCCGGATCCTGTCCGTGGTGTGGATGATCACGCCGCCGCCGTAGCCGACGTGCCAGTTGTCGGAGAAGCCTGCGCCGAGCAATGCATCGTAGGTCCGTGCGACCTTTGCGCCCTCGACGAACAGCTCGCCGGTGATGATCTCGTGAACCGGCCAGCGGTACTCGAGCGTCGCCACCGTCGCGAGCTTGTCGCGAAAGCGATCGGTCCGGTACCCGCGCAAGAGACTCGAGCCGCCCAGTCGTGGGAGCTCGGTGAACGGAATGTTGTCATCTGTATCGAGAACACCTTCGAGGACGACCCGGCCGACGAACGTACGGCGCGGCCAGAACGGCGAAACGAAGTACGCCGCCTCGGTTCCGTAGTGTCCGTAACGGGCGTCTTCCACGAGCGAGCCTGCACCGGCGAACGCCCGCAACACCCCGCCCGCGGTGGTGGCGCCATGGTGGTCGCGGGTGTCGAGCTCGAAGTCGCCTGTGAGCTCGAGGTTTCGGATGCCTCCGTCGAAGCCACGCAGCGTCGTGGTGTCGTAGCCGACCTCGATCGATGGGTCGGTCGCGCCACTACCGGCCGGGCCGAACGATCGGTCGTTGTAGATGCCGGAGCCACGGATCCGTAGGCGGGTGCCGCCAGCATGCAGCTCGATCCCTGCCGACAGGACGGTGAGGAAGCGCTTCTGCGAGAACCGCGTCGGTGTCGAGGTCTCGGTAGCAGGCAGCATCGCGTTCGCGGTCTCGGAACCTCGGTTGCCGATGCCGGAGAAGAACAGGTTGTCGTTCTCTTCGTAGCGGACCGTGGTCCGCAGGGTAATCGGCAAGGTGCCGATGCGCGGCAGTCCTGCGTCGAGTTGATACGCCTGCACGACCGGGCCACCCGTGTTCGCCGTCATCGCGACATACTCGCCGGCGCCGAAATGATCATCGATGAACGCGCGCGCTCCAATGTTGACACCGAACGCGCTCTGGAACGCCACGGTGGGAACCAGGCCGAGCGTGTTCTCCTTGTTCACGAGGATCCGCAACTTGCTCAGCAGCTTCCAGCGTCCCTCCGCCTGGACGATTGCGCGGAACGGCAGCAGGAAGATGCGGACCGCGACGCCGATGCCGCGACCGATCCCGCGCAGAACAAACCGGCCCCGAATACGCGAACCCACGGGCGGGCGCTCGAAGTTGCGCGCATCTCCGTCGAGCGCCATGACGCGAGGCGTGCTCAACACGATCGACGCCTCACCCGGCACGGGCACCGTGGCCGTGGTCGCGGGCTCGGTCGGGGCCGTTGGCGGAGGCGTGACCGGGGGAGCGTCCAACGGTTGCGCACGCGCGGTCACCGCACAGCTCAGGATCGCCATCGCGATCAACCCCGTCCGCATCCGGCGTTCATCCGTGCAACGTGCGGACCTCTGTACGCCCCGCCGCAGCATGTCTGGGCGCTCCATGGAGCCCGTCTGGGCACGCTGTGCGGGCGAACCGGCGAGATCACCGAGCGCTCGCGCACGCTGGATCAACGCGGCAGCTTGAACACCGCATCGACGCGCGACCGATCTTTGGCGACATCCGCCATGCGCTTTTCGATCTCTTCCGAACAGGCGCGTTCCCCATTCCTGGGATCTCTCCGATCTCGCCCTCCGCTGCTACGCGCGCGAGTGACGATCCAAGGTGCCTCCTACTGGAACGCCTGAATCACCAGCTCGATGCTTCCCGAGTTATTGCTCGGGCCCTGCTCGTGGTAGTAGCCGACGATCGGCGCGCCGGCGCCCATCCAGTCGACCACGTAGACGTGACTCGCATTGTAGGGACCCCAGTGAGGCTGCTTGGGCAAATCCATCACTGGGTCGTCGATCGAGAGGCCGATGTCGATCACGTTGTTGGCCGCGATGTCGGTCGGCTGCCCGTTGTTGAAGTTCCAGTACTCGGCGTCAGCGAGGATGTCGTTTCCGATGACACACGTGCCGCTCGCGCGCAGCCGGTAAAGCACGCCGGCGAGGAGCGTGGTCGTGGACGGCACGTTGGTGGAGAGACACGGCACCTGGATCGTCTCGACATCGACCCACAACGCATCGGACCCCGGCTGCGGCGGACCGTCGTCCACATCGGCAGCGGGTGAATCCAGCGGGGCGTCGAGCACCCCCGTCGCTGCGATCGTTCCGGGCGTGAACGAGCACGCCCAGCAGAACATCACGACGACGACGAACCGCACCGTACAAGCGTAACCTCTCGCGCGCCGCGCAGGTAAACCAGTTCACCGGCGCGCGGCGGCGACGAGGCGCTCGAGGTAGGGCGACGTGGTCACCTGCTCGCGGCGCTGCCGAAGACTCGTTACGTCCTTGCCGATCGTCTGCTTGATCTTTGCGAGGGACTGCCCGCGCATCATCAGCTCGATCAGGCGGAGCTGGACCGCATCGAGTCGGAAGTCCAGTGCGTTCAGCTTGGCGAGCTCGGTGAGCCAGCGGATGACGGTGGGCACGAAGTCCGTTCCGGGCGTGCGCTCGGCGATCAGCCGCCGTAGTGCATCCGGTGTCGGGACGACCAGGAGCAGGGCGAGGAAGTAGCGCAGGTCGGGGTCCGTGACCTGGCTGCGCAGTCGCTTGATGCGGCGCGCCTCTTCCTCTCGATCGATCGCGTCAGCGAGCCTGTCGATCACGACGCCGTGCAGCTTGCGTGCGCGTTCTCGGATCCGTTGTCCGATCGCGCGCTCCGCGTCGCCTTCCCCGATCGTCGCCATCGCGAGGTACACGGACATGAGGTCCGGTTGCTTGACGATTCCCCCGAGGATCTTCTCGGCGTCTTTCACGCGACCGATGTCGACCAGCATGCGATAGAGCTCGAGTGCGCGCTCGAGCCGGGGCTCGACGACTGGCTCGACACCGATGCCGGGGGGCAGGTACCCAAGCTGACTCGGCGCACCCTCGTCATGGTAGTTGCGCACCACCACGCTCACCGACGGGTGATCGAGGTGAAACAGTGCGTGAACGAACTCCGGTCCCGAGTGGATCTGATGGACGGAACCCCGGGTCAGCAGCTCGGACGAGGTCCAGGTCAGGCGTCCGATGTGGAGATTGCTCGAGACCTTGCGGTCTGGTTTGAACTTGTACTGGGTGTGCAGGCTGCTTCCCTCGAGCACGGCGAACGCGCCCGAGAAGCTGTGCTGGTGGATCGCGGTCGTCGAGTCGAGCCAGTACAGCACTTCGATGTACATGCGCTCGGCGCCCCACACCGCCAGCGGCGGCTGACCAAAGCCCGACGAGCCCTGCTCGGGCATCCGTTGCGGGTTGCGGCCGAGCTGGGCGAGGTCCCACGGGGACACGTGCTCGTGCGGCGGCCGCCGCAGCAGCTCCTCCTCGGCAATCGGTGGGAGCGCGCTGTCCTCGTAGTCGAGGCGGCGCCAGCGGGCGTCGATGCGCTCACCGAGCTCGGCGAAGTAGCCAGTGCGCAGCTTGCGGGTCATCGATACGGGTCAGACACAAATAGCACCACTAGCTAGAAAGTGACCGGCACGTCGAGCTGAATTGTGTGGCTCGTGCGTTGATGGCGTCGATTCCCTGCCGGCGGGCCATCGCGATTCGCACCCCGAGCGCGAAGCGAACGACCGCGCCGGTTTTGGCGTAATGCACCGGTAGAAGCCGCGTCTTGTGACCATGACGAAACCGCGTCGAGCTGGCAGTCGGCCCCTTTGACGATGAGGATGCCGAGATCGCGATCGAGTCATTGCCGTATCGGCGCACCTCGATGAATCGACCGCGATATCTCAAGTGGGGCACGCTTCGTGTCGGTCGGCGTGAGCTGTCACGTGCAACGGAGGTCAAGCGGGTGGACATCGAAGCGCTCGTGCCGGACGGCACCGGTGGTGCCGACCCGAACGGTACGGCTGGGTGCGCGCATGACGCTGCACGGTCACGACTGGCTCATCAATGGCGAGACGCACCATCGCGATGAGCCCGTCAAAGCGGGTGAGCTGCAGGTCTGGAACATCGTGAACGAGACCGGGATGGACCACCCGTTCCATCTGCACGGGTTCTTCTTCCAGGTCGTCGCGATGAACGGTATGCCTGTGCGGCCGGTGTCATGGGAAGACACGGTGAACGTTGTCGCAAAGCAGAGCGTCACGATCGCGTTCCGTGCCGACAATCGCCCGGGCGAGTGGATGTACCACTGCCATATCCTCGAGCATCACGCTGCGGGCATGATGGGGCACTTCCAGATCGTTTGACGCCATGATCGACAAGCTGACTTCGTATCGACCACGGCTGCGTGCGCACATGCGCGTCGAGCAGGACCGACTCGAGGATGGGCTGCTGCACCGAAGCCTCTTGCTCGAGGGCGCGGCGGCGGCGCTCGCACCCTTGCTCGACGGAGCGACCGAGTGGTCGAGCACCCGCACCGCGCTGGTCGAGCTGGGCCACGCGGGCGACGCCGTCGACAACGCCCTGCGTCGCCTGTTCTTTCTCCACGCCGTCGAGGGCGCGGGCGATGCGATGGTCGCCACGCTCGAGCGCGTGCTGCGCGGTGAGTATGCGTTGCCGACCTCGATCCTCGAAGGGGCGAGGTTCGGGTGCCAGGGGTCGGGCGCGTGTTGTCAGGGTTATGCGTTCGGGCCGCTCAGTGATGCGGATGTCGCCGGGCTCGATGCGCTCGATCTAGCGGCGGCGTTTCCCCACGTGGTGCTGCCTTACGTCGAGACCAATGACGTCGGCCGCTTCCTGCGTCACGACGGTGATCGTTGCGTATTCCTGACCGCCGAGCGGCGGTGCGGGCTGCACGCGGCGTTCGGTAGTGATGCCAAACCGGGCTTCTGTCGGCTGTTTCCGCTCGAGTCGTTCGCGACGATCGAAGGCATTCGCGTCGTCGACCGCGGAACCTGCGCGACGTTCGCGGTGAGCGCGCGTGTCGGGCTGCCGCTGGTCGACGATCTGCCTCGCGTTCGGCCGCTCCTCCCTCCGCCGGTCCTGCATCACCCCGTCGTGCTCCTCGAGGAGTGGGGATGGGACTACGGAATCTTTTTGCGCTTCACGACGGCGGCGACCACGCTGGTCAAGCGCAACCTGGGGACCGCGAGCGAGACGCTGATGGCGATCGGTCGCTGCCTCGATGCGCTGGTGGACGCTACCGCGCAGTGTCCGCTCGAACCGGGGCAGCCCGATGCCATCGTGAGCGCAGTACTCGCGATCGATGGTGCGTCCTGGTATCGGACCCCAAGCACTGAGGCGGCCGTGGCCGGCACCCATGCCTTCGGCGAGCTGCTCCGCGCGCTCGGCATCACGCTGACCGAGGCCATCGAGCGTGGCCAGACAAACGTGTCGGAGGCGCGTGAGCTTGCCGTCCTCATCGAGCATACGGCCGCCGCGGTTGTCGCCGAGCCCGCACCTGCCATGACCGCCGATCCTGCCATCGACGAGGCGCTGCGGATCTCGATGCGGCAGCAACTCTTCGGCCGCCACGTCCTGGTGGGCGGGCACGCCAGTGCGGGGCTCGTGCGCATTGCCGTGATCCAGCTTCTCGCTCTCGCCGGCGCGCGGATCGGTGCAGGCGAGCGAGCGCTGACTGCCGCCGATCTCAACCGCGGGCACGTGCTGGCCACGCGCGGGTTCGAGTCCGGGCGGCTCGACGCCGTGTTGGTCGAGCACGAGCCGCGATGGCGCGTGCTGCTCGACGGCCTGGCGCGGGCCGCGCAGGTATTCAGCCTCCCCCGCTCGCGCCCGCCAGCGTAGACTACGTGCGATGCGAGTCGTGCTCGGGATCCTCGTTTGGGCGGGCTGCAGCTCCGAGCCGACATCGTGGCTATTGCAGATGGACGATGCCACGCGGAGCTCGCCACAGCGGGCGCCGCGCCAGCTCCGTGCCGGGTCTACTACGACGGCGTCCACGACATCGTCACTTTCCACGTGATGAAGGTGGGCACGAGCGGCTCGTTTCTCCATCCGTCCTCGCAGTGGAAGCGCGTGAGCGTGCGCTCTGACCAGGCGACGGGCGAGCTACTCTCCGACCGCCCCGTATCGTACCCGGTCTCCTTGCAACCGGATGCCCTTCCCGATCGGATCCCCGACGGCGAGCTCGCGCTCGACCTTCCGGAGGAGATCGCATGCACGAGCGGGCTCGACAGCGTAGTCGCGACGCTCGGCGAGCGCAGTGCGCACCTCGAGCTGGGCTTCTACTACGACTGCAACGATCCACGGCACCCACCGACGCACAGCCTCTACAGGTTAGAGGCGGTGGCGACCGTCGCAGCGAACACGAACGGCGATCCGGCCGAAGTGATCCACGCCGCGCAGCCGTGATCGATGCTGTCACGCGAAAACCTCCAATGAATGGAGTTACCCACACAAGTTGCGCTGGTTGCGTCTGACCCTCTCGTCGGTCATGCGAGCCTCGATGGATGCGTCGTGCGTTGACTGCCGGGCTGGTCGCTGCGTTGTTGAGCGGATGTTCGGTTGCCATCATCCGACCGAGGCCGAAGCCATCGACCGCAACGGCGCCGGCATCCTGCCGTAGCACCGGCTGGGCCCTGCTCGACCTACTCGGCGCAGGGGTGCTCGCCGGCATCGGGAAGCTCTCCACGGCGGGTTTCGAGGGTTCCGACCCAGCCACACCGAAGGACGATAGTCACAAGCTGTTCTACGGTGCGGCCGTCGTGCTCACCGCTTCCGCCGTCTACGGCATCGTGGCGAATGTCGTGTGCAGCGGTCGCGCGGACGAAGACTCGACTGATACAGCGCGTGGTCTTCACCAAGAGGCCGCTGATGCCGCGCGCGCAGGCGACTGCTCGATGGCACGCGCGAACGACGCGACGATCCGCGACCTCGACTCCCAGTATCACGCGGCGAACTTCCGGCGGGACGCCGCCATCCAGCCCTGTTTTGATGAGCACTGACTTCGTGCGCGGAGATGGCAGCGGCGCTGAGGAATGCGCCAGTGATCCGCCAAACGCCAAGCCCGGCAGTCAAAGAGATCCCGCGCGCCTCGCCAGAGATCGCGGCCATGGCGTCGCCTGCGATGCGATCGAGGACCGAGCTCGTGGCCATTGGAGTCGCGCTCGCCATCGCAGGCGTGGCAATCGTGTTCACCCTGAACAGCGGGCGGAAGAGCGTTGTCGCGTCGCGCGAGTCTCCGGCGGTCGACAACCGGCCGCCCAACACTGACGCTCCCGTTGTCGAGGTGGCGGCGATCGCTCCTGACCCGATTCCGGACCCGCCGCCCGTGGCTGCGAAGCGCGTCAAAGCCGCCTGTTCGCAAGTTGCCGCCACGGCCGGACGCCGACGCCGATGGTGTGTTCGACGATAGCGACGATTCCTGCTTGAATGCCAAGGAGACCCAAAACGGGATCGATGACGGTGACGGTTGCCCCGATGATGGGACGGCACCCGACAGTGACGGTGACGGCGTCAGCGACGCGAAGGACAAATGCCCCGACCAGGCGGAGGTCTGGAACAAGTTTGCCGACAGCGACGGCTGCCCGGACGCGCTTCCCGGCGGCGCGAAAAACTTTCCGAACTGGCGGCCGTGATTGCGGTCGTGTCGTGCGATGCCGACGCTGGCACCGTCCAATTGACGACGAAGTCACGACGTGGCGGGGGCAGCGCGCAATGGTGCGGACGTACCGCGTCAAGTGACCTCTCAACGTCGCCAAGCGTGCATCCGCAGCACGCAGGTGGACCTCGCCGAGCTTCGCGACCTGGAACGCGACCATCTGCTGTCGCAGCGCGATGGACTTCGTCTACGGCGACGTCACGATTCGTGACTCGACCTTCAGTGAGAACTCTGGCGAGGGCAGCGCGATCCTGTTCAACAACGCGAGCGCGCTCGTCATGAACACCACGTTCGCCAGCGATGCTTCAACCGTCGATCTCGCAGGTGCGATCCGCGAGTTCTGCAATGCGACCGGCGTGTACGCGAACAACCTGTTCTACGCGAATACCGGCGTCACCTCGCAGTGCTACCTCAACTTGCTTACGATGGTGGATGCCGGCGGTAACCTCGTGTTCCCGGAGGACGATGTCGGCCGGTGCGGCTTCGCGGGGCCGACGCTCGATCCACTCCTGGCCCAGCTCGCCGACAATGGCGGCCCGACGCCGACGCACGCTCTGCGGGCAGGCAGTCCCGCGCTCGACGCCGCGGTGGACGAGTGGTGCGGCGAGACGGACCAGCGCGGGCTCGCTCGCCCGCAAGGCCGTTGCGATATCGGCGCGTTCGAGCGCGAATAAGCTTCTCCGGCGATTCCGACCGTTCGCAACGAGCGAACCGCTAGGAAGCGCTGCTCCGAGTCGTCATCGGTGTCGAACGCCCCGTCACGGCCAACTTGATCGCGGCGAGCCGATCGCTCGTGATGCCAAACGCGAACACGAGCGCGCCGAGCGTATTTTGCTCGAGCTTCGAGACTTCACCGTCAGCAAAGATGATCGTCGCGACCGTATAAAAAACCTTCTCGCGCAGTGACTGCGTTGGCAAACGCGAAGCCATTCCGACGATAAAGTCACTGACTTGGTTCGGCGACTCGAACGCGGCAATTCGCTGCGCGACGCCTTTGATCTGCGCTTCGAGCACCGCTCGCTCCATTCCCCACGGAAGGTTGGCGACGATGTGATCGAAACCGGCGAGCTCGATCTGCGTAGGCTTGCCATCGGCAAGCACCGCGGCGACGAGCGCCTCCAATACCGCAAGCTTTTGCGCATCGTCGAGCGCGGCGATATCTGCAGGCTCGAGCTTGACGTGCTGCTCGGCTGCCACATCACTCGCCGGAAGTCGCGTCTTGATCTTCTCCATCGTTGCCTGCGGATCGAGCCCGAACGCCATCACGAACGCGGCAATCGTCTGCCGCTCGACGATCGTCGCGACGCGGTCTGCCGCAACGATCGACGCCATATCGAAAACCACCTTCTCGCGGAGCTCGGCGGGAACGGTCACCGCAAGCTCCTTGAGGAAGGCGGCCTTCTCCGCGTCGCTGGATTTCTGGAGCCGCTCGACGACTGCGCGTGTGATGCCTTTGAGCTGCGCAGCGTCCTTCCCCCACGGTAGCGCTGCGATGCCCTGCTCGAACTGCGCAAGCTCCTCGGCAGAAGGCTGGCCGTCGGCAATCAGGGCAATGAACAGGGCCTGGAGAACCGCGTCCTTCTGGGACTCGCTCAGCGTGCGCAGATCCGATGCTTCGAGCGCCATTTGCATACCGCGACGATAGACCGTGACGTCCAGAAACGCCGCACGGACAAGAACCTTTCGATTCTTACGGCGCGCCCGGCTACGGCCGAACGCACAGCGCGGCCGACGCACTCGTGGCGCGGCGCTCGTTGCCTACCGCACGTCGCTGACCCACGCCGCTTCAACGCGGCCTTCTTGCGTGTCGCGTTCCTACAGCGCGTTGAAGGGGAAGTGAAGATCGAACCCGATGTCGCCGCGATACTCTTGGGTCGTCGCGATGCCGCGCACGACGACACCGGCCGAGAGGCCCGCCATGCCGTCGCCCCAGGCGAGCCCGACGCCGATCACGCCACCCGATCCATCGGTGCCGAGCAGCGCACCAGCCTCGACGAACGGCATGAGGCCGGTGAGCTCTTCCTGCTCGCCATGGAAATGCACGCGCTCGCCGAGCAGCCCGCGAAACTCGCGGTTCGTGACCTGCCACTGAAACTCCGCGACGTGGGTGAAGATGATGCCGCCCGGGTAGCCCCTGCCGCTCTCCGTGCTGTCGCTTCCGGTGTTCACGTGCCCTGCGCGGATGACGAGCGGCAGTGACAGCACCCAGCGATTGTCACCCGCCGTGAAGCTGTGCTCCCACCGCGCGTCGGGAATGACCAGCTCGAGCGTCCTGATCCACCAGAATGCGTCATGCATGGCGACGTCACCGTCTGCGCGCGCAAGCGACGGCGTGCTTATCAGCGCTGCGAGCAACGGGATCGAGCGCAACATCCCATAATCATATCGTGTTCGCGAGTCCTGCGCTGCAACGCGGTCGCCGGCGCGCTCAGCGCTTGTCCGACACGCGGATGCAGTTCTCGGTGAGCATGCCGTTGAAGTTGATATAGCTGCCGTTGGGCAGGCGCAGGTTGTCGTCATTCTCGTGGGGGTAGGGCGGGTCGCAACGCTCCGAGACGTTGTACGTGTAACAAACGAGGTCAAGTCCGACGCCGTCACAGCTCGTCCTCGTCTTGGTCTGATTGGTCGGCATTGCTGACAAGCACGCAGTTATCGGCCGGGTCGTACACGCCGTCGCTGTCCGTGTCGGGCGGCGTCGGGGGCGCGATGCGGTACAGATCCACGGTGCCAAGCGGCGCCGTGACATCCGACGTGCGATGTCCGACAATGAGACTCGCGCCGTCGAAGTCGAGCGAGTAGCCGAGCTCGAGCCGTCCTGGGGGTGACGCGAGCTGCGCGAACGGTGCCCACGTTGTCCCGGTGCGTTCGTACCCATAGACACGTCCGGCACCGGCCTGCAGAGTCGGCGCACCGAAGAACGCGACGTCGCCTGCGAGTGCGATGCCCGTACCGAAGTACATGTTGGCGTCTGGCAGCGGCGTGGGGGGCGAGAGCATGGCTTGCAGGAGCCATTGACCATCTGGCTGTTGGGCGTAGACGTGTGCCGCGCCTCGGTAGCCAGCGTTGCCCGTCACGTCGAGGAAGTCGGCAACGACGAGGGTCTGATCTTCGAGGGCCACGCCGGTCCCGAAGGCCCGCTTCGTGACTCCGGTTGGCGTCAGCTTCGCGCGCTGCACCCATTCCGCGGACGACTTCTCGTAGATATAGGCCGCGTTCGTCATCGCGGCACCGACCACGATGCGGGTTCCGTCGACAGCGACCGAAAACCCAAACCGTTCGAGACCGGTTCCGGTCGAGTCGCCGGCGCGGAGAAGCGCTGTCTGCGACCATCCAGTAGCGCCGCGTTCATATACGTACGCCCGATCGGTATAGCAAAGCGGAGTCAACGTCGGGGAACACGCGCCATTCGAAGACGCGCCGACAACGATCGTGTTCCCACGCACCGCGAGTGCAAACGCGAACTGGCCGAGCTCGTGGGCGGTGAGGAGCGCGCGGTCACTCGGAACTAGCTCTGCTCGGAACGTCCAAGTGCCGGAGACGCGCTCGTACACGAAGATGCGTCCCAGCGCTCCCACAGCGAGCGAGTCCCCATCGAGCGCTACGCGCAGGCCGAACGTGGCCGTATTCGAAACAGGAGCCGGGATCGTGGTCGCTGGGGACCACCCCGACGGACCACGCGTGTACACGTGCACGACACCCTGCTGTCGCATGCTTGACGTCAATTACATCCACCCACGGGGAGATGTAACTGTCGCTCAGCAGGCAGCGGCCGCGTTGCGCCGAGCGTTCGCTCGTAGGCATGATGTGACGTGTGCGCGGCCACATCGGCACATGGTGCGCGCTGGGTGCCAATTGCCGCGCGCGCGAGGTCGTGGAGTTGCCGCACGCCGTGTCCGGACGCCGGACATGGTGGCCGCATGCCGGACATGGTGGCCGCATACCGGACGCCTTGGCCACACGAGCTGCCACCGATCATCAGCGAGCGAGCTGACTACGCCGTGCTGCCATCTGTGGAGCCGTCGGCAAGGCGTTCACTGCCCACGCACTCGGCCACATCGCAGGCCGTCACAAGTACTCAGTGCGCGGCCCGCGCTGACAAGGTGCTCAAGGCCCTCAAACACGAGCGCGTCGGGTGGCTCGTCGTCGCCGGCGCATGCGTCGTTGTCGTGGCGTGCGACGATACGGGTGGTCCGACGCGCGATGCGTGCGGCGAGCTCGGCGATGTCCTCGTCGGCCGGCGGCGGCAACGGGCGAAACGACGCGCGACCGTCGGCGGCCTCGACGAACACCCCGTCGGGGATGATGATGTGACCATGCCAATGGCAGTTTCCAAACGACCCGAAACGCTGTGAGGCCCACTGCAAGCTCGAGCACGAGGTGAAGGCACAGCTCGCCGCGTTCGATCGCGCATACCCGAGCTCGGCACAGCGCGCTCGACTGCAGCAGGCCTGCCGCTAGCCGACGAGCTGCGCCCGTGCGTGCGATACTGCGATGATGCGATGGCGTTGGATGGCGGTACTCACGGTCGTACTCGCGGCAACTGGCTGTTCGCTCGCGTTCGTCGACGGCCCCCTCGGCCGACGCCGCCACCCCCCACGCCGCTCGACTGCACGACGTTCCGTGCATTACCGGTCGTCGATGTCGTCATCGGCGCCCTGCTCGGCAGCATGATCGCGGGCGCCGCGTACGGCCTGTCCGAGAGTGGAAGCGATCATTGCCCCGACGGCAGCGATTGCAAGGATGGCACGGGACCCGCCGTTGTCGCATTCACGCTCGTGGCATCGCCGTGGTGGATCAGCTCATACGTTGGCGTGAAACGCGCCGGCCGGTGTCGTGCAGCGCACGCGCAACGCGGCAGCCTCTGATCTTTTCCGGACTGGTCAGTCTTCGATTTGATCGGACTCGTCGTCGTCGACGGCCGCCGGCTTACTGCGGTCGGGAGGCAGCTCACGCGGCGGCAGCAGCTCGGGCTCGATGTCCACCGGCGCCGCCATGAAGATCGCGGCGTCGAGCTTCTTGAACGCGCGCTTCTTGTACCACTCGAGTGCGGATCCGCAGCGCGTGACGGCGACCGCGACTTCGAACTGCGGCGCGTCCCCTTGATCCTCGATGCCGACGTGCCCACGCGCGACGCGCGCTTCGATCTCCTGGACCCAACGCTTCGCTTGCGCCTTCGTTGGCTGCTGCGAGGGTTTGTAGATCCAACGGCCGTTGTCCCGGCACCCGACGTACCAGTTCGGCCTGTCCTTGCTGCCTCGATTGAACACCGTCCCATGACGCCTCCGACGTGGCGCCAAAGCCCGAGAGTTCCGAGCAGCGTACCCAATCGACGAGCTCGTCGTTACGCCAGCGACCTCGCCGGAGCATCGCGGGTTTCAATGTGCGTCTGCTTGAACCAGGCCATCCCTACAGACGTCCTCGCCACCGGGCAGGGTCCGAGCTGCCTCGTCGAATCAGGATCACTCTTCGCTCGTTGCTCGTTTCAACGAACATGACCACGTACGGAAATCGTTCGACGAACTCGCGGCGCACGACGCCACCCTCGACCGTCGCGATTGGTGCTGTCACGAACTCTTCCTCGTGCGCGATGCGTATCAGAACGCGGTCCACCTCAGCGATGAATTCGAACCCGAGACCGTCGCTCTGCGATTCGTACCAACCGGCAGCTTCTTCAAACTCGATCTGCGCGATCTCTTCGACTCGGAAGTCCCTCACGGCTTCTGCGAGCGAATTGCTTCGACTGCGGCACGTGCGCGAGCAACCGAGTCCTCGCGCGAGTAGCTCGGATTCCGGCCGCTGAGCGCATCGACCGCACGCTGCTTGATCTCCGCGAGTTCCTGGGGAGATTCCGTCCGGCGCCCAGAGTCGTACGCCTCGCGCATGAGCGCCGCTTCAATGTAGTCGCGATCCTCGATCGGGAGCGCGCGGATCTCCTCCAGCAAATCGTCTCGGCGCGCTGCTGTTCCCATGCCTAAGAGCCTACCGACGACCCGCCCCGACGGCAACGGTCGGATTGGCTGTCGGATTTAGCGGTCGGTTGGCAGACCAACTACGTCAGACCATCGACTTTCTCCGCGGGATCGAAGTGGACAGGATGTTGGCGAGGACGTGGGGCCTTACATCAACCTCGACTTCATGGGCGCAGATCACGTTGCTGGGTGGTCACGCTTACAAGCGCTTTACGACGCCTCGGAGAACGGCCGGCAGCTAGCCCTCATCATTCCATTTCTGCCCTGCGGCAATGACAAGCAGGGACAGAACTACGTCACGGACAAGCTGTTGGAACTCATGGGTCGGCTCGAGCCGTCCGACGTGCCGGGGTGGCAGCTGGTCGGCGTCTTGCCGGACGAGACCGTCCAGCAGCTGTTCGCGGTTGACGATGTGCTCTATGCGCGGATGAACAGCGGCTTCTATCGCTCCGATGACAAGGGAACGACGTGGAAGTCCTCCTTTCCGCGAACGGATAAGGGCGAGATCCGCTTCGTGTCAAAGGTGGGCGCGCAGGTGGTCGGCATCAACTACGAGGGCGACGTCTACTTCGAGCAGCTGTCCTGGAAAAAGGTGACTCGGGTCAAGTTGGCGAAGGAATTGTCGGCGGCATGCCGCTCGTGCGCGACGGCAAGGCGCTCTACCTGGCGTACGGCCTAGAAGTCTGGCGAACGACAGACGGCAAGAAGCGCGATCTGGGGCCGGGCGCGATCGTGCAGGTCAACCATCCGCGAGATGGCTCGACGAGCTTGTTCAACGCGATCAACCTGAACGCCGCCACCGGGGTTGCCGGCACCGATCCGTCGGCGCTCGGACTTCCCTCCGACACGGATCTCTCGGACCTCGACTTCGACGCGATCGAGGTCGCGAACGCGTCCTCGGAGAACGACTTCGAGCAGGTGTTCGCCGACTGGCTGCAGCTCGTGGGCAACGGTCACCGCGCGTGCGCGACCGGATCGTCCGATTCGCACGGCCTGGCGGCGTATGCGGGCGAAGCTCGCACGTATGTCTACGTCGGGCCCGGCAACGACGATCCGCGGACCATCGATCAGGACGCGATCGTCGCGGCGATCCGCGCACGGCGCGTCGTCGTCGGCACCGGCGCGTTCGTCACCGCGGGCATCGAAACAGGCGCGACCACCACCTTGCCCGGGGACACCGCGAGCGTCACCGGCGAGGTCCGGCTTCGCATCCGGGTCCAGGCCGCGCCGTGGCGTCAGCTGCAGCGCATCCGCATCTACCGCGGCGCCGCCGAGGTCCAGGCGATCGAGCTCGATCCCCAGGACACCAGCACCATCCGCTACGATCAGGTCGTCACCCTCCCGTTGCCGGCGACCGACACGTTCTACGTCGTCCGCGTCGATGCGACGGGGGCCGGCGCACCGGTGAACGACAGCGCGATGCCATCGTTCACGAACCCGGTGTTCGTCGACGTGCCCTGATCGCTCCCGATCGCGTAGCCTTCGACGCGGCCCCGAGCACGCGGCGCGGGAACGGTCGGATCAGAGCGTGGGCGTGCCCGCGCCTTCCGCGCGCCGACTCACGGCGGGCAGTTCGCCTCGCCTCTGATCCACCGGCCCTTCGTGCAGTGATACGAGAAGCTGCAGCAGTCGCCATAGCTGCAGGTCTGGCCGTCCGTCGCGCAGCGGAGCTTGTCGCTGGCGGGCTCGACCCCGGGGCAGCCATCCGCGCGCACCGTGGGCGGCGTCGGCGTGCAGGTCCAGCGCAGCTTCAGCAACTCCGCCTCCTGTTCCGGGTCCGGTGCCGCACCGCCGCAGTAGCTCCCGGGCGCGCACGCGCAGGTCCCCTCGGCGAACGCGCACTGCAACGGCTGGTCACACGGCGTGCCGTTCATGATCGCACCGAAGCCACCCGGGCATCCGGCGGCCAGCGCGCCGGCGCTTCGATCCGGCGCACGCACCGGCTCCACCGACCGCGCCGGCTCGGCGCACGCGATCACCACGGGGACGAGCAGGAGCATGCGCACCACGACAGCGTACCCGAACCCAGACGTGCTCGACGAGCCAGCGCGAGGAAGCGTTCATCCGCGTCACCGGCCGGGGGACGCGAGCGTTCTCGCTGGCGCAACCGGGCAACGAGACCGGCTGCACCACACCCGGCGCGACGTGCGAGACCGTCGATCTCGGCGCGTTCTTGCAAGCGGTCGGCGCGAAGCTCCGCGCGCGTGGCATCGAGCCCATCAGCACGCACGGGATGGGGACGCGATCCACTTCGACGGTCACCCAGGCTCGATCGACTACACGTTTGCGGCGCCACCTGGTGCCGTCGGCTCGCGACCCTCATCCCCCGCGCCGCCCGGTTTCACGGCGTGTTGTCTTCCGCCCACGGCTGGCGTTCCCGCGTCGTCCCCTCGCCGAGCGCCGCACAACCCGCGAGCACGAGCACGCCGCCCACCTCGTCGGCGATGATGCTCGCCCGCAGGCTCGATTGGGCCGCGCTGTTGCGCAGGGTGTTCGGCGACGAGGTCACCCAGTGCCCGCGCTGCGGCGATGCCCTGCGCGTCCTCGCGTTCATCACGGATCCCAGGGTCACCGCCCATATCCTCGAACACCTCGGCCTGACCTGTGACGCAGTGCCGCTCTCGCCCGCACGCGCTCCGCCCGAGCACCCGGGCTCCGATCTCGAGTTTGGCCCCTGAATTTCCACCCCACGCCACCGCTGCCACGTTGACGACCGCGACTCTGCGTCGTCCGCTCATTTCCAAGCCTCCCGACGGTCGGCTCCCTCACTCTTCTTGCACGCTTTCGGCCCAACCGTTTCGGTTCTTGCCAAGCCCAGGCTGCGTTCGCCGCACCGAAAGCCGCATCGACCGGCCTATC
>JBBQFU010000038.1:0-40719 GCA_038322185.1 Haliangiales bacterium
GGATAGACCTCGGTCGTGTCGAGGCCCTCGGGCTCGAGGTAGATTTGATGGCGGTCCTTGTCCGCAAACCGGACGACCTTGTCCTCGATGCACGGGCAGTAGCGCGGCCCGGCACCGGCGATCTCCTTGCGATAGAGCGGCGAACGCGGCAGACCATCGCGGATGATCGCGTGGGTCTTGTCGTTCGTGTACGTGACCCAGCATGGGAGCTGCCGCAGCGGCGGCGTCCCTACCCCGCCCCAGCGAAACATCGGCGGCGGATCGTCGCCGGGCTGAAGCTCGAGGCCCTCGATGTCGAGCGTCTTGCGATCAAGGCGGCACGGCGTGCCCGTCTTCAGACGCGCGAGCGGGAACCCGAGCTCGGCGAGCGAGGCCGACAGCCCGATCGACGGTGCCTCGCCTGCACGTCCACCCGCCGCGCGGGCCTCGCCGACGAAGATCGCGCCGCGTAGAAACGTGCCGGTCGTGAGGATCGCGACCTTCGTGCGATACACGACCCCCATCGTGGTCTGCACGCCGACGATGCGCTTGCGAGTCGAGGTCGCCCCGTCGCTCGTGGTGGTCGCGACGTCGTCGACCAGCAGCTTCGCGACCTCACCTTGACGCAGGAACAAGCTGTCCTGCTGCTCGAGGCGCTGCTTCATCTCGTCGCGATAGCGGCGCTTGTCGGCCTGCGCGCGTGTCGACCGCACGGCCGGGCCCTTGCTCGCGTTGAGCCGGCGGAACTGGATCCCGGTGACGTCGATGACGCTCGCCATCTCGCCGCCGAGGGCGTCCATCTCCTTGACGAGGTGGCCCTTCGCGACGCCGCCGATCGCCGGATTGCATGACATCTGCGCGACCATCTCGAGGCTGCCGGTGAGCACGAGCACGCGCGCGCCCATCCGGGCGGCGGCGAGGGATGCCTCGCAACCGGCATGGCCTGCGCCAACGACAACGATGTCGTAGCTATCGGGGTACTCGTACACGGCGGCCGGCATGTCTAGCACCCCCTGGCCGCGATCGGCACGCTGATTCTGTAAGGGTTCAACTAGTAGCGAGCCAGGGCGGGCGCGACCGGCTGCGCCTGATCGCGTTGACCGCACAGCCACGCGGTCGCATCGCGAACCTCGGCGGCCGACGGGCGTTGCTCGATCTCGGGCGCGGTCATGCGATCGACGAGCGCGATGAACAGAGGCGGCAGTTCGCTCTCCGAATCGGCGCCCAGCTCGCGCGCGACCATGCCGAGCGCGTACACATCGGCGCGACCGTCGATCGGCAGGCCCTGCAGCTGCTCGGGCGCGAGGTAGCCCACCGACTCGTGCGGTGGCGCGAGCGGTAGCGGCCGCACCGAATCGACGGTGCGTGCGGAGGCCCAGTCGACGAGACAGATCGGGTGACGGCGCGTCTTCGACGGCACCACGATCGCCGACGGGACCACGTTGCCGTGGATCAGACCTTGCGCGTGAACACACGCGAGCACGTCGGCGACATCACGCACGATCGACAGCACCGCGTGGTCCTCGACGGCACGCGCATCGAGCGCGCTGGCGAGCGTGAGCCCGTCGACATGCTCGATCGCGACGAACAGGCGGCGGCTGGGCAGCATGCCGGTCTCGTACAGGCGCGGCACGCCCGGGTGATCGACGGAGTCGATGATGCATGCCTCGCGCAGCAGCTCCATCGCGAGCTCGCGCGCGCCCGCGACGACCGCCGGGAGGACCTTGAACACCGCGCGACGCGGCAGCATCACGTGCGTCGCAAGGTACATGTGGCCGGTACCACGCGAGGGCAGCTGCGCGTCGATCACGTAGTCATCAATGCGCCCGCCGACTGCGAGGGTGCCGAGTAGCAGGCCTGCCGAATCCGTCGCCCTGGGTCGCTCGCGCATGCGCGGTTCGTAGCGCACCAGCGGGTCCAACGGATCTGAAATCGCCTAACTCGATCCAGGTGAACCCGGGTCGACGACCTGAGTGTGTACGATGGCCGGATGGGCCGACCGTACGAACGTCATACCGCAAAGATCGAAGGCGACTTCGTCGTGTTTTTGATCGGCGCACGCGTTGTCAAACCATGGCGCGTGTTCTCGATCATCCCGGTCGCGAAGGCGATGACAGCCATGGTGAAGGAGCTCGAGGCGCATCCCGAGCTCGGCTACCTGGGCCAGGAGCAGTGGGGCGGACGCACGTCGATCCAGGTCCAGTACTGGCGATCGCGCGAGCAGCTGATGGCTTACGCACGCAGCAAGACGGCCGTGCACCTGCCCGCGTGGAAGCACTTCAATCAGGTGGTCGCGAAGTCGACCGCGGTCGGCATCTGGCACGAGACGTATCTCGTGCGCGCCGGCGACTACGAATGCATCTACGGCAACATGCCGCTGTTCGGGCTCGCGCGCGCTTCGCAGCGTGTCGAGGTCGGCGCCGGCAGGACGGAGACCGCCTCCGGACGCCTCGGTCTCACCGACGGCAGCGACGCCCCGTACTGATGCGTGTCGTTATTCACCGCGCCGGCGGCTACGACGAGCTGAAGCTCGAGAGCGCGCCCATTCCCGTGCCGAGCGCCGGCGAAGTGCGCATCGACGTGCGCGCCATCGGCGTCAACTACGCCGACGTCGTGGTCCGCATGGGGCTCTACGCGTCGGCGAAGGAATACGTCGGCTGGCCGATCACGCCCGGCTTCGAGGTCAGCGGCACCGTCGGCGCGATCGGCGATGGCGTGACCGGACTCTCGATCGGCGACGCGGTTGTCGCGGTCACTCGCTTCGGCGGCTACAGCACGCACGTCGTGGTGCCGCGCCATCAAGTGTTCGCGAAACCGGACTCGCTCACATTCGAGCAGGCCGCCGCCATCCCGGCGGTCTACATGACCGCGTGGTTTGCGCTCTACGAGCTCGCGCATCCGCGTCCGAAGGCGAACGTCCTCGTGCACTCGGCGGCTGGCGGCGTCGGCGGTGCATTGATCCAGCTCGCCAAGCTGCGCGGCTGCACGGTCGTCGGCGTTGTGGGGCGCAGCGAGAAGGTCGACTCGGCACGCGAGCTCGGCGCGGACCACGTGATCGACAAGTCGACGCAGTCGCTGTGGCGCGAAGCGAAGCGCCTGGTGCCGCACGGCTACGACGTGATCCTCGACGCGAACGGCGTCGCCACGCTTCGCGATAGCTACGCGCACCTGCGCCGCGCCGGCAAGCTCGTGGTCTATGGCTTCCACTCGATGCTGCCGCGCACCGGTGGCAAGCCGAGCTGGCCCAAGCTCGCGAAGGACTGGGTGCTCACGCCTCGGTTCAGCCCGCTCGACATGACGAACGAGAGCCGCAGCGTCCTCGCGTTCAACCTCAGCTACCTGTTCGATCGCCACGACCTGCTCGCGGAAGGCATGGGCGACGTGCTCGGCTGGTTCGCGGGAGGCGTGCTGCAACCGCCACCGGTCGCGACCTACCCGCTCGCGGATGTCGCGCGCGCACACGCTGATATCGAGTCGGGCAAGACGGTCGGCAAGCTCGTGCTACTGCCGACGTAGATCACATCTTCGGGTTGTCTTCGTCGTGCTCGGCCTTCTGCTTCTTGCCGCAGTCATCGCCGTGCGGGCGATCGGGCATGAACTTGTAGACGTTCAGCGTCGCGCGCACGAGCAGCTCGGCGGGGTGCAGCTGATCGGGCGAGCGGCCGGTGTCCCAGGTCAGGCCCTTGATCTTCACCGAGCCGCACTTGTCGCGCTTGGGATCGGTGTACTCGGCCTTCTTGTCGCGCAGCTCGTCAAACGAGCACACACCGGGATTGCCGCAGTTGAACGTGAATGTGTCGTACCAGGTCTTCGCCTGTGCGCCGAGCTCCTTGACCGACCACGCAGCAGACACGCCATTGGGATCGCTCGCGCGCATCTCGATCGGCGTATCGCCGCTCGGCAGGTCGACGTAGAAGCACGCCTCGACGCGCTCGGCGTCCTTGTACATGAGGGTGTCGCGGACCTTCATCCACAGGTTCTGCGGCGAGCGGAGGCGAATCTCGAACCGCTTGTAGCCGGCATCGGTGGGCACGCCGGCCTCCTCGATGGCCGTGGCGCACTTGCACGTCTCGCCGTTACACAGTGGACCCGCGAACACGCCCTGGGTGCGCTGCGCCGGGGTCGCGCCGATCTCGACCTGGCTCGCACCGCCCGAGCAGCCGATGACCGCCAAAGAAATCCAACCAATTCGCATGCCTTTGTTATCCCAGGTGCGGGCAACCCTTGTCATGCTCTGGGGGTCAGAGTATGGACGGTACTCCCTCATGATCCAGAGGCTTACGCTCATTGCCGCACTCGCGGGCGCCCTGTCGCTCGGCGTCGTCACGGGCTGTGGCGCCAAGACCGGCACCGGTAGCGTCGACTACTCGGTCTCGGCGCAAAAGAACTACGACAAGGGCCTCAAGGAGCTCGAGCGCAAGGACTGGGTCGCGGCCTCGAAGTACTTCGGGTTCATCAAGAGCCGCTTCCCGTACTCCAAGTACGCCGTGCTCGCCGAGCTTCGCCTCGCCGATGCCGAGTTCGGCGCCGAGCAGTACCTCGAAGCGATCGACAGCTACCGCCTGTTCATCAAGTTTCACCCGACGCACGAGATGGTCGCGAACGGCTACGCGTCGTTCCGCATCGGCGAGTCCTACTACAAGCAGCTCCCCACCGACTTCTGGCTGTTCCCGCCGAGCTTCGAGAAAGACCAGTCCGCGACCGAAGACGCCGCGACCGAGCTGAAGAGCTTTCTCGACAAGTATCCGGACTCGCCGTATCGCGACCGCTCGAAGGAGATCGTGAAGACCGTGGGCAAGAAGCTCGCGGACCACGAGTGGTACGTCGCGCGCTACTACTGGGACCGCGGTAAGCCGATGGGCACCGTGTTGCGCTTGCGCCGCTTGCTCGAGCAATACCGTGGCGTTGGCTACGACGAGGAAGCCCTGTGGCTGCTCGGCCGCGCGTATGTCGCCGTCGACATGCGTGACCGCGCGCGGACCACGTGGACCGAGCTCGTGCAAAAGCACCCGCGCAGCAACCGTGCCGGCGACGCGCGCGGTGCGCTCGCTTCGCTTGGCCCCAAGCGCTGAGACTGCTGCTAGTGTCGGCCACATGGGGGCCGACCGTGTGGAGCAGCTGATCGCGCTGGGACGCGAGCATTACAACGCCAACGAGTACGACCGCGCCGAGCCGTTCTTGTCCGAGGCCGCATCTGCGCGGCCGAGCTTCCCCGACCTCTACAACATGCTCGGCGTGATCTATCACGCGCAGGGCCGGTTCTCCGACGCGGAGGAAGCGTTCGAGAACGCGCTACGCTTGAACCCGCGCTACACCGAGGCCGCGCTCAACCTCAGCGTCACGTACAACGACCGCGGCAAGTACGACAAGGCGCGCGAGGTCTACACCCGTGCGGTGTCGGCTTCGGTCGGCCAGCCCAACGCACTCGATCGCTTCGCGCGCGGCAAGCTCGCCAACATGCACGCTGACCTCGGCGCTGCGTACTCGGGCCTCGCAATGTTCGACGAGTCCGTGCGCGAGTACTCCAAGTCACTCGATCTGTGCCCGTCGTTCGCGGATCTGCGCGTGCGCCTCGGCAACGTGTACCGCGACATGGGGATGTTTCACGCGGCGGTCGCCGAGTTCGAGCACGCGAAGAAGCTGCGGCCTGACTTCACGCCAGCGCGCATCCACCTCGGCGTCACGATGTTCTCGCTCGGTCGCCGCGACGCCGCGATCGCCGAGTGGCAGGAGGTCCTGCGCATCGATCCGATGAACAAGAGCGCGCAGCTCTACATCCGCATGTGCCAGGACGAGAACGGGCCGCAAGCGGGCTCTGCCTTGCCAGGCGCACGTACCGAGCGCTAGCTCGGCAAGGCGTCGAGCACTGCCTCGAGGCGCGCGAGGGCGAGCGGCTTCACGAGGTGCTCGTCGAAACCTGCCTGCAGGCTCCGCGCGCGATCGTCGTCGGTGCCGTAGCCTGTGAGCGCGATCAACCGGGTCTCGCGCAGCGCGGGCAGCTCGCGAAGCCGGCGCGCGAGCTCGTAGCCATCCATCACCGGCAGTCCGATGTCGAGCAGTGCGACATTGGGCACTAGCCGCACCGCGACCTCGAGCGCCGACGGCCCATCGAATGCGGCCTCCGCCTGGTGCCCGAGCGATTCGAGCGTGGCAACGATGAGCTCGGCAGCATCGACGTTGTCATCGACGACGAGCACGCGCCGCGCATTGGCACGAGCCACGCGGAACGGCTGCGTCGTGCGCATCTCGTCGCTCACATCCGTGCTGGCGACCGCGGGCAGCCGCACGGTGAACGTACTGCCGGCATTCGCCCCGTCGCTCGCCGCGCTGACGGTGCCGCCGTGCAGCTTGACGAAGTTGCGCACGATCGTGAGCCCGAGCCCGAGCCCACCACGTGCGCGATCGAGAGCCTGCTGCTCCTGCACGAACGGATCGAACACGCGACCGATCGACTCGGCCGCGATACCGATGCCGTTGTCCTTCACGTGCACGCAGACCTCTTCGCCATCGCGCTTCGCGACGACATCGATCTCGCCTTCGGCGGGCGTGTACTTCGCGGCGTTGGTGAGCAGATTCGAGATCACCTGCGCCATGCGGCCCGGATCGACGTCGACGATGAGGCCCGTGCGCGGAACCGACACGGTGAGATGGTGACGTTTCTGCTCGATCAGCGGGCTCGCCATCTCGATCGCCTCGGCGACCACCGATGACAGCTCGACCTGCTCGCGCTCGAGATCGATCTTGCCGCGCGTGATCCGCGAGACATCGAGCAGATCATCGACGAGCCGGATCAGGTGGCCGGTCTGCCGCTCGAGGATCATGCGCTCCTTGGTTTGCGCGTCGCCACGCAGCGCCATCAGCTGCAGCGCGGTCTGGATCGGCGCGAGCGGGTTACGCAGCTCGTGGCCTAGCACGGCGAGGAACTCGTCCTTTGCGCGGTTCGCATGCTCGGCTGTCTCGCGCGCCTCGCGCTCGCTCTCGAGGAGCTCGTGCACGCGATCGTAGAGCCGTGCGTTGTCGATCGCGACCGCACTCTGCGCGGCAATGCTCGTCAGGATGTGCTCGTGCCGCTCCGCGAACACGCCGCACTCCGCGTGCCCGAAGAACAGGCCGCCGAGCACCTCGCCGGTGCGGCTCATCACTGGCGCCGCGAGGTAGCTGCACACGGGAAGGTGGCCCTCGGGCATGCCGTTGAACGGTGGGTTCTTGCCGTAGCGCACGTCCTTCTTGATGTCGTCGATGCGAACCACGCCCTCACCACGGAACGTGGGCCCGAACACGTGCGTGTTGCGCGGCATCGGGAACTTCGAGAAGGCCTCGCGCGGGACGCCGGACAGCGTGTAGAGCGTGTAGCTCTCGTGATTCGCGTTGACCACGTTGTAGAAGAACGCGCCGAACTGCGCGCCGACGAGCTTGGTGGCCTCGTCGGTGATCAGCTGGACCAGCTTGTCGAGATCGAGCTCGGCGGTGAGTCTGCTGCTGATCCGCTGGATCGCGTCAGCATCCGATCGCAGACACGCGAGCTCGAGGTGAAGCGCCACCCGTGCGACCAGCTCGCGCGCCGCGAACGGCTTGACCAGGTAGTCCGCGGCGCCGGCCTCGAGACCGATCACGCGCGCGTCGTCACCGGCCCGCGCCGACAGGAAGATGACCGGCACCTTCGCGGTGGTCGGATCGGCGCGGATCTCCTTCAACAGCGCGAAGCCGTCGAGCTGCGGCATCATGATATCGGCGACAACCAGGTCAGGCTTGTTGTTGCGAACCGCTGCAAGCGCGGAGGCACCGTCGGTCGCGAGCTCGACATTCCAGTGCGCGCCGAGCACGCGAGCCACGTACTCGCGCATGTCCGCGTTGTCGTCGGCGATCAGGATCCGTGCAGAGCCAACACGATGCTTCGGTGGCGGCGCGAGCGCGGGCTCGACCCAGCTCTGAGCATCGTCGACGAGTAGCAGCGGCGACGCAGTGAGCGGCCGAAACGACGTATGCGCGTGAATGCGATCCTGCGGGAGGTGGGCGAAGCCGAGCGGGATGCGCACGGTGAACGTCGACCCCGTGTTGGGCTTGCTCGAGACGGTGATCGAGCCACTGTGCATGCGCACCAGCTCCTGGACGAGCGCGAGCCCGATTCCAGAGCCTTCGTGTGAACGGCAGCGCGCGCCCTCGACTCGATGGAAGCGCTCGAACAGCCGCGGCAGCTCCTGCTCGGTCACGCCGATGCCGCTATCAGAGACCGCGAGCTCGACCGCACCGTCGACGGCACATAGCGCCACGCGGATGCCGCCGGAGAACGTGAACTTGAACGCGTTCGACACCAGGTTCAGTACGATCCGCTCCCACAGCGACGGATCGACGTAGACCGGCTCGGGTAGCGGCTCGATCTCGAGCTCGTAGCGCAGGCCCGCTCCGATCACCGCCGGCTCGAATGCAGAGGACAGCTCGCGCGTGAGCTGCGCCAGATCGGTGGGCTCGAACCGGGCGTCCACCCTGCCCGCTTCGATGCGAGAGAAGTCGAGCAGCGTGTTGACGAGCTTGAGCAGGCGCAGCGCGTTGCGATGCGCGATCGACAACGCCTCGCCAGTCAGCGCACCGCCCGCGACCGCGTCCTCGAGCGGGCCGAGCATCAGCGTGAGCGGCGTGCGGAACTCGTGGCTCACGTTCGAGAAGAACACGGTCTTGGCGTGATCGATCTCCGTGAGCGCTTCGGAGCGACGACGCTCTTCCTCACGCGTCTTCGCTGCGGTCAACGCACTCGCCACGTGATTGTTCGCGAGGCACAGGAAGTCGCGATACGCGCCATCGAACGTCAGGCGCGGGCTCACGCCGACCACCATCACGCCGAGCGGCTGCTCGGCGGCGTTGGTTGCCAGCGGCAGCACCACAACGCGCTGCACCGGCTCCGGCCACTCGTCGACGATCATTTGTCCGAGTCTGGCCTCGACGTCATCGATCACGACCTCGCTGCGCGTCGAGATCGCCAGCCCCAGCGACCAGATATCCTCGCTGTCGAGCGCGACATGCGTCGGCGTGGTCGCGCTACCGGGTGGCACGCCGTGCGTCGAACACAGCCGAGCGCCGCGGCCGTCGGCATCGAGCAGGTAGAGCAGCGCAAACCCGACGTCACGCGTGTTCTCGCCGAGCGTCTTGATCGCGGTGTCGCACGCGGCCGTGAGTCGCGTGGCGGTCGCGACCTGCGCGCCAAGCTCGAGCAGTGTCGATTGCCGCCGCTGTTGGAGCACGCGCGCCGTGGTCTCGGTCGTCGCCGTGAAGATGCCGCGCACGCTGCCGTCATCATCGGTGAGCGGGCTGAACGACCACGTGAAGTAGGTCTCCTCGGAAAAGCCGTGCCGAGCGAGCACCAGCAGCTGATCTTCGGACCACGTCGCCTCGCTGCGCTCGACCACGCCGCGGAGCATCGGCCCGATCGTGGGCCAGATCTCGGACCACACCTCCTGCCCGGGGTGGCCGAGCGCCGCCGGATGTTTGTTCCCGAGGATAGGAGCGTAGCCGTCGTTGTAGAGCATGCGCAGCTCGGGCCCCCACCAGATGAGCATCGGGAACCGGGACGACAGACCAATGCTGAGTGCAGTACGCAGGCTTTGCGGCCACGTTGCGCGCGGACCGAGAGGAGTCGAGCCGAAGTCGGTCGAAGCGATCAGATCTGCAAGGGAAACAGCGGGAGGCACCGTGCTGCGACAGGTGCAAGAATTGAACTACACGGTAACTCGAACCGTAAACGGGGACCGAGGGTGGACAAGGCGCGCGAATACGCTCGTCGTGACGAGCTCGCTCGGCGCGTTCTACTTCGGCATCTCGAGCACGACGAGAAAGTCGTTCATCGGTTTGGCCAGCGCCGCGGCGACGCGGCCCTCGATATCAATCACCGGCTGTACGGAGATCACCCTGTCGACGCCGCGCCGCTGGATGCGACCGACGATCGCCGTGTCGTGACAGTGCCCGTTGCCGGCGAGCAGCACGAGCCCACCCGCCGGCTGTGCCTTGGCCCAGATCGCGGCACCCTCTGCCATCGACTCGTCCCACACGACCTGCGCCGTGTAGATGCGATCCATGCTCGGCATCTTCGGCTGCTCGGCCGCCGGTGGCGTCGTCCCGGCTGCCGGTTCGGGTGCTTTGTCCTTGTCCGAGCTCGGCGTCGCGCCGTGAGGCGAGCCGTGGCCACCGCTCAGCTCCTCCATCAGCGCGTCGAACCATGCGCGATGCTGCTTGTCGTCGAGCACCAGCTGCGGCAGCTGCTTCGCCTCGTCGGGCGACAGGCCCTCGATGCCGCGGCGCACGACCGCCTTGGTGAGCTCGCGCGGTGCGTTGAGTGCGAGCAGCGTCGCGCCAGCGTCGCGTGCGCGATCGATCGTCGGGCCGTAGAAACCGTAGTCGTACCCCCACCGTTCGGCATAACCGGAGCGCGAGAGCAGCGCGGTCTCGTCGATGCGGCGCGCCGCGTAGTCGTCGAGCACGCCCTGGTACGGACGCTGGAACATCTCCATGCCGAGCGCAAATGGGGCGCGCTTCTTCGCGATCATCTGGGTCACGGTCTCGAGCTGGAACCAGTGGTGATGCGGATTGTTGTGCTCCTCGCCCACGCACACCACGCGCGCTGCAGCGACCTGGTTCCAGAACGTCGCGACGTCGACCTGGCGCCCGGTGCGTGCATCGAGCACCGAGTACGGGAGCGCAGCTGCGACGATGCCGCGCTTGGGTTTGGCGTCGGCACCCGACCGCGGCTTGCCACCATAGCCACCGCCACATGCGAGCAAGAAGGCCAACAGGAGCCAGCGAACTGCCATGCGCTGATGCTACACCCGCGACGAGTCGTGGATCTCCCGTACCTCACAGCAGACCTTCCTGGCATCGGCGGCACGTTGCGCACGACGCCCGATGATTTCTTCGTCGACGAAGAGCCGGCCTATCCCGCAGCGGGCACCGGCGACCACGTGTTCGTCCGATTCGAGAAGCGTGGGCTGACCACGCCGATGGCCGTCGAGCGCATCGCGCGCGCGCTGGCGGTGCAGCCGAGAGATATCGGAGTCGCCGGCATGAAGGATCGCCACGCGGTCACGCGCCAGTGGATCTCGGTGCCGCCCCCGGTCACGCCAGAGGCGGTCAAGGCGCTCGCGCTCGAGGACATCGCGATCGTCGAGGTCGCGCGGCACGGTCACAAGCTGCGCACCGGGCACGTTCGCGCCAACCGCTTCATCCTCGTCGTGCGTGGTGTCGCCGCCGATGCCGCCGTGCGCGCGCGAACGATCCTCGCGCACCTCGCCGCCGCGCCCGGCGCACCGAACTGGTACGGCGAGCAGCGCTTCGGTCGCGACGGTGACAATGCCGACCGCGGCATCGCGATCGTGCGCGGCGAGATGAAACCGCCACGCGATCGGAAGCTGTCGCGCTTGCTGGTGTCATCGCTGCAGTCGCAGCTGTTCAACCAGTGGCTCGTCGCCCGCATGCAGGACGGGCTCTATGCGCGCGTGCTCGCGGGTGACGTGCTCCACAAGACCGGTGGCGGCATGTTCGTGTGCACCGAGCCGATGCTCGACGAGCCGCGCCTGATGAGCGGCGAGCTCACGATCACGGGGCCGATGTTCGGCGTGTCGATGCGTGGTGCCGGCGAGGGCACGCCTGCGGCGACGCGCGAGAACGCGATTCTCGCTGCTGCGGGGCTCACGCGCGAGGTGTTCAGCAGCGTGCGCGCGATCGCCGAGGGTACGCGGCGCGACGCTTCGATCACCGTCGGTGATCCGACCGTGCGCGACATCGAGCCCGGCGCGATCGAGGTCGGGTTCAGCCTCCCGGGTGGCGCCTACGCGACGGCCGTCATGCGCGAATTGATGAAGGCATCGGAGCCGCAACGGCCATCGGCGGAACCGACCGAGGCAACCGAACCGACCGACCCGACGGTCTAACGGCGTAGGCCGGACTTCGTGCATCGTCGCTTGTCGTGCACGTGCACGATGGGATTGCCTCGGGAACGCCGTCCCGGAACAGAGAGTTAACTGACCCCGGGGTGGCCGGAGCACCCCGTGTGCGTTACGTTCCCTGCGCATGCTGTCCGAGCAATTTGTCGCCTTTGCACAGCTCGGCGCCGAATGGGTGCTGTGGCTCCTGATCGCGCTGTCCGTCTTGTCGGTCGGGATCATGATCGATCGCGCGCTGTGGTTCCGCGGCCGGGATGTCGACAGCGAGCGGTTCACCCGCGAGTTGCGCGGCGCCTTCGAGCGCAACGAGCTCGGCCGACTCGAGACGAAATACAAAGACGTGCCCGCGGTCCCCGTGCGCGTCGCGCTGCGCGGCCTGGCCGAAATCGAGCGCGGCCCCGAGGCAGTCGCCGAGGCGATGCAGAGCGAGCGCATCCGCTGGCGCAACGCGGGCGATCGCAACCTGATCGTCCTCGGTACGCTCGGCAACAACGTTCCGTTCATCGGTCTGTTTGGCACCGTGCTCGGCGTCATCAACGCGTTCGAGAACCTGCGCAAGAAGACCGCCGAAGCCGAGGACATGACGCTCGATTTGATCGCCGAGGCGCTCGCGGCCACCGCCTTCGGTCTCCTCGTCGCGATTCCCGCGGTCATCGCGTTCAACTACTTCAGCCGCAAGATGAAGGTGCTGCTCGGCAGCGCCGACGAGGCCGCACACACCGTGATGGCCATGGTCCACGGTCAGCTCCACACGCAGAAGACCGCGGCCAAGACCGAGACGAAGGCGGAGGCTCCCAGTGGCGGGAACTAGCCTCTACAACGACGAGGAAGCGCCGCCGATCACCGAGATCAACGTGACGCCGTTCGTCGACGTCGTGCTCGTGCTCCTCGTCGTGTTCATGGTGACCGCGAAGCTGATCGTCGGACGTGGCGTCGAGATCGACAAGGCGAAGATGGCGACCGGCAGCGCCGTCCAGAGCACGCTGCGGGTCAGCGTGACCGCCGAGGGCAAGCTGTTCGTCAACGGCGACGCTTACGTCGACGATGCGGCAGCCGTAGCCCGGATCAAGACCATCGCGGCGAGCGCGCCCGGCAAGCCCAAGGCGATCATCGCGGGCGACACGCGCAGCCAGTATGGCGGCGTCATGCACGCCATCGACCTGGTGCAGCAAGCCGGCGTCACGGCCATCGCCCTCGAAAACGAACGCAAGCCGTAACCGGCTCGGGTGCGCTAGGCTTGCCAGTCGTGACGTCGGATAGGGATCGCAAGCGGTACTGGTGGGAGTCCCCGGTGCTGCTCGCCATGGCGGGCACGATCTCGATCCACATCGTGCTCGCGGTCCTCGGCAACACGCTCGTCGACGCGTTCCCGATCAAGGTCCACAAGCCGGTGACGGTCGTCGAGATCGTCGAGATCGAGCCGCCCCCCGTCGAGCAGCCACCGCCGCCACCCACTCCCCTCGAGCCGCAGGCTGCGCCCGATCCCACCCCCCCGCCACCGACCGCGCCCGAGCCGCGTCCGCAACGCGTGCGCGCAGCCATTCCGCCCCCGCCGTCGAACGAGCCGCCACCCCTACCGTCGAACGAGCCGCCCAGCCCTGACTCGGGCGGCGGTCCGGTCACGACGATGGCCGACATTGCTCCCGCTGCGCGTGGCATCCCGGTCGCCAAGGGCCCGCGCAGTGCCGGAGGGAGTGGCCGTGGCGGCTCTGGTACCGGGACCGGCGCTGGCGCCGGTACGGGTTCTTCTGATGCACCCCCGCCGCCGGTGTCGGTCGCGATGATCAAGTCGCGGGCGCTGCCCAAGGGCGACTTCAGCTACTTCGACGCGAGCAAGGACTACCCACCGGAGGCCAAGGCACTCGGGATCGAGGGCGTGATTCGCATGCGGCTCATCGTCGACGCAACGGGCATGGTCAAGTCCGCGACACCGCTCAACCGTCTCGGCCACGGGCTCGACGAGCTCGCGCTCGCTCGGGCCAAGAAGATCCAGTTCACTCCGGCCACCGACACCGACGACAAGCCGGTCAGCTCGGTCGTGGTGTGGACGTTCAACATGACCCTCCCGAAGTGAGCAAGTCCCGGCTCTTTTAGCTACCCCCGAGGTACCCAGGTGCCCCGAGCCTCGGGATAGAATGCTCCCAATGCGCCAACTTCGGGGTACCGGGGCACTGCTCGGACTATTGCTCGCGTCGGGAACTGCGTCCGCTCAATCGGCGCCGCCCTACGATCCCGCGATCGACGTTCAGCTGATGAACTACTCGATCGGCCCCAAGCAGTTCTTCACCGTCAACAGCGCCGACGTCACCGACAAGAAGCAGCTCGCGCTCGACGCGTTCTTCACGTTCGTGTCCAAGCCGTTCAGCGTCTACACGACCGACGGCAACACGGGTGACCCGACCATCGTTGGCGACCCGCGCGTGCCGATCGTCGAGACGCTCACCGCCGCGCAGCTCACCGCTGCGTATGGCGTCAACGACAAGCTGCAGGTGGGCGCCTCGCTGCCCATCGTGTTCTCGCTCTCGGGCCAGGGCCTCAACCCCGACACCGGCATGGCCGCCGCCGGTGGCGTCTCGGTCACCGGCCTCGGTGATCTCCGCGTCGAAGGCAAGTACCGGCTGTGGGCGTCGGGCAATCGCGCGACGCGCTTGGCTGCGATGGGTGGCGTCACGCTGCCGACCAGCTTTGGTAGCGATGGCTCGAAGTTCATCGGCGATAACCTGCCGACGCTGTTGGGCGGCGTCGCCCTCACGTGGTCGACCGGCCGCATCTCGCTCGGCGCGAACGGCGGCTTCATCGTGCGTAAGCCGCGTACGATCTACGCGAGCACCGTCGGCCAGCAGCTCACCTTCGGTGCAGCAGCCGCCGTCGCAGTCACCGACAAGTTCTCCGTCATCGGCGAGTTCTTCGGCCGTGGTGGTCTCGAGTCGAGCTTCGCGCTCGACGAGAGCCCGATGGAAGTCGTCGGTGGTATCCGCCTGATCGCCGCGAAGTCGGTCGCTGTCACCGTCGGTGGTGGCGCCGGTCTCGACCGCGCGATCGGCTCGCCGCAGGCGCGCTTCTTCCTGTCGCTTGGCTACGCCCCCGACGTGCGTGACAGCGATGGTGACCGGATCGCCAACGCGAAGGACAAGTGCCCGCTCATCCCCGAGGACTTCGACGGTCACGAGGATGACGACGGGTGTCCCGACGACGATAACGACGGCGATCGCCGTCCCGACAGCGAGGACAAGTGCGTCAACCAGGCCGAGGACATCGACGGCTTCGATGACGACGACGGCTGCCCCGAGCTGGACAACGACGGCGACAAGATCGACGACCTCAAGGACAAGTGTCCGAACGACGCCGAGGACGGCAAGGATCCGTATCCGACCGACGGTTGCCCGGGTAACAAGCGCGACTCCGACGGCGACAACATCCCCGACTCCGTCGATGCATGTCCGATGGAGGAAGAGGACATGGACGCCTTCGAGGACGGCGACGGCTGTGCCGAGGCGGACAACGACGCTGACGGCGTGCCGGATGCCGCCGACAAGTGCCCACTGTGCCCCGAGGACAAGGACAACTTCGAGGACGACGACGGCTGCCCGGAGGCCGACAACGACAAGGATGGCGTCATCGATGCGAAGGACGCATGCCCGTCGCAGCCCGAGACCATCAACGGCGTCAAGGATGACGACGGTTGCCCCGACACCGGTGGCATCGAGCTCGTCAAGCTCGAGGACGACCGCCTCATCATCGGCAAGATCCCCACGATGGACAAGAAGGGCCTGACCAAGGCCGGTGACCTGATCGTTGGTCAGGTGGCGGCGGTGATGATCGCGCACAACGAAGTCACCAAGTGGCTCATCGCGCTCGCGCAGCCCAAGCAGCCGGATGCAGCGCGCCTCGCGCAGCTCATCAACGAGCGCCTCGCCAAGGCCGGCGTGACCAACGTCCAGGTGATCGGTGCGGCGGGTCCGGCGAAGATCGGTGGCGTCGTGCAGGAGCGTGCGGACGCGGACACGGGTACCGCGGCGCTCTGTCCCGCGGGCCGCGAGGTGCAGCAGCGCCCGGACCTCATCACGCCGAAGGCGACGATGCAGCAGCGCGCAACCAACTCGGAGCCGACCGTGGCGCCGAAGGCGAAGCCGCCCGCGGCGGATCCGAACGCGGAGCCCGAGATCGAGATGGAGTAACAAACGCTTCCGCGCAACGCGCGAAGCACACGGGCTCGGCTGACCGCCGGGCCCGTCTTCGTTTCGGCGGCGTTTCGGCTATCGCGTGCCCTTGAGCACGCGCGGGCTGTCGCTGACTTCGAGCACCTCGATCGGCCCGCCGTATCCGATTCCGAGGCCGACGTCGATCCGCCACAGCTTGCCGTCGCACCCGTTCGTGATGCCCTGCTTCTGCACGGTGTGACCGACCACCATGCGCTTGGCGTTGAGCTTGGTCAGGATGTCTGTGAGTGCTGCGCAGTCCTCGGCGCCGGGGATGCCCCATGCTCGGGTCCAGACCGGGCTGTCCTCGGACGTCTGCGCGATCGGCGCGTCGCCCGGCCCCCCAGCCTGGCCGTCAAACCAGCAGCGCGACGAGAGGTTCACCTCGTCGAGCTGGGTGACCCACTCGGCGGTCACGCCCGCGTGCGAGTACACGGTACCGTCCACGATCGCGACCACGTTGAATCGCGCGAGTCGCTTGGCCCACTCCCCGCCGGGCGTGAAGGCCTTGTCGCGCTGGCCACCGAAGTCACGCATGCCGCCGGGCGTGACGTAGCGAAAGTCGAGCGCACTGTTCATCAGCTCGTGATTGCCGTGGAGCTGCACGATGTCGCCGCCCGCGGCCTTCGCTTGCGCGGTGAGCTTGTCGAACAGCTCGAAGATCTTCGACTCGTCATCGCCGCGATCGAGGATGTCGCCGGTCTGCACGATCACGAGCTCGCCGCCGATCCAGGTGTCGTTCCCACCGATCGCACCGGCCGCCGCGAGCGCCGAGCGAGCGCCGCCGAGATCGCCGTGGAGATCGCCAATCGCGACGACACGCCTGGGCTTGATCGGCACCACGAGCGGGAGCGGCGCGAGGGTGCACGACTTTGCCACCACCGGGGCCGACGCCGCAGAAGCTGGCGCCTGCACAGGAGTTGGGGTGGCCGCGGGCTTGTCGCGACGGCCGCGATCGCAGGCGGCAATGAGCGCGACTGTAAGAGCAGTGCGCACGACCCGTTCGATGGGCATGCGACTAGTTACCATGCTTACTGCTCCTCTCCTGGCCGCGCTGTTACCCGCGTGCGGCGGTTTCGGCGGCATGCGCCAGGCAACCCTCGTCGGTCAGTGCGGGAAGGACGATGCGGCGTGCTCGCGCCGCGGTCCGCTCGCACCGCTGGCCGTCGGATCGCGCTTCTTCCCCGAAGTGTCGACGGAGATCGCCGGGACCTCGACCCCGAATCTGCGCCTCGAAAGCGCAGCGCCGGATGTCCTCGCGGTCGATGGGGGCGCGCTGATCGCCAAGCAAGCGGGCTCGAGTGCGGTGCTGATCTCGACCGATGATGGATCGGTCGTCGACTTCATTCATGTATGGGTCGCGCCGGTCACGCACATCTCGCTCGCGCGCCGCGATGGCGAGCGCATCGCGGGTGCGATCGGTCTCGCGGTCGGCGAGGACCTGACGCTCGTCCCGTCGCTGTTCAACGGTGCCCAGAAGCTCGCGGGTGACCCCGAGGCAATCTGGACTGCCTCCGATGACACCACGCTCACCGTGCTGCGCGATGGCTCGAGCGATCGTCGCCGGCTGCGCGCACGTGCGCCGGGCAAGACGATCGTCACGGTCGCGCTCGGTGATGCCACAGCCTCGGTCGAAGTGGAGGTGGTCCAGTGAAGCGCCTCGTGCTGTTGGCCCTCGTCGGTCTCGCCGCCTGCAACCCGTATCTGCAGCAGCAGTCCGTCGCCCCGCCCGGCCGCGCCGCGCGCCTCGACGAGGTGAACGGGTTCTGGGGCCTCAAGCGCTACCGGCTCGAGATCAGTGAAGGCGTCGCGCTCGCGCTGACCTGCAACGACGGAGGCCCATGCGAGAAGCTGAAGGTCGTCTCGGATAACCCGGCGATCGCCGAGGTTCGCCCCGCTTCGCTCGCCGCGCTCCAGGCAGTGGGCTATGGCACCGCCGGCAGCGGTGCGCAGCAGCAGCCGATGGCGGCGTTCGTCGTCGTTGGCAAGGCGCCGGGCAAGACGCGGCTGCGCGTCACCGCCAAGGAAGGCGAGCGCGACGTGATCGTGACCGTCGTGGCGCCGCCGGTGGTCGCAGCAGCCGCTGCGCCGTAACGGTCCGGGAAAGCCGCACCTTGCCGGCTCGTGGGGCTGCGGCGCACGTCGGCCACTGCCTGGTTTCGCTGGGTTGGCGGGATGATCCTCAGGCACGCGGCGTGCTCATGCGTAGGATCGTGCTTGCCGCTGTCGAGACCCTGTTCGCCTTCGCCCTCCTGTTCGGCGTCGTGCTGCGCCCGCTCGCGGTCGTCGACAAGCCAGCGTGAACGCTACGCGGCCGGCGGCGTATTCGCGACCAGGCCGACGACCACGGTGATGTTGTCATCTCCACCGCGATCGTTGGCGAGCTGGATCAGCTGCTGCGGAAGCCGGCGGTACCAGGTCATCGCGATGATCCGCTCGAGCTCGCCGTGCTCGATGTAGTTCGACATGCCGTCGCTGCACAGCAGGAAGCAATCGCCCGCGGACACCGGCACGCTCTTGAGGTCCGCATCGGTGTCGCGCTCGAAGCCGATCGACTTGGTGATCACGTGGCGGAACTTCGAGGCCTTCGCCTCGGCCTCCGTCATCGTGCCCGTCTTCATCTGCTCGGCGATCCACGAGTGATCCTCTGTGAGCTGACGCAGCTGACCGTCGCGAAACATGTAGCACCGCGAATCGCCCGCGTGGGCGATGTGCGCCTTGCCGGCGTGGACGAGCATCGCGGTGAGCGTGGTACCCATGCCGCGTAGCTCGGGCTTGAGAAACGCGGCCTCGAAGATGCCGGAGCTCGCACGTCGCACGATCATCCGCATCAGCTCGAGCGCGGGCGAGAACACCATCGCAGCGCCGCCTGTGTGAAGCGAATCGTCGGGCCGCCATGGTGCGGTCGGCGCGAAGTCACCCATCGGCTCGGCGACCGCGGGCATCTCCTCGGTGGTACGAACCGAGACTTCCTTCTGACGGCGTACGGCGGAATCGAAGTCGCCGCGTGCCTCGGTCAGCTCGCGCGCGAGCAGCTCGACCGCCATGCGACTCGCGGTGGCACCGCCCTGATGGCCACCCATGCCGTCGGCGACGGCCATCACGCCAACGCCCGGGTCGACGAGGTAGGAGTCCTCGTTGCGCTCGCGCTTACGTCCGGGGTCGCTCTGGCCCCACGCCCACAGCCTCATCATCAGTACTCGGCCGAGCGCTCGCTGATGTTGCCGTCCTCGCAGCGCAGGAGCTTGCCCTTGCCGTCGACCTTCGACAGCAGGCTCACCGGGCGCGTCCACAGCTTGGCCGCGTTCCGGAGGGTGTCGCGTGCCTGCGAGCCATCGAGATCGATGCCCTCGTGCACGTGGCGGAGCAAGAGCTCGCTGCGGTTCTCGAAGTTGCCGTCCTCGACGACGATCACCGGCTGGCCGCGGTTGGTGAGCTGCGACAGCATCTGCGTTTTGATCTTCTTGAACTCGCGACTCATGATCTCCCAGTTGCCGGTGCGCTCCTGGAACCCGAACGAGTAGAACTTCTGGTCGATACAGAACTCGAGCGTGAAGAACTCGTCAATGAACGTGATGTCGTTGTACAGCTTGCGCACCTCGAAGATGCGCTTGCGTCCGAGGCCCGTGCGGCGGTCCCAGTTACGCTTCTGCTCCATCGAGTCGCACTCGTCCCACTCCTTGCCGAACTGGCCCTTGTTCCAGCGGTCCTCGATGTTGCGATAGAGCTCGACGCCGAGCTTGTACGGGTTGAGCCGGCCCGGTGATGTCGCCATCACGCCAGAGTTCGCATCGGCGTAGTCGACGACCTCGGCAGCGGTCAGCGCCTTCTCGGTGAGGATGCGCGAGTGCCAGTACGAGGCCCAGCCCTCGTTCATGATCTTCGTCATCGCCTGCGGCGCGAAGTAGTAAGCCTCGTCGCGCACGATCTCGAGAACGTCGCGCTGCCAGTGATCGAGCGGCGCGTGCTCGATGAGGAACTGCATCACGTCGCGCTGCGGGTGCTCGGGGAACCGGCGCTTCTGCTTCTTGGCTTCTTCTTCCTTCTTCTTCTTCTGCGCCTCGAGGTACTCGGGCGGGTTGATGAAGGAGTCCATGTAGCCCTTGGACTTGAGCTTGCCGGCGGTCGGCTCCTCGTCGTCTTCGCTGCCGGGAGGCTTGGGCTTCGCGGTGCGCACGATGTACGGCGACATCGGATCGATCAGGTTCTCCAGGCTCAGGCAGGTGTCGATGAAATCCTCGACGACCTCCTGACCCCAGCGCGCCATGTGCCGGCGCACTCGCGCGGCATGGTTCGCCATGCCATCGATCATCTTGCGGTTGGTCTTGCTGAAGTAGTAGTTGTTCTTGAAGAAGTCGACGTGCGCGCAGACGTGCGCCATCACGATCTTCTGATCGGTCGTCGAGTTGCCCTCGAGCAGGTACGCGTAGGCCGGGCTGGTGTTGATCACCATCTCGTAGATCTTCGACAGGCCCCACTCGTAGCTCTTGCTGAGCTGTTCGTAGTCCATGCCGAAGCGCCAGTGCGGGTAGCGCGTGGGGAAGCCACCGTACGCGGCGACCTCGTTCATCGTCTTGTAGTCGAGGACCTCGTAGAGGATCGGGTAGAAGTCGAGGCCGTACACGGTCGCGTACCCTTCGATCTCTTCCTGGATGTCGCGCAGGTACGCGGGGAATCGCTTGAGCGCCACGGTTACTTCCCTTTACCGAGGAACTCCTTGATGGAGTCCATGATCGCGTCCTTGCCCTTGATCTCGCTCGTCACGACGCGCTCGTCCTCGTCGAAGTGCTCGGTCAGATCCTTGATGAACTGGCCCGACCCATACGGGGACTCGACCTGGCCGTAACAGAAGAGGTTCACGTACGGCAGGATCTCTTTCTTCATCAGCTCGACGCAGGTGTGCGTGTCGTCGACCGACCAGTTGTCACCGTCGGAGAAGTGGAACGGGTAGATGTTCCAGCGGTCGCTCGGATACTCGTCGGAGATCAGCTTCGCGCACAGCTTGTACGCCGAGCTGATCATCGTGCCGCCGCTCTCACGCGTCTTGAAGAACGTGTCGCGATCGACCTCTTTGGCCATCGCGTCGTGAATGATGTAGCGGCTCTCGATGCCGTGATACTGGCTCTGCAGCCACGTATCGATCCAGAAGCTCTCGATCCGGACGATCTCCTTCTGCTCGTCGCCCATCGAACCCGACACGTCCATCATGTAGATGATGACGGCGTTGCTCTGCGGAAGCGGCTCCTTCTTCCACGAGCGGAACCGCTTGTCGTCCTTGATCGGAATGACGACCGGGTTCTTCGGGTCGTAGGTCCCCATCGAGATCTGCCGGCGCATCGCCTGGCGGAACGTGCGGCGGAAGTGGCGCAGCGACTCGGGCCCCGTGGTGCGGATGCCCGAGTACTTGTCCTTCCACGCGACGATCTTCTCGGTGCCCTTGGGCTGGATGCGCGGCAGCTCCAGCTCCTCGGCCATGATCTCGGCGAGCTCCTGGAGCGAGACCTCGATGTCGACGAGGTGATCGCCCGGCCTATCGCCCGCCTTCTGGCCCTCGCCGGGCTGTTCTTCGCCTTGGCCGAGCGAATCGCCGACCTCGCCGTCGCCCTGCCCGACGCCGCCCTGCTGCTTGTCGCCGTGCTTGAAGTGCGGAATGTCGACAGAGGGCAGCGGGATCGAGACCGTGTCCTTGCCCTTCTTCGCGATCATCTCGCCCTGGGAGATGTACTTGCGAAGGTTCTGTTTGATCTTGCCGCGGATGATCTGGCGAAACCGTCCGTGATCGAGATCGATCTTCTGGGACATCGGCTAGACCACCACGTCGGCGGTATTGCCATGCTCGTTCATGAACACGAGGCGCCCGCCTTGACGCTTCGTGCGTTGAACCATGTCGAGCAGTCCGAGCGCACGTGACAGCACGTCGCGGTAGTCGTCCGTCTCCATCTCGACGCACAGCTTCGCCAGGAGCTCGGCCAGCGTGGCGTTGAGCTCGATCTGCACGGGGCCGACGCCGCGCGGGTCCATTACGATTTGACGTCTCCGCGAGCGAAGATCGACGCGACGAAGTTGAGCACGTCCGTCGCGCTGACCTCGTCGTAGCCGAAGTTCTTGATCAGGCGCTGCTTCACGACGTCGATCTTGCCCTGCGTCTCGCGGTCCACGACGTTCGACACCAGCGACGTGAGCTTGATCGAGTCCTTCTGGTCCTCGAACAGCTTGCTCTCGAGCGCCTTGTGCAGGCGCTCGTTGGTCTTGTAGTCGAACGTGCGGCCCTCGATCGCGAGTGCACCGATGTAGTTCATGATCTCGCGGCGGAAGTCTTCCTTGCGGGACTCCGGGATATCGATCTTCTCCTCGATCGATCGCATCAAGCGCTCGTCCGGCTCCTCGTCCTGGCCGGTGTACGGGTTCTTGACCTTCTCCTTCTGGGTGTACGCCTTGATGTTGTCGATGTAGTTGGCGCACAGCTTCGCGATCAGGTCCTCGTCGGCGCTGATCGCACGCTGGACCTCGTTCTTGACGATGTCCTCGTACTCCTGCTTCACGACGCTGAGCATCTCGGCGAAGCGCTTGCGCTGATCGTCGCTGTTGATCAGCGAGTGGCTGCGCAGACCGCTCTCGAGCTCGTTGAGCACCATGAACGGGTTGATCGTGCCGTCGGCCTTGTCGGACACGAGCGCGTTGGCGATCTTGTCCTGGATGTAGCGCGGCGAGATGCCGTCGAGGCCCTCGCGGTTGGCTTCCTTGCGCAGCTCCTTGATGTTGTCCTGGGTGAAGCCCGGCAGCGTCTTGCCGTCGTAGAGCTTCGCCTTCTGGAGCAGCGACAGCGAGTGCTTCTTCGGATCCTCGAGACGCGTGAGCACGGCCCACAGCGCCGCGACATACAGCGTGTGCGGCGCGATGTGCTTGCCAACCTTCGCGGTCGTGAAGTCCTTCGCGTAGATCTTCACTTCCTCGCTCACCTTGGTGATGTACGGGATGTCGACCTTCACCGTACGGTCACGGAGCGCCTCCATGAACTCGTTGTTCAGGAGCTTCTTGTACTCGGCCTCGTTGGTATGGCCAAGGATGACCTCGTCGATGTCCGTCTGCGCGAACTTCTTCGGCTTGATCTTGCGCTCCTGCGTGGCGCCGAGAAGATCGTAGAGGAACGCGACGTCGAGCTTCAGGATCTCGACGAACTCGAGGATGCCGCGGTTGGCGATGTTGAACTCGCCGTCGAAGTTGAACGCGCGCGGGTCGGAGTCCGAACCAAACGTCGCGATCTTGCGGTAGTTGATGTCGCCGGTGAGCTCGGTCGAATCCTGATTCTTCTCGTCCTTGGGCTGAAACGTACCGATACCGACGCGGTCCTGCTCCGAGAGCACGAGGCGGCGGACCTTGACGTGCGACATCACCTTCTCGAAGTTGCCGCCGTAGTGGCGCATCAGCTCCTTGAAGATGAGGCGACACGCCGGGTTCACGTCGCCGTTGATCTTGACCTTGTGGTCGTCGTTACCGAGCGCGAGCTTGTTGAGCACGTCCTCGCGCCAGTCATGCGGGATGAGCCGCAGCGGCTCGTCGTGCATCGGCGAGTGGAACACCTCGCTGCCGCCGGCGAGCTCCATCAGCGGGCCGGGCAACGTCCAGTAGTAGGTGTAGAGCGCGCCATCGGGCGTGCGCGAGTAGTCCTCGATGCCCTTCTTGATCTGGCGTGCGATCGTCGACTTCGCCGAGCCGACCGGGCCGTGCAAGAGGATGATGCGGCGCTCGGTGCCGTAGCCCTGCGACGCGCTCTTGAGCACGTTCATCAGGCGCATGAGCGGGACGTCGAGACCGAACACGGCGTCCTTGCCGCCGTGCGAGTCGTCCCGGAAAAACTTGTAGCGAACGAGTTTCTTCTTGTTGTCGATGTACTCCTCGACACCATGCGACAGGACCATGTCGTAGAGCCGCTGGTACGCGTTGCGCGTGACCTGCGGCGTCTTGCGAACCAGGGCCAGGTAGTCCTCGAACGATCCTTCCCAGGACAGCTCTTTATACGTTGCGTAGTTCTGGAGCTCCGCGATCTGCCCGACTAGCGACATGGCCTCGACCGTACCACGTCCCTGCCGCGATGCGTGGCGGCGCTACGCATGCAGATCCATTCTCGGATCGTCGTCGAGAAACCGCGCGCACCCGCACGCTCTGTGACGACGCCGGCAGAACATGCCCTAGAGGCGATATGATCGACGCATGTCCCGCGTGCTCCTCGCCTTCGCGATCGCCTGCGCGGGCTGCTCGTTCACGCCTGGGCTGCTCGTTCGCGACGCGACGCCCACCGAGGACGTCGCGCCCGCGATCGACGCCGCACCCGACGCGCCACTGGCGGCCCCCTTCGCGCTCACGGGTGCGTGGTGGCTCCTGCCCTGCCAGAACGACCTCGGCAACAACAACTGCAATTGCCCGCCACCGACCACGACCACGGTCACGCTCGGCGGCATGGCGTCGACGCGCTGGACCGTGACCGTGCGGATCCGCGGGGTCATGGAAGCGATCGGCTACAACGGCGGCAGCGCGGGAACGGGCGGATGGTACGAGGGCGGGAACGCGAACGATGCGTCGAACAACATCTACCGGCTCGACGTGTCGTCACCGGCGCGGCGGTTCTGGATCAACCGCGGCACACCCACCGGCATGCGCTCGTTTCTCTATGACTACGAGGAGAGCTTTCAGATCGACGGGGGCGCGACCGTCACGTTCTACGCGAGCGGCCAGGACACGCTGCAGTGGGGCAACTACGACGCCAACGATCAACCGCTGACGATCGCCGGGCTCACCGAGATCATGCAGCCGTACGACGGCCAGTTCGCGCATCTCGAAGTCGTCTCGGCAACCGAGCTATGACCGGGCCCATCGACGATGTGTTCGATGTGCTCGAAGGAACGCTCGACGATCTGTTGCGCGTCCGCACCGAGGCCACCGACTGGCTCGGCGGTCTCGTGCTCGCGTCGCGGATGCGCCGGGTGCGAGCGGCCGTTGCGATGCTGTCAGCGATCCAGCGCGCCGGTCATGGCTGGCGTCCCGCCGACGACGGCCACGAACCGACGACCTGGCGCGAGGTCCTGCTCGAGGTCCTCGCCGAGTACGGCAGCGACGCCGACTTCATCGCGATGGTGCGCCGCGAGCTGGACGAGCTCGTCGAGCTCACCGCCCCTGGACCGCGACGCTCGCTCGCACAGCTCGGCAAGTTCGAGCGGCTCGCGCGCCGCGCCGGCGTGTCGCGCGCCATCTGCGCCAAGTCGGTACGCAGCGCGGGCGACGACATGGTCAAGGGTTGGGAGTCGTGCGAGCACGTCGGCACGCTCGTGCGAGTCGCGCTGGCCCTCGGCGCGACACTCAATGAGCTCACCCGTCAGACGGTCGACCTGCTGCTCGCGGCCACCCCGTCTGACGCGACCGAGGCGCTTTCGCTCCTGACGATCGCTCGCGAGGCGCCCGCCACCCTCGCCGATCACGATGCACGCGTGCTCGCGTTCATGCGTGAGGACACGTCGGCCATCGCTCGCTCAGCGGGTCTGTTGCTGCACGCGATGGCAAGAAGTGCTGTCTCGCCGTCGCGGATCGAGGATGTGCTCGGCTCTGCGATGACGATCGTCACGCGAGAGCAGTTGCTCGAGCGCCTCACCACGCCCGCGGTGCGCGCACAGCTCGTCGCGTCGGGAGCGAGCTGATGGGCGTCTGGGGCTCGGGGCCGGCAGAGAACGACGACGCGTTCGACGTGTTCGGCGACGTGCGCTGGGTGCTCGACGACGCGTGGGCGTTGCTGCGCGGCGACGATCGTACCCTCGACGCAAGCGAGCTCGAGCTCATCGATGCGGTCTCGGGCATCGTCAACGCGCTCGGTGAAGCCGGCATCCGGTTGCAGCCGGACGATGCCGACGAGCTGTCCGAGCGCTGGCATGACCAGCTCTCCGACGAGGCGTGGGATGCGCTGACCGCCGAGTTCCCGCGCACGCGTCCACCGTTCGAGCACGAGGGCGAGGCCGAGCGCTGGCTGCGCCAGGCCGGCGCGAAGTATCAGGTGTGGATGTGGGCCGCGCAGTTCGGTGACGATCAGGCTGCCGCCTGGCGCGCGAGCAAGCCGGCGGAGTGCGTGTTCGCGATCGCGCGCGCGGCCGGGGTGAGCGATGCAGATATCTGTCGCGCGTTCGCACGCTGCATCCTCGAACACTTCGGACCGCAGACCGACGAGCCGTATGTCTCGGCCGTCCGGATCCTCGACAAAGTGATCGCCGGCCGCCCCGTCGATGCTGCGACGATTGCGGCGATCCCACCCACCGATCCGAGATCGTTCCTGGTCGCGGCCGCCAAGGAGCTCGGGGCCGACAAGCAGTCACTCGTGCTCGGCGGGGTGTTTCGCTACGAGCGAGTCATCCCGCAGCTGGGCACCCTGCTCCATCGGTATCTCGATCCACTCGTCGAACCCAGACTCGGCTGAGCTACGCCGCCGCAGTGTCGACGACGCGCGCGAGTTGCTCGCGAAGCTGCGCCGCGGTGAATGGCTTCTCGAGGATCCATGCGCCTGCCGCGACGAGCTCGTGAACCTGCTCGTCCTCGGCGTAGCCGGTCGCGATCAGCACGGGGACGTCGCTGGCGTGCGCGCGCAGGCGCGCGAAGCACTCGGCGCCGCCCATCACGGGCATCCCCATGTCGAGCACGACGAATCGGATCTGCTCGGGATGCGCCTTGAACACGCGCACCGCTTCCTCGCCGTTCTCGGCGATCAGCACATCGTGGCCCATGCGCGTGAGCAGCCGGCGCGTCGTCTCGCGGACGGCGCGCTCGTCGTCGACGACCAGCACGGTGTTGCGGTTGAGCCTATCGGTGATCGGCGGCTGCGGCAGCGGCTCGGCCGCGAGCGGCGCCGTCGTGGTGGGCAGCTCGAGCACGAACGTCCCGCTCCCATCGGACGCGACCTCGATGGTGCCGTCGTGCGCTTGCACGAGACCCCATACGACCGACAGGCCGAGGCCGTCGCACGCCTCCGCCGTGGAGAACGGCTCGAACGCGCGCAGCGGCGCAGCCGTGCCACGGGCGTGATCACAGATCTCGATGCGAACGCGGGTGGTGCCGGGCACGCACGCGCCCCGCATCTCGATCACGCCGGCTCCCTTCATGGCATCCGCCGCGTTGACCGCGAGGTTCATCACGATCTGCGCGAGATGTACCGGGTCGCCTTCGACGCAGACATCGGTGAGTGCGAGCGACTCACGGATCTCGATCGAGCGAGGCAGCAAGCGGCGCAGCAGCGGCAGCGCCTCGCTGAACACGCGGTCGAGGGCGACCGTCTGCTTGCGATACTGGCCTCGGCGGCTGAACGCGAGCAGGCCGCGCGTCAGCTCCGCGCCACGTGCGGCGTGCGCCACGATCTGGCGCAGATCTGGCCCCTGATCGGTTCGTGCAGATCCCGCGAGCAGCTCGGCGGTGTTCGAGATCGCGCCGAGCACGTTGTTCATGTCGTGCGCGAGACCGGCCGCGAGGGTACCGACGGCCTCCATGCGCTGCGCCTGGGTCAGCTGCGCCTGCAAGCGCTCGGTCTCCGTCAGCTTGGCCGCGAGTCGATTGGCAGTCTGCGCCTGCGAGACCTGCAGCGTGAACGCACGGACGGTCGCGCCGCGGAGCAGCACATGGATGAACAGTGCGAACGCAGCGGAGGTGACGAGCGCTCCGACTGCCATCATCGGGGGGACGTGCGGCACCGCGACCGACAGCGGGATCGCGATGCCGGTGAGCACGACCAGTGTGGCGATCAGCAGCCGCGAGTGCAGCATGATGCCCGCGCTGGCGAGCTGGATCACGACGAGCATGAGAGGCCCAACGGTCGGATTGCTGCCGAGCGTCGCGAGCGTCGAGCTGGTGGTGCACCAGATCAGCGCCGCGGACGCGATATGACACCAGCGGTCCGGGATGCGGCCCTGCATGAAGCCGAGCGTCAAACCACCGAGCACGACCGCGGCACACGACGCGTACACGTAGGGAAAGCCGGGTGTGGCGTAGCCGAGCTGGTCGTCGGCGAGCAGGTAGAACAGGAATGTCCCCAGGAGCGCCGGCGCGAGCAGGCGGCCGCGCGCACGCGTCAACGCTGCGACTTGCGCAGTGACCTCGGGCGACATCGACATCACAGAGGAAGTCGACCGCGCCGCACCGTCGTATAGGTGCGCAGGTGCGCACGTCAGCGTCAGTTACCGCGAATGTACTTGTCGACCGCCCGCTGGTGCTCGGCCATCGTCTTGCTGAACACGTGCTCGCGGTCGTTCTTCGCGACGAAGAAGAAGTAGTCGCTACCGTCGGGCGTGAGCGTCGCTTCGATCGAGCGCTTGCCGGGGTTCGCGATCGGGCCGGGCGGCAGGCCCTCGTGGCGGTAGGTGTTGTACGGGTTGTCGGTGTCGTCGAGCTGCGCGCGGTGCAGGCGGTCACAGCCGGGCCCGAGGTTCTGCTTCACGCACGGCTCGTTCCACGCGATGCATGCGGGGCTCTTCTTCTCGGGGACCAGGCACCCGTAGCGAATCGTCGGATCGGTCTCGAGGCGCTTGGGCTTGAAGTCGGGCTTGGTGAGCCGGTTGATGAACACCTGCGCGATGCGCGGGCGCTCGGCGGGCTCGACGGCTTCCTTCTCGACGATCGATGCCATCGTGAGGATGTCGCGATCGGTCCACTTCAGCTGGTCCTTGAGGCGCGCGGTCGCGCGGCCGTGGGTCGCAACCAGCTCCTGCCAGACTTCCTGGTGGCGCTGGATGAGGCGCTCGATCACGGCCTTGGGCTTCTCGTTGATGCGGAACTCGTAGGTGTCGGGGAACAGGTAGCCCTCGACCGTGTCGCCGGCGATCGCGTGCTGGGCGAGGAACTCCCTGTCGCGCGCGATGATCTCGAGGTCCTTCGCCTTCGCGATCTTCGCCTTCTCGATCAGCTCGAAGTACTCGAGCATGTTCTTGCCCTCGGGCAGCGTGACCTTGGTTGTCACTTCCTTGACGCCGGTCACGATGATCTTGAGGACCGCGGCCGGCGTCTCGTTATCCTTGATGAGGTACTTGCCGGTCTTGACGTTCGTGGTCTCGCCTTCCCACATCGCGTAGAGGCGAAACCAGGTCGGACGCTCGATCAGTTTCTTCTCGGCCAGCAAGGACGCGACCGCGGGGAAGCTCATGCCGCTGCGAATCTCGACCTCGACTTCCTTGCCGGCGCCCGAGTGCCGCTCGCTCGGATACTTCAACGCGCCGTTGATGAAGTAACCGGCGATCGCGAGCACAAGCACGACCGAGCCGATCACGACGGCCAGCGCTACGCGGAAGGATCGCTTGGACATCGGGGCACCGACCTTACTGCCGGGACTTCTGCACGTCGAGCCAGCCTTGGAGAATGAGCGCGGCCGCCTGCTGGTCGATCACGCCCTTGCGTTTGGCCCGTGACAGATCGGCATCCAGGAGGATGCGCTGCGCCTCGGCGGTGGTGAAACGCTCATCCTGCTCGTGAAATTTCACCACCGGGAGCGCGGCCTGCAAAACTTTCGCGAGCTCGAGCACCCGGCGTGCGCGATGCCCGACCTTGCCGGAGAGCTCGAACGGCATCCCGATCACGATATCGGTGATGTCGAGCTCGACAACCAGTGTCTGGATTGTCGACACGTCGTTCGGTGTGCCCGAGCGCGCGATTACCCGGAGCGGGTGCGCGGCAATACCCGCTTCGTCGGTGACAGCTACACCAATGGTCTTTTGGCCGACGTCGAGTCCCAGGGCACGCAAGGGCCGACTATTGGCGAAGTTGGACAAAAAAAAAGGCCCTGCAAGGGGGATTGCAGGGCCTGGGCGCCGATCGAAACAGACTACTTGTTGCCTCAGGTGGTGGGGGAGACCAGCGGGATGAGGGGGAGGGAACCACCAGTCATCCACCGAGTCGAAACTTTCACCTGCTTCGTCGCGCGTCGGAATCTTCAGTTTTCAAACCGAGAGGCCGTGTCTCTCATTCCTCAGAACGTTCGAGGCGGCTTCCGGTTGCATCCGAACTTATGAGCATGTTCGGTGCCATCGATTTGCGGGATCTCCTCGACGAGGAAACGCGGCCTTACGTGGCGCCAGGCGTCGGATTGGCAACTAGTCCTGTCACCCCTTGTTCTCGCTGTGGCCAGTCTGGTGGCCACCTCGTGATTCGGCTTCGCCGCTGATCTCGATTCAAACCTGCACGGACCGGCAGGTGATCGTCAGGTAGTGTGACGACCATGTCGGACGAATCGACGCCGCCGCCCACGCCCTCGCCCAAGCTCCAGGTCCAGATCGACGAGGACATCTCGCAGGGCGTGTACTCGAACCTCGTCCTGCTCAATCACACCGAGAATGAGTTCGTCCTGGACTTCGCCTTCATCCAGCCTTCCAACGGTCGCGCCAAGGTCCGGGCACGCGTGATCTCGTCGCCGCGCCACACCAAGCGCCTGCTGCTCGCACTTCAGAAGAACCTCGAGCGCTACGAGGAGCGCTACGGCCGCATCGAGCTCGGCCCTGATGAAGACTCGCCGGTGCACTGAGCGTGGGCTTCTTCGATCGGTTCAAGAAACCCAGCTACCTCGGCACCACGGGCGCCGAGCTCGGTGATGACTTCGACGAGGTCGTTCGTCGCCTCGCCAACGAGCTGGTCAAGCAGGAGCCCATCATCTCGACCGTGCGCGACGAGCTCGTGATCTGCCGCTCCCCGGTCCTCGTGATCATCAAGGGCGAGGTCCGCCAGCCCGCCGCCCTGATCCCCAGACCGATGCTGTCGCGCTTCTGGACCGAGCCCGGCAACGAGTGCTTCGACGATCCCAATCTCATCCCGCTCGTGTCGGGCTACGCGCGCGCGCTCGCCACCGACGACAAGCTCGGTCGCGCCGCGCTACGCGACACCGAAGATGTCTATGTCGACAAGGCCGCGCCGACCCACGCGTGGCCTGACCAGGACAAGCGCCTGCGGCTCGCGTCTCTCGTCCTTGCCGATGTCGCGCGCAAGCTCGCCGCGAGCTTCAACGCGAGCGAGATCAAGGCGTCCTATGGTCTGTCAGCGAACACCGATGCCGCCCAGATGCGCGTGGCGAACATGAAGGCCGAAGAAGAGCCCTGGTACCTGGCCGCGCTCGAGAAGTGATCGGGCGCGTCGACCGTGTCAGGCGACGGCCGGGTCGAGAATTTCTATCGTCCCGCGATCGAGATCGAGAATGGCATCGGCGCCGAACGGCACCGCCTCGTTGCGATCGCCATGACCGATCGGCGCGCCGACCGCGACCGACAGTCCGATCACGCGGGCCCGTTCGAGCACGACTTGCAACGAAGCGTCGTCGGGATCCGGCATGCCCGTCGGCGGGTTCCCATCCACGCAACGCGTGAGGTCGCCGACGATCAACGCGGCGGTCTCATTGAGTGCCCCCGTCTGGATCAGCTGCGTGATGTAACGATCGAGCTCGTAGGGTCGCTCTCCCACCTCCTCGATCAACGCGATCGCGCCCGCCAGCGGCATCGCCCATGGCGTGCCCACGAGCATCGACATCATCGTCAGGTTGCCGGAGACCAGCGCACCGCGCCGCTCCCCCGCCCCATGCGCAACGAGCTGCCACGGCCGCAGGCCCGGTGCCTTCGCCTCGGTAACAAGCGTGATCAGTCCCGCAATATCGCTGTCCGGCAGCGACCCCATCTGCACACCCATGGGGCCATGGACGCCGCGCACGCCATTCGCATGCGCCCACGCGAGCAGCGCAGTCGCATCGGAAAAGCCGATGATCGGTTTCGGATCGCGCCGCAGCGCATCGGCATCGAGCCGCGGCAAGATCCGCGTCAGGCCGTAGCCACCACGCGCGAGCAAGATCCCGCGAACATCCGGATCGGCGAGCATCGCGTTGAGCTCGGCGACACGAACGTCGTCGTCTGCCGCGAGATAGCTCGGCGTGGCGGGCGATCGCGGCGCCGCGATCGACGCGCCCACCCGCAACACGAACGCATCGCCGAGGCGCGCGAGCCCGCGCTCGAGCCGGTCCTGCTTCGCGGGCCCCGCCGGTGCGACGATGCCGAGCGTATCGCCGCGACGCATGCGCGGCGGTGCGCTCGCCTTTGTTGGCGCGGCCGGCGCTCCGGGCGCATTTGCCGTCATCGCAACCTCACGAGCCTAGCGACGCTTCTTCTTCGGCTTCTTTGCCTTACCGACGGGCCCACTGGCATCCGGGGCCGGCTTCTCCTCGTCGGCGTAGTCCTCCGGCTTGACCGCCGCCATCTGCCCCGACGGTGAGGTCAGCCCGAGTGCCGCGAGATCGACGGCATCCATCATCGTCGTGCTGCTGCTCTCGTCGGCCGGCGCCGAATCGGTATCGCGCGGCAGCACCGGCATCACCGGATCGGTGTCATGCAGCCCCACGTCCGCGACGAGCGTGTCGACCGGATCACTCTCGATCGCATCCATCACCGCCGTGTTGCGCCCATCGTCCATGACCTCTGGAATCGCGGTCTCGCCCGTCATCCGCGGCGACTTCAAGGTGACGACGCCACCAGCATCCGCGGCGGGAGCGGGCTTGTCGGGCTTGGTCGCCGGCAGATCGGCGCGCGCCTTCCACCACTTCTCGGCGGCCTGCACGTCGAGCTTGGGCCTGATCAGCATGCCCGGCGCTTGGTCGGAACCGCCGACCTGCTCGTGCACCTCGGCGACCGTGGCTTCGAGCACGAGACCGTCGTCGGTGGTGACACCGATCGTCGTGCCGACGGGCATCGGCGTCGGAATCTCCAGATAGCCGGTCCCCGGGCGAACCTGGGTCAGCTTGATTCGCTTGCCGAGCGCGAGCCCGCGATAACTGAGATCCACGAAGCTCTCGCTCATCGTGGGCATCTTAACGCATGCTGCGCTCCGTGGGCCTGCTCGACCGCATCCGCCAGCTCCGGGCGAACACGCCCGACGATGATATCGCCGGCCGCACGCAGGCGCTTGTCGTTCATGGCAACGAGTTCGGCTACGACCCGTTCGGCATGTCACGCGACTCGATCCGCGTGGCAGCGACCGTGGCGCGCTGGATGTATCGCCACTACTTCCGCGCCGAGGCGCATGGCATCGAGAACGTTCCGTCGACCGGCCCGCTGATCCTCGTCTCGAATCACTCGGGGCAGCTGCCGTTCGACGGTCTCGTGATCGGCAGCGCATGCTTCCTCGAGATGGAGCAGCCACGCCTGGTGCGCGCGATGGTCGAGTTCTTCGTGCCCACGGTTCCGTTCGCGTCATATCTGTTCTCGCGCTGGGGCCAGATCACCGGCACGCCCGAGAACATGCGCCGGTTGCTCGCGAGCGAGGAGGCCGTGCTCGTGTTCCCCGAGGGCGCACGCGGGATCTCCAAGCCGTTCTCGAAGCGCTATCAGCTCGCCGAGTTCGGCAAGGGGTTCATGCGCCTCGCGCTCGAGACGGGTGCGCCGATCGTGCCGGTCGCGGTGATCGGCGCCGAGGAGCAGGCACCCGCGGTGAATCTGAAGCCGCTCGCAAAGCTGCTCCGCGTGCCATCGCTACCGATCGTGCCGTATCCGCCGTTCGTCGCGCCGTGGCCGCTGCCCGTGAAGTACCGGCTCTACTTCGGTGAGCCGATGCGGTTTTCCGGCGATCCCGACGACGACGATGAGGTCCTCGACGACAAGGTCAAGCAAGTCCGCAACACGATCCAGTCGATGATTCACGTCGGCCTGCGCGAGCGCCAACATGTCTTCTGGTGAGCGACCGCGAAAGGTCGTGATCACCGGCATCAGCGGCCGGTTCGGGCACATCGTGGCCCGGCGGCTCCATCACGAGCTCGGCTGGCACATCGTGGGCCTCGATCGCCGCCCGATGCAGGGCCGCCCGAAGGACATCGAGCATCATCAGGTGGATCTGCGCAGCAAGAAGGCGCGCGACGTGTTCCGCGCCGGCGATGTCGATGCGCTCGTTCACCTCGGCGTGATGCACGATCCCCGCGCGCGGCCGGCCGAGCTGTACTCGTGGAACATCACCGGCACCACGAAGCTGCTCGAGTATTGCCAGGCCTATCGCGTGCCGAAGGTCGTGCTGCTCTCGAGCGCGAATGTCTATGGACCGCGCCCCGACAACCCGCAGTTCTTGACCGAGGACGCACCGCTGCTCGCGGCTCAGCGCTTCCCGCAGATGCGCGATCTGGTCGAGATCGATCACCTGGTGTCGACGTTTCTGTGGCGCGCCCGCGAGACCGACACGGTGATCTTGCGGCCGGTCCACATGGTCGGGCCGGTGCACAACGCGCCCTCGAACTATCTACGGATCGAGCGTCCGCCCACGCTGCTCGGCTTCGATCCGATGGTGCAGCTCGTTCATGTCGAGGATGTCGCGGACTCGATCGTGACCGCGCTCGCACCCGGCCGCCGCGGCATCTACAACATCGTGGGTCCCGGCGAGGTGCCGCTGTCTGCCATCCTGCGGGAGCTCGGGCGCGAGCCGCGGCTGATCCCGCACCCGCTGGCCAAGCCGCTCCTGGGTCTGGCATTTCGCCTGGGGATCTCCAGCTTCCCGGTCGCCGAGCTCGATTTCATCCGATACGTCTGCATGGTGGATGGCCGCCGGTCCGCCGCCGAGCTCGGGTTCCGGGCGCGGCACGGGCTGCGCGATACGATCCACGCGGTCCAAGATCGCGCCTGATCGACATGTAGGTAGAGGCGGCGCAGACCGCCGAGGTCGTGTTCGCGCGGCGCTCCGGCGTGTGCGAGGGCTACGCGCGCCTGATGACCGCCCTCGGCAAGGCGGCGGGTATCGAGATCGCCTACGTCACCGGCTACATCCGCGACTCGGAGCGCCGGCTCGCGGTCAGCGACGACCCGTGGGACACGAGCCAGGGCCACGCATGGAATGCGGTCAAGCTCGACGACGGCTGGCACCTGATCGAGCAAGCTGGCGAATCCGATCACGATTTGCCGGCCCAAGCCGTATCCCGGCGCCACACCTCGTGTAGCCCGGCGTTCACACCTGAACTCCACTCCGGTGCTCCCGGGAGGTGGTAGGTGTCTGTCGCGAAGCCGCCGGGCGACGACTCTCTGACAAAAATGCCCGGAAATTCGCCAGGACCCTCGACTCGTTCCCCACTTTATCGAGTGCAGACCGGGAAACGTTGGAGCAGAATCGAGCAGTTCGATCCCGTTGCCGAGATGGCACGAGGGCTGCTTTGGCTTCCCGCTACCGCACGCCCCCTTCGAGAGGAACCCGACTCCCAATGATGAAGCACTCAATCCCCCTGCTGGTCGCGATGGCCACGCTCGCCGGCTGTCAGCTCTACTTCGGCGAAAACGATAACGGTCGCGGTGGCGGCTCCTGGACCTACTGCGGTCAGGACGGCTACTACGAGTGCAACGACGAGGACTGCTACTGGAGCGGCCCCGAGTGTCCGGCCGGCATGACCCCGGGCGAGCAGCCCGGTGGCTTCGAGTGCAAGGACAGCACGGACTGCGCTGCCGGCTGCTACTGCGGCGACGGCATCTGCGAAGAGGCGGGCTTCTGCACGCAGGATTCGGACTGCGGCAACGGATACACCTGTAACGAGATGCGCGCCTCGTGCGAGCCGATCGAGCCGGAGACCTCGTGCGTCACCGACTACGACTGCGCGATCGGTAGCTACTGCAACCCGGACACGCTCAAGTGCGACGCGACGTGCACCTGCGCGTCGAACGCGGAAGCCGCGAACCAGGGCTACAACTACTGCGACGAGGATCGCACCACGTGCCTCCCGGGCATCGACCCCGCGGGTGACTGTGGCGGTCCAGTGACCTGCAACCTCGGTCGTCCGAGCTGCCCCGAGGGCTCGGTCGCAACGATCAGCCCGTTCACGAGCTGCTACACGGGCGAGTGCCAGGCGATCAACACCTGCGGCATGGCCCCGGGCTGCGAGGCCTTCACGAACGAGTCGGACTGCGCCGGCGCCGGCAACTGCTCGCTCTCGTACACGGGTATCAACTGCCGTAACCCGAACAACAACAACGCGCCCTGCGCTGCCGGCTCGACCTCGTGCGTGTGTGACAGCTACAGCTTCGCGACCTGCAGCGACGGTTCGTAAGCTCTAGCGCTCTCGATTCTCTGTTACGCGCGTGGCGGCCCTTTCCGGGCCGCTTCGCATTTTCGGCGCGCACAGCTAGGCTCGGGCATGGGCTTCGAGTTCGCCGAAACGATGGCAGGGACGTTCGAGATGGATGCGTCGCCGGGGATCAAGCACCCGCTGCGGTTCGACATCCAGGTACACGCGGACTCGACGCGCGACCATATGAAGACCGGCCGAGCCCGGATCACGGGAGTCGTGCAGGCACCGCCGCTCGCCGAGTCAGCCGACGCGGAGGGCACGATCGTGATTCGCCCGCTCGGCCAGCGCATCATTCGCTACGAGCTGTCGTTCCTCGCTGACAACGGCAAGCGCTACGAGCTGGTCGGCCAGAAGGACATCCAGCTGCGCCGGTTACTCCATAGCTGGACACACTTGCCGATGGAGATCCTCGATGAGGACCACCGGCGCGTGGCTAGCTGCATGACCAGGTTCGACTACCGAAAGGATTGGTGGTCATTCCTGCGCAGTTTTCGCCCGGCCTGACGCGGCTTTAAGTGGTAAGAACGCTGCCTCCCCATGGGACTGATCCAGAAGATTTTCGGCAGCAAGAATCAACGCGAGCTGAACAAGCTGCAGCCGCTCGTACAGCGGATCGCCGACCTGGAACCGACGTTCAAGGCCAAGAGTGATTCGGAGCTCAAAGCCGTCACGGGTGAGCTGAAGAGCAAGATCGACAAGGGGGCCACGCTCGACGAGCTGCTCCCCGAGGCGTACGCCGCCACCCGCGAGGCCAGCGTCCGCGCGACCGGCATGCGGCACTACGACGTGCAGATGATCGGCGGCATCATCCTCCACAACGGCCGCATCGCCGAGATGCGTACCGGTGAAGGCAAGACGCTCGTCGCCACCCTGCCCTGCTACTTGAACGCGCTGTCCGGCAAGGGCGTGCACGTCGTCACCGTCAATGACTACCTCGCCCGCCGCGACTCCGAGTGGATGGGCCGGATCCACGGCTTCCTCGGCCTCACCACGGGCGTGGTCGTTCACGGCCTCGACGATTACGAGCGCCAGGCCGCATACAACAGCGACATCACCTACGGCCAGAACAACGAGTTCGGCTTCGACTACCTGCGCGACAACATGAAGACCTCGCCGGACCGCATGGTCCAGCGCGGCCTCAACTACGCGATCGTCGACGAGGTTGACTCGATCCTCATCGACGAAGCGCGCACGCCGCTCATCATCTCAGGCTCGGCCGAGGCCAGCGGTGAGCTGTACGTGAAGGTCGACCGCCTGATCCCGCGCCTCAAGCGCGAGGTCGACTACACCGTCGACGAGAAGGCGCACTCCGCCATGCTCACCGACGAGGGCGTCGAGGCGATGGAGAAGCTGCTCGGCGTCGAGAACCTGTTCGCCGCGAACAACATCCAGCTCGTTCACCACGTGAACCAGGCGCTGCGCGCGCACACGCTGTACAAGCGCAACGTCAACTACCTCGTCGAGGAGGGCAAGGTCATCATCGTCGACGAGCACACCGGCCGAAAGATGCCGGGTCGCCGCTGGTCCGATGGTCTGCACCAGGCGATCGAGGCCAAGGAAGGCACCGACGTCGAGGAAGAGAACCAGACGCTCGCGACGGTGACATTCCAGAACTACTTCCGCATGTACAACAAGCTGTCCGGCATGACCGGTACGGCCGATACAGAAGCGGCGGAGTTCCACCAGATCTACAAGCTCGAAGTCACGGTCATCCCGACCAACAAGACCATCGCGCGCAAAGACTTCCCGGACCTCGTCTACAAGAACGAAGCAGGCAAGTTCCGCGCGGTCGCTCTCGACATCGAGGATTGCTACAAGCGCGGCCAGCCCGTGCTCGTCGGTACGGTCTCCGTCGAGAAGTCCGAGGTCCTGTCCAACGTGCTGCGCTCGAAGGGCCTGCCGTTCAACGTGCTCAACGCCAAGCACCACCAGCGCGAGGCATCGATCGTCGCGCAGGCCGGTCGCAAGGGTGCGATCACGATCGCCACGAACATGGCCGGTCGCGGTACCGACATCTTGCTCGGCGGGAACCCCGAGGCGATGGCCAAGGATGCGCTCGCCGAGGAGAAGGAGAAGCTCGCCGAGCAGGCCATGGGTGCCAAGCCCGCAGGCGACGCCGACGTGCCCGAGGGTGGCGACGGTGCCGAGGCGAGCCCGTATCGCGGCTCGAGCGTTCCCGACTTCGACGAGGACAAGCGCCTCGCCGAGCTGATCATCGACTTCAAGAAGCAGTGCGAGGAAGAGCGCCAGGTAGTGCTCAAGGCAGGCGGTCTCAAGATCGTCGGCACCGAGCGCCACGAGTCGCGCCGTATCGACAACCAGCTCCGCGGTCGCGCGGGTCGCCAGGGCGATCCGGGTAGCTCGCGGTTCTACCTGTCGCTGCAGGACGACCTGCTCCGCATCTTCGGCCTCGACCGCATGACCGGCCTCATGGAGCGCCTCGGGCTCGAGGAAGATGTGCCCATCGAGTCGCCCATGGTGACGCGCTCGATCGAGAACGCGCAGAAGAAGGTCGAAGGCCGCAACTTCGATCAGCGCAAGAACGTCCTCGAGTACGACGACGTGATGAACCAGCAGCGCAAGACGATCTACGGATTGCGCCGCCAGATCCTCGAGGGTCGCTACCACCCGGAGCAGACCGAGACCGACAAGACCAAGGGCCTGCCGGCTCCCGAGCCGGTCACGAGCAGTGGCGACTGGACCCAGGAGACGATCCGTCCCGAGGTCGAGAAGCCGCTCGCCGAGATGATCAAGTCGATCAAGTCCAAGCTCAAAGAGCGCGCGGAGATGGAAGCGCGCGGCGAGAACATCGGCGACACCCGCCCGGGCTGGCGCATCATGCGCGCCGAGGTGTGGCGTCAGTTCGGTACGCTCCTCGATCTCGAGAAGCGCTTCGACGGTGACGACAAGGAGCTGCTCGAGTACGCGGCTGTGACGGTCGCCGCGTCGCTGATCCAGCAGCGCGAACGTCTCTACGATCTCTCGTACACGCAGCTGTCGAGCATCATCGAGAAGGTCCTCGATCCCGAGCAGGCCGAGGACGAGTGGAACTGGGACAACCTGGAGGACGCACTCTCCGAGGCGTACGACATCCCGCTCGAGCTCGACCAGGGCACGCCCGACGAGGCCGCCACCCAGGTGTGGCCGATGATCGAGAAGCAGCTCGCCAAGCGCGAGAAGGATCTGTCACGCGCGTGGATGATGTATTTCCTCCGCCACTTCTACCTCGAGGAGATCGACCAGCAGTGGATCGAGCACCTCAAGACGATGGATGCGCTCCGTGAAGGCATCAACCTTGTCGGCTACGGGCAGAAGGATCCGAAGAAGGAATACAAGAAGGTCGGCTTCACGCTGTTCTCCGAGATGATGGATCGCATCCAGGAGAACGTGATCAAGAAGGTCTTCCACGTGCAGATCAAGCGCGAGGAAGAGGCCATCCCGGCACTCCAGCAGAAGGAGCGCCAGATGATCGAGCGCGGCGTCGCCGACAAGAACGAGGACGACGAGGAGATGGAGGGCCTCGAGGGCGAGGAGCGGGCTGCCAAGCGCACGGCCAAGCAGGCTCGGACCGCGGGCGATGGCGCCACCACCGCACCGGTGAAGCGCGATCGGCCCAAGGTCGGTCGCAACGATCCATGTCCGTGCGGCTCCGGCAAGAAGTACAAGAAGTGCCACGGTAAGGACGAAGAAGCGTCCGCCGAGGGCTGAGCGCTGCGTACGCAACCTGCGTACGCACAAAACGATCCCAGGTCCTCCAGTCGGAGGCCGCCCGCCCCGCGGCGCGCCTTGTGCCGTTGTAGGATCTTGGCGTGGGGTGCTGCCGCTGCGTCGTCGTGCTCGCTGTGGTGCTGCTCGGGTGGGGGCCCGCAGAAGCGGGGCGCACGATTGCGCTCGGTGACGTTCACGCCGAGGCCGACGTTGCTGACGAGGCGGCCGCGGTCACGTTGCTCGTTCACAGCGCGCTCGCCGGCGACGACGCCACGCTGATCGCCCTTCCGCCGGACCTGACGATCGGCAACGCCACGCTGCTGCTCGCGAAGGCGAACGCCCAGCACGCAATCATCAGCGAGCTTTCGCGCGACGGCACCGGCCTGCGGCTCACGCTCGCGATCTTGAATGCCGACGGTAGCCGCGCGATTTCCTACGTTCGCGGCGGCGATGGCGATGTGGTCACGCTCGCCAAGGGCGTGGTCGAGCAAGCGGTCACCACGTGCGCGCTGTCCAAGCGCAGCGTCGCGGACCTTCCGCTCGGCCTGTTGCGGCCGTACGCGGTGGCGCTGCGGTTACGCGCGAATCCGACCGAGGCAGCCGCCGCGCTCGCCGATGCAGTCCCGGCGACGGCGCTCAGCGTGCCGTCGGTGACGGTGCTCCTCGCACCGTTGACCGCGGTCGCCGATCCAACACTGTCGGCGGTCGCTGCCCGTGCGCTACGCGATGGCAAGCGACTCGCCGAGCTCGGCGCAGGGACCGACGCCGCTGCGACCGGTGCACGCGCACTCGCGGCGCTGGCGCGATCGAGCAGACTGGAAGCCGAGCAGGCGCT
>JBBQFU010000039.1:0-40507 GCA_038322185.1 Haliangiales bacterium
GCTCGCGGCCAACGTCGAGGCCGACGGGATGCGACCCACGGGCGATGGCGCCTCGCGACCCGCGGTCGATGTCGCGCGCTCGTTCACTGGCGCGTACCGCTGGAGTCAACTCGAAGCGATCGAGCCCGTGATCCGCAAGGCGCTCGACGTCAGCGCGCGCCGCCGCTGGCAGACCGCGGCGGAGATGGAGGAGGCGATCGCGGCCGCCGTGCCGATCGCACCGCCGGCCGATGTTGCCGCGTGGCTGCGCGCGGTCGGCCAGGAGTTTCTCGACGAGCGCGAGCGCGTGATCGCCGAGGAAGAGGCGAGCTGGCGTCGCAATGCGCACCTGTTCGTGCGGGGCGAGCCGCTGCTCGAGGTACCGGCCGAGGTCCCGATCACCGCAGCGCCCGAGCCGGATGGTGTGCCGCGGGTATCACCGCCGCCACTGCTCGGCAGGATCCCGAACGCGCTCATCGCTGCGCTCGTCGTCACGCTCGTTGCGACGGTGATGTTCCTCGACCGCGATCTCGATACGGCAACGGCCCCGGGCCACGCCGCGAGCACCGCGCCGGCGCCGGCCGCCGCTCCCGCGACGGTGGCGACGCCCGCGCCCGTGTCGCGCCAGGCCGTCGACGACGAGCCATACATCGAACCGCAGCTGCCCGCCGCACCGAAGAAGCAGCCCGCGCTCCGCACGCGTTACGTGCGGCCGCAGCCACCGCGACCTGTACCACCCGTGCACACCGCAGCGCCGGCACCGCCCAAGGCCGTGGCGGCAACGCTCGACTGCTCGACCCCGTTCTACTTCGAAGGCCGCAAGAAGATCTTCAAGCCAGGTTGCCTATGACCATGAACACGTGGAGCGACGAGTCCGTTGTCTCGCCGCTCGATATCTCTGTCGTCGCGACGTCCGCCCGCAAATCCTCGCTGCGCAGCTCGCGTTCCGAGGGCGAGCTGGGAACGCTGATGGTCGCAGGTCCCGAGAAGCGCGGGGTCCACGCGGCGCTCGCCCAGCTCCTCGACGAGCACGGCGTGCACGTCGTCGATTCTGCGCAGCACCTCGGCGGCGGCATGTTGTTTCAGCGCATTCGCTTCGACCTCAGCCAGCTCACCTCCGATCGCGCGGGATTCGAGGCGGGCGTGCGCGCGGTCACCGCACAGCACGGCATGGACTTCCGGCTCTACGGCGATCGCAAGAAGCGCGTCGCGATCCTGGTCTCGAAGTACGAGCACTGCCTCTACGACCTGCTCGTGCGCCATCGCGCTGGCGACTTACCGCCGTGCGAGATCTCGCTGATCGTCTCGAATCACCCCGACGCTGCCGACTGCGCGGCGCACTTCGGCATCCCGTTTCGCCACCTGCCGGTCACCAAGGACACGAAAGGACAGCAGGAGGCGCAGATGATCGGTCTGCTGCGCGCCGCGAACATCGAGCTGATCATTCTCGCGCGCTACATGCAGATCCTGTCACCAGGGTTCGTCGAGAGATTCCCGACGCGCATCATCAACGTCCATCACTCGTTCTTGCCGGCATTCATCGGGGCGAACCCGTACCGGCAAGCATTCGAGCGCGGCGTGAAGCTGATCGGCGCCACCAGTCACTACGTGACCTCGGAGCTCGACCAGGGACCCATCCTGGAACAGGAGGTCGTGAAGTGCTCGCACCGCGACACCGTCGATGATCTGACCCGCAAAGGCCGCGATCTCGAGAAGCGCGTGCTCGCCGCTGCCCTCCGCGTGCACCTCGAGGATCGCGTCCTCGTGCACGGAAACAAGACCGTCGTGTTCGATTAGAAGAAGAACGAGCCGTTGACCTGAAACGAGTCGAAGTCAGACGACACCGACTTCAGGTACGACGCTTCCATGAACAAGCCGGTGTTGTTGCCGAGCTTGGTACCGAGCGTTCCACCCATCAGGTGGTTCATGCCGCTCGCGCTCTCCATCATCTCGTCCGTGCTCTTCGCGTAGCGCAGCACGTACTTCGGCGATGCGTAGACCGCGAGGTACTTCGAGAGGTCGTAGCTCGCGTAGACCGGAATGGTCGCGTCGATCAGCGTGGTCGACGTCTCCGCTCCCTCGCTGCCCGAGGTCAGCTTGAGGTACCCGAGCCCCGCGCCGGCAGCGACCGCGAACTTGCCGTCATTGAGCAGCTCGTACTTGGCGTCGAGACCTGCGGTGCCTGGGATCGTGACCTTCGCGCCGACCTCGACCTGCTTGACGAGGCCGCGGCGGTAACCGATCTCCATGTACGGCATCTTGAGGGCGACGTCCTCGCCCGCCGTCTCGCTGGCGTCAGCGTCGAGGGAGGGGCTCGCATAGTAGCCACCTCCGACGAGGATGCGTTGCTTCCCCGGGTCCAGGGCCTTGGCGGTCTGCAGCGTCGAGGAGTTCACACAAGCGGTGGTCAGTACGGCGATGATGAGGGCAGCGGATTTCATGGGTCAGTTTCCTTTCGCGGTGGTAAGACGAGGCCACCTCCCACACTGGGAACTTTATTAATGCGTGTGTGCTTGTTCGTACTCGCGGTGCTTTGTGTGACCCATTCAGCGGCCCACGCAGAGAAGCGCTATGCGGTTCTGATCGGCGCGAATCCGGGCTGGTCGTCGGATCGCCCCCTGCGCTACGCCGAGAACGATGCGGAGCGCCTCCGCGATGTCCTCGTCGCGCTCGGCGGCTTCGACGCAGATCGCGTGTCGATCCTGCGTGATCCCGATACGTCCGAGGTGCGCTCCACGCTGCGCGACCTCGCGCGCATCGCAAAGGCGAGCGGCGAAGACACCCTGATCTTCTTCTATTACTCCGGCCACGCCGACGACCAGCACGTGCACCTGCGCGGCGATCCGCTCACGTTCAAGGAGCTACAGCAGACGCTGCGCGCGCTGCCCTCGACGCTCAAGCTCGGCGTGATCGACGCGTGCAAATCAGGCGCGGTCACCCGCAAAGGTGGCAAGGGCGTCGACGAGTTCGTCGTCGATGTCGACAGCCCGAAGCTGTCGGGCATGGTGATGCTCACGAGCAGTGGCGCCGACGAGCTGTCGCAGGAATCACGCGCGCTGCAGGGCTCGGTGTTCACCCATCACCTGGTCTCCGCGCTACGCGGCGGCGCCGACGAGGATGGGGACAATCAGGTCACCGTGTCGGAGGCCTATCATTATGCATACGCACGGACGCGCGCTGACACGGCGACCGCGGGCGTCGCGCAGCGTCCCGCATTTCGCTACGAGCTGTCGGGTCAGGGCGAGCTCGTGCTCGCGCAGCTGAAGTCGGCGAAGACGGCGCGCGTGAAAGTTCCCAAGGGCGACACCAAGTACGTGGTGCTCGACAAGAACGAGTGGCGCCTGGTCGCCGAGGCGCGCGCCGACAAGGGTCGCGACGTCGAGCTCACCCTCGCGCCCGGGACCTACAAGGTGAAGAAGGTCCTCCATGACCGGCTCGAGGTCGGCCAGCTCGTGCTCGCCGCCGGTGAGAAGGCCGCGATCGAGAGCATCACGTACAAGAAGGAAGCGCTGTCCCAGGGCATCGTGAAGGGCAGCGTCGATGACATGGCGCCCGAGGATCGGCGCGACTACCGCCGCACCCAGGCGTTCGGCATCCTCGCCGCGGGTCAGGCGCAGGCCGCCCTCGAGATGTTCGACGCGCTCCTGCGCGAGCAGAATGACGACATGGTCGCGTGGCGTGGCCGTGCCCGTGCGCTGGTGCGAATCGCCGAGGCCTACGAGCGCGTCGGCGATCACATGCGCGAGCGGCTCGCGCTCAACGACGCGATCAAGGCCGACCCAGGGCTGACCGAGGACCCGATGTTCGTGATCTGGTACAAGCGCCTCGGCGACCTCGACGCGCGGGCTCAGGCCACGTTCGAGGCCAAGCAGCGAATCGACCGCGAGGTGAAGAACAACCCGCGCACGACCAAGCGCTATGGCCTCGGGCTCGACCTGGTGAGCGGCCGCGGGGTGCTCGCGGTCACCTTCTCGATGATCTTCAAGAGCATGATCATGCCGCGGATCGCCGTCGACGGCGTGGGCCCGGGTCTTGACGCTGGCGTGATCATCGCGCCGTTCCCGTCGCGCTGGAGCCCGTTCGTGGGGATTGGCGGGCACATCTCGTTTGCGGAGCTGGGCGTCGGCGAGCCGACCGAGATCATGGGGACCATGAACGGCGCGGCATTCAACCACGCCGAGGTCTACGGCCGGATGCTGCGCGGCGAGATCGGCGCCCAGTACGCCAGTGGGGTCGGATTCACGACCGAGCTAGGGCTCGCGCTGATGGTCTACGAGAAAGAGGATGGCAAGCGGGCGACGCAGGTGATGCCAATCCTGCATTTCGGTTGGCTTTGGTGAACAAGACTTCCCACTTCTCGAAGCTCGTTCGTCTAGCATCACATGAGAGATGGCTTCGCCCGGCGGGCAAGGGGATGACGTCGCCGAGCTGTACAGACGGCACGCGCCGGCACTGCAGCGGCGGTGCAACAGCATCGTGCGCAATCCCGAGGAGGCCCGCGACCTCGTCCAGGAGACGTTCGCGCGCTACCTATCGTCGCGGAACACCTTCGATCGCGCTGCACCCTTCACCGTGCTGTACCGGATCGCCACCAACGCCTCGATCGATCGTCTGCGCCGTCGCAAGACCGCGACCGAGGAGGAGCTCGACCCCGAGGTGCGGGCCGGCGACCTGGGTACCGAGCCACATCGCGTGGACAAGCTGCACGACCTCGCCTTGCTCACGCGAGGCCTCACCGAAGAGGAGCTGACCGTGGCGGTGCTCCATCATCTCGACGGCTACACCCAGGACGGCATTGCAGAGTCCCTCGATATGTCGCGCAAGACGGTCGGCAAGATCCTCGGCAAGTTCGAGGAACACGTGAAGAAGCGTGCGGCACGCCTTGGTTACGACGACGACATGAAGAAGAAGAAGGTGAGCGATGGCTAGCGCCGATCGCAAGCTCACCGATCTCGAGCTCGAGCGTCACCTCGCCGGCGATCTGCCCGAGGCACGGTTTGCGCTCGCCACCGACGGAGATCGCGCACGGCTCGGCGAGCTGCGCGCCGAGAGCGAGGCATTCCTGCGCTCGGTCGATATCGATATGGAGGTCAAGCGGATCCATCAGCGGGTCGAACGCATGACACCCGGGAAGCGATCTTGGTTGCGGTGGTTGATTCCGGCGAGTGCGCTCGCTGCGGCCGCCGCGGTGATCCTCGTCGTGATCCGACGGACCGACGATGGCGCGCCGTCTCCCGACGAGCTGTCCGTGAAGGGCGACGACATCTCGCTCGTGGTGCACCTCGCGACCGGCGAGGGCAGCAAGCGGCTCGAGAGCGGCGACACCGTGCACGCGGGCGACAAGATCCGCTTCGAGCTCGGTGGCGTGAAGCCGGGCTTCGTCGCCGTGGTTGGCATCGACGGAACGGGCCAGCCCTCGGTCTATCACTCCGACGGTGGGACCAGGCCGATCCTGTTCGATCCGGCGAATCGGCTCGTGCCCGGCGCCATCGAGCTCGATGCCACGCCCGGTGCCGAGCGGTTCTTCGCGATCTACAGCGAGCGACCGTTCGCGTTCGAGGTCGTGCTGCCTGCGCTGGCAACGAACACCGCGCTACCGACGGGCGTCAGCAAGGCCGAGATCGTGCTGCAGAAGCAGTAAAATAAAGCTCCCATGTCGGCAACCGCCCACGTCACACGCAGCATGAACAAACTCCTTGCTGCTTCCGCGCTCCTCTCGGCCGCTCTCGTTGGTTGTGGAACCGATGGTGGTTCCGCCGAGATCGATATGACCCAGACCCTGTCCGGCACCGTCGGTGGCCAGGCGTGGACCTTCGCCGCAGGCGAGACCAATGCGTTTCTGTCCGAGGGCGAGGACGACTTCTTCGCCGAGTTTTATCCGGCGGCGTACTCGCAGTGCGGCTTCTCGGCGCCGAGCGGCGACCACCTGATCGTCTCGATCCCGAAGGCGCCCGGCGACTATCCGATGGGCACGCAGCGCAACATGACGTTCGTCGTCGGCGACAGCCAGAACCTCATCTCGTTCGACGGCCGCATCATCGTCGAGGAGGTCAGCGCGACGTCGGTCAAGGGCGGCCTGGTTGGCACGTACGACGGCCAGAACGAGGTCAACGGTACGTTCGACCTCAAGATCTGCGCCGAATGAACTACCTCACTACGCCGCGTCGTCGTGCATGAAGCGCGCGAACGCGTCGACGACGAACTGCGGATCATCGAGAGCGCGCTCGGCTGCCTTGCGACCGACGTCGTGCTCGAGCGCGTAGGTCACATGTGTGCCGCCGCCCGTCGGCTCGAAGCGGGCAAAGCCACGCACGCCGCCCCGCTTGCCCTCCTCGTCGACGGGCTCCCAGCGCACGACATTGTTCTCGGTGTCGTACATATAAGCGAGCGAGTAGCGCAGGCCGGCCACGAACTCGTAGCGGACCTCCTCGGGGAGGCCCTCGAGGTCGAACGTGACGAGCTGGGCGGACTTGAGGCCGGGCACCCAGCGCAGGGTGGCCTCGAAATCAGTGAACACGCGCCAGCAGGCTTCGACAGGCCGTTTGACGTGAGCGCTGACGATCCGCATCGTCTGCACGTATTATCACGGCGTGAGCACCGACCTGCCCCCCTGTGGCCTGTACCGAACCGCGAAGCCGATCGGCTCGATCGAAGCCGGCCGTCTTGTCTACTTCCACAACCACGGAGACCCGGGACCCGGCGTCTACCTGCCCGAGGCCTGGAACGGCAACCGTGCGCGGTTCCAGTCCAACGGCACCGTGCTGCCCAAGGAGTTCGACTACAAGTCGCTGCGCCCGCTGCCGCCCGAGGGTTTCTATCGGGTGAAGAAGACGTTCTTCTGCTGCGAGAAGCAGTGCATGAAGTTCGAGCCCGACGCGTTCGTGCAGCTCGGCTACAACGGTAACGGCAAGGCGCTGATGTTCATCCCCGAGCTCGGCGGCAGCTCGATCGCCATCCCGGAGCGCGGCACGTTCATCGACGACAACACGCTCGAGAACCTGCAGCTGCTGAAGATCGCCGAGCGCAAGGGCGGCGACGAGCCCGGCGGTATCGACATCAAGCTACCGCGCGGGATCGTGATCCACTAAGGCGAGAACCCGAGCGCCTCGACCTCGGGCAACACGCCGAGGCTCCGCGTGTGCCACAGCACGATCAGGCCGCGCTTCGATTCGATGTTCTCCGCTTGCGCGTCGAGCAACGACCAGAAGCCGCGCGGACCGCGCACGATTCCTTCGGCCCACGCTTCGGTTGGCTTGCAGCCGACGACGAATCGCGCGGCCTCGCCCTGACCGAGGCGGGCAACCGGCGGCCTCAAGGACACCCACTCGGCCTTCTTCAGATCGAGGCGCGGGCACGGCGGCGGCGGGACCAGCGTCGTGCTCGGTGCGCGCTCCGCCGGGGGATGAGCGGGGGCGGATGCTTCGGGGAGCACGCGCACCGACACGTGCTTGATGCAGCGATGCGGCTCGCGCTCCTGGCTGGCTCGACAGTTGTGCCACCACACCTCGCCGCTCTGAGTCGCGAACAGTCGATCGTCGCCGTGCCCCGGCGGAGCGGTCGTCGTCATGAACGACTTCTCCGCCGGTGCTGCGAGCGGCTTGAACGCACCGTCGCGAAACCACACGAGCTGATAGTCCGGCTTGCCCACGCCGTTGCCGAGCAGCACGACGAGCTCGTTCGCGTTGGCCCACGCCCAGCTCCGCACCGTCCAGAATTTCTCGATCGGTGTGCGGGCCTCGAGCGTCAGCTTGCCGTTCGCGACGCGATAGACCTGAAGCTCGGTAAAGGAGTGAGCGACAAGGCGCGTCTCCTCGCGCGGGTCCACAGCCGTCGGTGCGTCGGGTCCGTCGAGTGCGAGTGCATCGCGAAGCTCCTTGCTGGGCCGCGGGTTCGGCGGCCGGGGCTCGGCGACGACCACTGGCACGGTCGGTGGTTGTTCGCGCGGTGCAGGTGGCGGCGGCGACGAGTTGCAGCTGAGCGTAGCGAGCGCGAGCACGAGCCCGGCGCAGTTCATGGGCACGACACGATGCTAGCGCGTCGGGTCGGTGAGCACGAACACCGCGCTCGCGACCGAGAACGCCGCGACGTTTCCCATCGGCTGACACGTGGGGTCGACGCCGGCCGGTGCCTGATCGGCAAGCGTGATCGTGGCACGTGCGGACTGCTGCAAATTGGTGATCACGGTGCTGTCGAGGGCGCGGCCGATCAACAACATCGCGCGTGACTTCGGACCCACGACGGGCACGCCCACGACGAGCACCGGTTGGCCGTCGACCTTCCACACAGCGCGGGTATGGGTCAGGGCTTCGCCGATCATCGGGTCGGTGAGCAACTCGCTCGCGATCGGCCGCGAGGATGCGATTGCGCGGCCGGCTTCGGCAACGACCCACAGCGCCGGGTTGGCACCGGCGACCGAGGCCTTCAGCGTGTTCTCGATCGCAGCCGTCAAGCGCTTCGGGTCAGACAGTGCGTCGCCGAGCTTGCTCTGGCGTGCGATGTCGTACGCGAGCAGCTGATCGGTCTTGATCGCGTCGGATATCACGATCGCGGAGATCGCACATCCGCGGGCGAGCAGGTCCGCCGTGGCGTCAGTAGAGGTTGGGATTGGCGGCGAAACGGGGGCTGGAGGGCACACCGGCGCCGCTCGGGAGCACGCCGCGAACACGACTCCGATCACGATCGAGCGCATCGTTACCATCGCTTCGACATGCCTAGCATGAACATCAAGTAGTGCGACTTGATCGAGCCCTGGTTGTACGGATTTTCGAACTGCGTGTCGGGCGTGAGCAGCGGGTTCGTCGGATCCGGACCGGTACGATCCTCGGGCGGGTTCATCGAGCCGTTGTTGCAGCCAAGCGACGCCTCGGTCGGGTTGCAGTTGCCGGCGTTTGAATTCGTGCCCTCGTGGATGTAGCCGAAGCCCGCGTTGACGGCGAGCGTCTTGGTCTCGTACGCGCCGCCGAGCGCGATGGTCTGACGGGCGGCACCGTCGAAGTTCGCGCGCAGCCAGCCGTCCTTCGCTGCCTGCGTATCGAACGCGAAGCCCGCGCGACCGACGATCTTCGCATCGCCGATCTTGTGCTTGTAGCTACCGCCGAGGCGGATGCCGAAGGTGTCCTTGAGGCCGAGGTTGACCTGGTTCGCACCGTTCGTGCTGTTGATCTTGTCGACGTAGTTCGTGCCCATGTTCGAGTACAGGCCGGCATCGATCTGTACGCGGAACTGGCCCGGTGAGGTGCAGTCCGAGTCCGCGATGTTCGCGTCGGAGAAGTCGCACGTCTTGCCCCAGTTCTCCCAGTTCACATCGAGCTCGATATCGGCGATCTCCTCGTCGGCCTCATCGACGATCTTGTAGCGAGCGCCGATCGTCGCGGTCATCGGCAGCTGCAGCGAGATGCACGCCTTCTGCGCTTCCATCGTGCCGCCGGTCTCGCACACCGCATCGGCGTCGGGCACCGGACCGACCTGGCGGGTCTGGTCGACGCTCGAGCCACGCAGGCTCTGCGCCGTGCCGGTCGCGTGAATCGCTACGGGCGAGGTCCAGTTCGCGCCGAGCTCGATGTTCCTGCCGATGCGATAATTCGCGCCGATTCCCGCGGCCGGGATGAAGCCATCCTTCACGTCGGCGGTGAACAGCGCGTCCTTCTTGATGTCCTCCTCGACGTTCCCGGGCGTGCCCCACACGACGACCTGCGTCTTGCTCTTGAGGTTGCCCGCGGTGAGCCGAACGCCCACGGAGAGCTCCGGCAGGATTCGATACGCGAAGGCGATCGAGGGGAGCAGCAGCGCGCTCTCTTGCTTCCACACGTCGTAGCGCGTCGGCGGCGGTGCGATCGTCGAGTCCGTGTTCGGATCGACGACCGCGTCGAACTCGAAGCCCTGGCTCATGTCGCGAAACGGATAGCCGCTCGGCGTGTAGAGCCCGACGGCGGTCGTGAGCCCGGGAATGCGATCGCCGAGATCCCACGACACCACGATCACAGGCAGCGGCTGGAACGAGCCGATACCGAGCGGCGGCTTCGGATTGTTCTCGACGGTCGCGTAGTCCTGGCCCTCGTACGGGCGGTCCTCGTTCGTGATCGGATCGTACGAGCCGCGGCGCGAGAAGCTCATGTAGTACTTGATGAGCGTCGCGCCGATCGTGAGCTTGATGCCGTCGGCCTTCGCGAAACCGGCCGGGTTGATCGCCATCGCCTCACCATCGTCGACCGCCGCAACCGACGCGCCGGCGCGTGAGGTCGACACCGGCCCCGAGCCCGGCACGAACAGGCCGCCTGCGAGCGCGGGAGTCGAGGTCAAGAGCACGCCGCCGCCGATAAGGACCTGCCGAAGCTTCATTTGGCCCGGAATCTACATCGCCGGCGCGCACGGTTGTGTGCAGTCTCGGCCCAGAAGTGGGGGCCCTCGGGCACCCATGCCCCCCATCGGCGCTTTACAGTCTGGCGTGGCCGAGGACGAACGCACCCGTCGCTGGCAGAAGATCCCGCCGCCCCCGATCGCGAGGGATGCCGCGAGCGATCCTCTCCACGCGCTTCGTGGCGCGATCACCGCGGTCCGCTCGGCCCCCGGCGACGAGGAAGCCCGCCGCCGCCTGCGCGCACTCGCCGCGGATCAGTCGGCGTGGGAACAGCTCGCGCTCCTGCTCTCGGACGAGGCACGCGCATCGGTCGAGCGCCCCGAGGTTGCGGCCGCGTTCTACGAGGAGCTCGCCGATGTACACGAGAACCTCGACCAACCACTCGAGACGATCACCGCGATGGAGGCCGTGGTCGCGCTGAGCCCGAACCAGGTGCAGCACCACGATCGACTCGCGTGGCTGTATCGACGCGCCGGTGCGACGGTGAAGGCCGCCGAGGCGTTCGAGCATGTCGCCGTGCTCGCGCGTGATGACCGTGCCCGCGCAGCACTGCGCGCCGCCGGCAAGCTGTATCGAGAGGCTGGCAAGCTCGACCAGGCGGTCGCCGTGTATCGCCGGATCGTGATGCTGCGCGCGACCGATACCGAAGCGTGGCGCTCCCTCGAAGAGCTGCTCACCGAGCTGCAGCGCTGGAAGGAAGTCGCCGACGTGCGCGGCATCCTCGCCGAGCGAGCGACCGGTGTGGACAAGGCCGTGTTGCTGCGCGCGCAGGCTCGCGCGTTCGAGCAAGCGGGTGACGCCGGCACCGCCGCGAACCTCGTCGCGGTCGCCGCGGAGCACGCGCCTGACGACGTGAGTGGGCTCGTCGATTACGCGACCGTGCTCGCACGCGAGGGCCGTGGCCGCGAGGCTGCCGATGTCCTCGCCGAGCGGATCCACGAGTCGGTCTCCGACGGTGCGCCGGGTGCCAACATCGCGGCGCTGCGGATGCGCCTCGTCGAGACGCTCGAGACGGTCGGCGATCGCGCGGGTGCCGATGCAGCGCTCGACCAGTTGCTGGCTGCCTCGCCGGACTACACCCCCGCGCGCGAGCGCCTGATCGAGTCGGCGCGCCGCCAGCGTGCCGCCGGCGACCTGCGCGGCGCGATCAAGACGTTCGAGCGCGCCAGCGAGCTGGTTCCCGACGACGATTCGTTCACGATGGAGCTCACCGAGAGCCGCACGTCGCTCGGCGTGCAGCAAGCGGCAGCCGATGCGACGGCCGGCGACACCGGCGGTGCCGAGCAGAAGCTGCGCAAGATCCTCGCGCGCGATCCGATGAACATCGAGGCGAACCTGGCGCTCGCCGATCTACTCGCGTCGAGTGGCCGCCAGCATGCCGCGATCGATCACCTGCGCAGCAAGCTGGGCGACGCGACCGACGACGCGGTACCCGAGCAGCTCGCACGCCTGGTGCACCGCTGCGCGCTGATCACGCGCGATCTCGGCGAGGCCGACGAGGCGCATCAGCTCCTGCACGAGGCGCATCACCTGTCGCGACGCGATCTATCGATCACGCTCGCACTCGGCGAGAGTTGCTTCGCGCGCAAGCTGTGGCGCGAGGCCGCAATCCACCTGTCGTCGCTCGCCGAGCATCCGGACGCGCCCGCGAATGCGCCGGCCGTGGCGCTCGGGCTGGTGCGCGCGGCCCAAGCGGAGGTCCGCGCGCTCAAGCCAGCGAACGCCGCCAAGCACTACGAAGCAGCGGTCCGCGTCGATCCGCGTTGTGCCCCGGCGTGGCACCAGCTCGCCGAGCTCGCGCGCAATGGCAACGATCCGGTGCGCACCGCCGAGTGTCTCGAGCACGAAGCCAACGCCACGACCCACGCTGCCGCTCGCGTGCGACTGTTCGATGCCCTCGGTGATCTGTGTCTGTCCGCGCTCGGCGACGAGGCGCGTGCGGAGCGGTCGTGGACCGCGGTCGCATCGGAGGGCAACACGGCAGTCCTCGACAAGCTGCTGTCGCTGCAACGCAAGCGCGGCGCCACGCTCGAGCGGGGCGAGACCTGCGAGCGGCTCGCGGCACTGTCCGATTCGCGTCGCGCCAAGGAGCTCACCGAGGAAGCCGCCGAGGCGTTCGCTGCCGCCGGTGACCTGTCGCGTGCGCGTGCCGTGGCCGACTACTTGGTCTCCAAGCACCCGCTCGATATCGACACCGTGCGCTGCGCCGCGCAGATCGCGCTGGCGACCCACGATCACGACTCGATCGCGACCTGGCTGCGCCGCGCCCTCGGTGCATGGGATGCCGCGCACGATCGCGGTGAGGGTGATGCGCGCCGCGCCGATCTGTGGCGCCGCCTCGGCGATGCCGAGAAAGCGCGCGGTCAGGAGCGTGCCGCCCTCGAGGCCTACCAGCGCTCGGTCGTCACCGCGCCCGAGTCCGATGCTGCCCTGTCCGCGCGGCGCGGCCTGATCGATCTCGCCTCGTCGTCGGGCCGGCGCGCGAACACCTCGCGGCTCGAGCTGATCGAGGCCGAGCAGAACCCGGCCGACATCGTGTCGTCCGCTCGCGAGCTCGCCGCCACGTCGACCACCAACCCCGAGCTTGCGGCCGATGCACGGATTCTGTTCGAGCTCGCCCGCGCACTCGGCGTCGAGCTCCTCGGCGAGGACGAGCAGTTCCTCGATCGCAATCCGGCGCGCCCGATGGCGTCCGACGAGGCGTACGCCGCGATCCTCGACGAGACCGAACGTCGCGCGCTCGTCGACGATCCATCTGACGGTCCGCTCGGCGAGCTGCTGACCTTGGTCGGCGAATCGATGCAGCTCGTGGCGCCCGATGCCAAGGGTGCGCTCGACAACGTCGCGATGTCCGACGCGCGGCGCCCGCCCGCATCGTCAGATGCCGCGGCCCTCGCGACCTACCCGCAGATCGCCAAGGCGTTCGCCTCGCCGCCGACGATGCTCTACGCCTCGACAGCCCGCTCCGCGCCCGATCTCGCGCTGCTGCTCGCTGCGCCACCGGTGGTCGTGCTCGGCCCTCGCCTCGTCTCGCTGCGTGCGCGCTCGCGCGCCGACATCGAGATGGATGTCGACACCGAGCTGCGCTTCCGGCTTGGTCGCATCGTCGAGCTGTCGCGCCCGCATCGTCTGCTCGCGACCGGCACCGACCGCGATGGCTTCGACAAGCTCGTCTCGGGCCTCGTCCGCGCGTTCGGTAAGCAGGACGGCAGCGAGACCACGCCCGCCGTCGCGCGGGAGGCCGAGCGGCTGCACAACGCGCTACCGGTCACGCTCCGCCGCCGCCTGACCGAGCGGCTCGCAACACTGACATCGGCGATGCTCGACGCGGGCGCCTACATTGGTGCCTGCGAACGTGCCGCCGACCGCGCCGGACTCGTCGCATGCGGCCATCCGGGCTACGCGATTCATCTCGCGGGCGGCCCCGACAAGGCGCAGCACCTCGTCGAGCTCGCGGCGAGCAAGCGCTTCCTCGCGTCACAGCGCAAGCTTCGCCGGCGCTGAGACGACGTCGCTCTCTGGTGGAACCTTTCGGCCGGCTCGTGCGTTCACGGGGTATGCAGCCATCTGCCCGTCCCGCGCGATCGCTCTCCCAGCGCCTCTCGCTGTGGGCTTTGGTCGTAGGGGCCGCAGGCGTGCTACTGGCGCTCGTCGTGCTCGCCCACGAAGTCCGGACGTCGGTAGCGGCCGCGACCCTCGGGCGATCGGCCGCAGCGCAGATCCGGAGCTCCGAGCCGAGCCCTCAGCGCTCGGCCACGCGACAGGTGCGGCCGACCCTGCCGACGCACGATCCGTGGAGGTGAGCGCTAGTTCGCAGACTCGGAGTCGAGCAGCCTGCCGCGCGCGCCGCCGAAGTCTTTTGCGATCTCCGCGAAGAACGCATCGCTCGTCAGGTAGAACGCCCACAGCCGCTCGACGGGCTGCACGCCGCGGCGCTCCTGAAACAGGATCATGTCGTCGAACTCGCCCTCGTACCAGCCCCACAGAAACCGGGCGCGCATGAGGTCGAGGTTGCGAGCCTGCAGCTCCTCGACGGCCTCCTCGGTCTCGAGCTCCTCGAGATCATCGACCATCTCCTGGGCTTCATCGATCACCTGACCGAGATAGGCGATGCCCTTCTTCGTGATGTCGTAGCGGCCCTTCTTCGCGTTGATCGTGACGTAGTCCTCGACCGCGAGCTGCTGCAGGTACTCGTCGAACGGCGACAGCTCGCTCGGCACCACCACCGGAATCTCGAGGCCGCCCTCCTTGGGATCGACGTCGAGCTTCTTGAGCAGCCACAGCGAAACGAGCGTCTGCTTCTGGTCCTCGCTGATCACGTTGCTCACGCCGTGAGCCTAGCCCAGGTGCCGTCTGTAGAAAGCTCGAGGCGGTCGCCTTTGTCCTCGTCGAGCCACGACTCGACATCGCCGCTCGCGATGTAGACCGGCACTCGCGCGGCGGGCGGATACGGCAGCGCTGCTTGGTGTGGGTTGCACAGCGCGAGGACGATCGTGCTGGCGGAAGGGAGCTTGGGCAGCCACACGTCGAGGAACTGCGACGCGAGCACGCTCACCGGTGCGCCCGTTGGCAGCTCGAACTCGAGCTCGATGTCATCGGGCAGCGCCTCGCCGTCGTCGGCAGAGTGCAGCGCCAGCACCAGCGCATCGTCGACCGGCTGATCGCCGACCCAGATGCGCGGCACGCGAGCCCAGCCGTAGCCGGCGTAGTTGCGATCGACCTCGGTGCGGTCGTCGTCGAAATGGAGCAGCTCGAGGATCGGCCGCTCGTGGAACGGCAGCTCGCCGATCTTCACTTACGCAGTCAGGCGCGTGGGGCGCGAGACGCGGCCGGCACGCTTCAGACCGAAGCCGCCACCGCCGCGACGGCCACCGCCGCCAGAGCGCGTGGGGGTCGACTTGTTGCCGCCGTAGGTGCGGCCGCTCTTGCTAGCCGGCCCGAAGCGCTGCGGGTTCGCCGCGCGATACGAGCTGCGCGACTGCGACAGTGCACCGACGCGACCTGCGTTGGTGGTGTAGGCCATCGGCATGTACGTCGGGCGGAACATGCTCGAGATCATCATGCCCATCAGCATGCCCGAGGCGATGCTCATGAACGGCGAGTGATAGCCGGCGTATGCGCCATGCCCCTGCGTCGAGTACTGCGCGCCCTCGGCGGTCGGCTCGCGCTTGATCGTGAAGATCTGCTCGCCCTCGTCGATCGAACCGCTCGTGTTCTTGTCGAAGAAGCCGGTGACGATCTGCGTCTTGTCGTCCTCGTCCTTCACGGAGATCGAGATGATCTCCTTGCCTTCGTAGATCTCGTTGATGCGCTTCTCGAGATCTTCGGGACCGTCCGCGTCCTTGTACGCCTGGTTGACCTTGTCCCAATCGATCTTGACGTTGGTGTTCTCGGTCGTCGCCCAGCGCTCGGTCTTCTCCACGTCCGGTGCGCACGCCGTGGTCGCCAGAGGAACCGCGAGTGCCAGAACCGTCGCCAGAAGCCTTGTCTTCGAGATCATGAGGGAAAGCTAGTGTTCATCAACCCACCCGTCAAGCTCGACCACCATGATCCCGGTCGATCGTGCAGGTGCGCCTAGTTGCACGATCGCGACGTCGGGACGCAGTAAGAGCCGTAGATCGTGCTCGTGGAGGCAGATGCGACCTGTTTGCAGGCATATCCGACACCGCAGGCCGCGTCGTCGGTACACGCAGCGACGCACCGGCGCCCACTGTCGCCAACTGCCACGCAGGCATTTCCGACCCCGCCGCAGGTGGTGTTGGAGCTGCAACGCTTGCACGCATTCTCGGGGTTCGCGTACGGGTGGAGCTTCGGGTTGTCGTCGATTCCGTGGATCCCGTACATCGTCGGCTGCACTTCGCCGTAGGTGTAGAGGTCGAGGTCCGCGATGGTCGCCGACATCGTGCGCGGGCGATGGCGAGCCGAAGTGTCGACCTCGAGCAAGCGAGCCAGGAAGTCTTCGACCGGTGCGTACGACACGCTCGGGTTCGTCGTCGTGATGACGTCGATGTTCTTGCCAGCCTTGTTCGGATTCTGCATCAGCGCGTTGCCGAGCATGTACGTGTTGCAGCCCTCGGCGAACACGATCTGGTAACGGTCGCTCGGCATCTCGGCGGCAGCGAGCTCGACATCGTCGACGTCGCCTTCTTCGGTCTTGTCCCAGTCCGCCAGCGCGAAGCCGTAGAGCGCGCCCGAGTGACCCGCGTAGATGATCACATCGCGCGACTTGAGCGACGCGAACATGTCCTTCTCGAGCATGAGGCCGCCGGCATCCGTCGCCGGATCCGTGCTCGTACCCGGACGTCCGTAATACAGACGAACATCGACCTTCACGTTGCGACCGTCGACGTCGAGCGTCTTGCTGATCACGCCGCTCGTGCGCGTGTACTTGTCATACGAGGCCACCGGCGAGCGGAAGCCGTGATCCATGAGCCAGCCGTAGAATGCCTTGGAGTCGGTCAGGTGGCCCTGTGCGTGATAGTCGTAACCGTAGTGGACGTCGATCGTGATCGCGCCGTCCTCGGCGAGACGCTTGTAGTCCCACCAGCCGTCGCTGCTCTTGGTCTCGGCGCGAATGCCGAGCGTCAGGTTCGTCTTGTTCGTCGCGGCGACCGCGCTCGGGTTCCAGGCGTTCCACGGCGCCTTGCGATACCACTCGGCATCGCGTTCCATCTCGGCGACGGTCGGCGTGCCGATCTCGATCGTGAGCTCGCCGCGTGAATCGAGTGGCAGCTTCGACATCAAATCTTTGCGACCCGCGACGATCTGCTCGAACTTGAAGTCGTACGTGGTCGCGTTGCGCTGCGTGATCTCGAAGTCCTCGAACGCGCCGTCCTTGACCATCGCCGAGAACCCGCCGTACGCGGCATTCGCATCGGCGTGTGAGCCTTCGGTCTCCTTGTCGGTCAGGTAGGCATTGAGGAACCACGTGATCGCGGAGTGCTGCAGGGCGATCGCCTTGCGAACGCGCGCGTCGGTCGCGCCGGCCTCGACCACCACGCGGCCGGTGCCGGACACCACGAACTCGCGGGCCTTGACCGACAGGAAGTCGTCGGCCTTGCCGTCCTCGACGACGAAGCCGTCCTCGGCGTCCTCGACCAGGTCATCGCCGCCCGCGGAGCAGGCACCAGCAACAAGGATCATGGCGAGGCTACTAGCCGTCGGCAAGCGCATGCACACGGGTGTTTGCACTTCAAGGACCAGCTCTTACGCCAGGAGTTCCACCCGGTTGGCCGGGCGACCGGATACTCGATCGGCCAGCCAGTTGTTACAATCAGGGCGTCGGCGCGGGCGCCGGGGCGGGCTCGGGTACGGGAGCCGGCGCCGCAGTGTCCTCGCGGCGGTCGACCTTGCCGTCGAAGTCGTCGTCGTAGGTGACCGACGCGACCACGCCCGCGTTGTACTGCTCCCACTGGTCGGGACGGGTGTCGCCGTTGCGATCGCGGCGCACGCTGTTGAGCTCGCCGTTGACGTACGCCTCGCGGACGTCGAACTTGCCGTCGAAGTCCGTGTCGCGCTCGGCCTCGGTCGGCTGGCCGCTCGCAGGGTCGAGCACGGTGAGCATGTCGAACTTGCCGTCGTAGTCGAAGTCGGCCTTCTGGTAGACCGCGCGGCCGCCGGTGTCGTAGGCCTCGAGCCAGTCCTTCCGACCGTCGTGGTCGAAGTCGACCTGCTTGCAGCTCTGCGCCTCGCCCTGGTAGAGGCGCCAGACGTCGGACTTGCCGTCCTTGTTGAGATCGAACTCGACAACGCGCTTGCCGCTGGTCTCGCACAGCGACGCATCGATCTTGGGCGCGGCATCCGCAACGTTCTTCGGCGTCGTGTCGGCCTTCTTGCCCTTGCACGCGGCCACGAGCACGAGTGCGGAAAGAAGCAGTTTCGGGCGCGTCGTCATCTCCCTACGAACCTAGTCGCCCTGGCAACCTCGCGCAACTACGACCGTCGCCTCTAACCTAGCGAGCCGCGATCTGGAAGTTGACCTTGAACGTGCAGGGCCAGGTGCCATAGGAGGCGCAGGCGGTCCCGGCACAGGACACGGTCGCACCCTGCGAGCCACTGCCTCGGGTGGCGCTGCTGAAGGTCCCGTCGGCGGTGGCGTGGGCGGTGAGCACGGCATCGTAGGTGGGCCGCAGGTCCTCGGTGTACGCGGCACGGTTCGGGCAGTTGAACGTGGTGCCCGACAGGTTGCAGCCGAACGGGTCAGTACTGCCGTCGATCACGGTGAAGCCAGCGAGGCTCGCCGAGGTGATCGCGAAGTCCCCCGCGTTTCCGTCATCGCCGGCCACACACGTGCTCGAGATGCGCGTGACGTCGAGGTAGTACCAGTTGCCCTCGCGCGGCACGATCGCGGTGTCCGGATCGGTACCGGGGTCCTCGGTGTCGTCTCCGTGGCTGGCGACACATGCGGTGAGTGAGGCGGCAACAAGGCAGGCGATGGTGATGTGTTTCATAGGGTCTCCCGTGACGGCTTGACCCTTTGTATGGCCGCCGCCGGCAGAACCCGACCTCACGCCGACATCAGCTCTACGAGCTACACGACAGCATCGAGCAGCCCGGCTTGTTCTCGGCCCACTTCGGCCGCTTGCCCGCGTAGTGCGCGCGGCCCGGTTGCTCGGTGTACGGGTGCCGCAGCACCTCGAGCAGCTCGCCGAGCTTCTCGCGATCGCCACGCTCGGTCGCCTCGATCACTTCCTGCACGAGGTAGTTGCGCGGCACGTAGAGCGGGTTGATCTCGTTCATACGCGCGGCGCGCTCGGTCTCGTCGATTCCTTCGACCGCGACCCGCTCGCGATACGCGCGCAACCACCGCGTGATCACGTCGGCGCGCGAACCATCGATCACGTCGTAGAACGCCTCGGACAGCGTCTCGACGACGGGCTCGGGACGCGCGAGCATGCGGAACAGCAGCGAATAATCCGTCGAGATCTCGGACATCAGCGACGCGAGGCCACCGAGCAGCGCATCGTCGTCGGGTGTGGTGTCCGAGCGACCGGACAGCCCGAGCTTGCGCAGCATCGTGTGGCGATAGAGGTCGGAGAACTCGTGCTCGTACCGCTTGATCGCCGCGTTGAGTGAATCGAGATCGGTGGCGATCGGCGCGAGTGCACGCGCGAGCCGGCTGAGGTTCCACTGCGCGACGGCCGGCTGGTTACCGAAGCGGTAGCGCCGACCCTGTGCGTCGGTGGTGTTCGGCGTCCAGTCGGGATCGAACGGCTCGAGCCAACCGTACGGGCCGTAGTCGATCGTGAGCCCGAGGATCGACATGTTGTCGGTGTTCATCACGCCGTGCACGAAGCCGACGCGCATCCACTCCGACACCATCCACGCGGTCTTCTGCATCACCTCGGTGAAGAAGCCGGTGATGTCGAGCGCGTCGCTCTTCACGTGGTGCGGGTAGAAGCGCTCGAGCGTGAACCGCACGAGCTGCCGCAGCGTATCCACGTCGTCGCGACTGGCGTGGATCTCGTAGCTGCCAAAACGCAGAAAGCTCGGCGCGACGCGACACACCACGGCGCCCGGCTCGTTGGCGGGATGGCCGTCGTACAGCATGTCGCGCATCACCGGCTCGCCCGTGAGCACGAGCGACAGCGCACGCGTCGTTGGCACGCCGAGGTGGAACATCGCCTCGCTGCACACGAGCTCGCGCAGCGACGAGCGCAGCACTGCGCGACCGTCGGCGGTCCGCGAGTACGGCGTGGGGCCGGCGCCCTTGAGCTGGATCTCCCAGCTCTCGCCTCTGGCGTTCACGACCTCGGTCAGCGTGATCGCACGACCATCGCCGAGCTGGCCGGCCCAGTTGCCGAACTGATGACCGCCGTAGCACGCCGCGTAAGGCGCCATGCCCGGCAGCACCGTGTTGCCGGCGAGGACATTGGTGAGCTCGGGCGTCGGCGTGGGATCGAGATCGAGCAGTGCAGCGACCTCGGGAATGATCGCGAGTGCCTCGGGCGCGCGGACCTTCGTCGGGTCCACGCGCGAGAAGCACGCGCGCTCGACCTGCCGCGTGCGGTTGTCGCTGCGCGGATCGGCGGGCAACGCCTGGACGAAGCGGTCTGCGAAGGTCAGCTTGCCGACGGGTTGCACCAGCCGCAGTGTGACATGTGATACGCCAATCGGAAGATGCACCGAAGTGTTGTCGTGCTGGCCCTGCTGGCACTGTCCGTTCCCGCCGCCGCCTCCCCTGCGTGGCATGCCGGCCTCGATATCCGCGGTGATCTCGGAACCCACCCGATCCGCGCCGGCGGCGGTCTCGAGTTCGGCCGCATCGACACGATGCTCGTCCTCGATCCGATGTTCTGGACCGACGGCCAGCACGACATCGACCTGTTCGGGTTCTGGTCGCCCTGCTCGAAAGCATGGGGCCTCCTCGCCGGCTGGCGCACGAGCACGATCGGCCTCGTCGACGGGACCCAGTTCCAGGAGAAGCTCGTGCTCGGCATCGGGGCACCGTTGCCGCGCCTCGGCAAGCACATCCGCACACGCTTCGCGTTCGAGCTCGCGACGCTCGTGGTCAAGCACGGCGGCGACCTGCCGTCGGAGTGGATCTCGTTTGCGACGGGGCGCGACTTCATCGACCTCGTCAACTTCGGCATGTTCGTGACGGTGGAATATGCGAGCAACTAGCGCCCTGCTGCTCGTGCTGACCGCCTGCGATCGGCCAACGGTCGCGGTGATCTGTCACAACGCGAACTGCGTCGAGCCGACGAATCCCGAAGCCGACGACACGCTGCCCGCGATGCGCGAGTCGCTCGCGCTGCAGATCGGCGGCAAGCCCGCGATCGACGCGCTCGAGATCGACTCGTTCTGGCGTGGCACCGACGACACCTGCCTGCTCGCGCATGACCTCGTGGTCCCGAGCAACACGCTGATCACCGAGGCGGCGACCTTGATCGCCGAGCACATCACGACCGCGCCCGAGCTCACCCGCTCCGGTGGTCCGTTCCGCATCTACCTCGAGCTCAAGACCAAGACCGACCCCGCCGAGTCTGTGTTCCACACGTCCGAGCAGCGGATGCTCCACGCCGACTGCGCCTGGGGGGTGTACGACACGATCGCCGATGCCGCGATGGTGAGCGGGCAGAACGTCGAGGTCGTGTTCTCGTCGTTCAGTCCGGACCTGCTGCGCCAGGTGATCGCTCGCACGCCACCGACCACGCCGATCCCGTACAAGCTCGACACGTTCTTCGGTATCCCCAAGCCGCTCAACAGCGAGACCAGCCCGCTCGACAAGTTCGCCGGCATCCCGCTCGATATCGTCGAGATTCACCCGCAGTGGATTCACGACGCGCAGTACGAGGGCCTGCGCTCGCTCGGCGTGGAGATCGTGTTCTGGACGTTCTCGGCCAGCGTCGAGACGTTCGCCGCGATCGAGCAGTACGAGCCGGTCGCGGTCGGCACCAGCGAAGCGCAGCTGCTCGTTCGCTGGCTCGAGAACTAACTTTTACCTGCGCATCGCCTTCGGCGCTGCTGCGGTCCGGCAAAGCCGGACCTTGCTACGTAATCGCGAACACGACCGCGAGCGTCGCGGCGATCGCGAGGACCGCGGTCGACGCGATGATCCAGATGTTGATCTTGCGCGGCTCGGTGTTGAGCGTCGTGGCGACCGAGCCGCCTGGCTGGATCAACGCCATCGGCGTCGGCGTCACCGTCGAGCCCGGCACGGGTGTCAGCCGCGAGCCCGGCGCTGGCGTCGGCTGAGGCGTAGAGACCATCGGCGAGCCGCTGACCGGCGTCGCGTGGGTACGGGCGCGCACCGCTGGCTCGAGCGCGGCCTTGAGACCTGCGCGCAGGTCCTCGATCGTCATGATGCGGATCTCGGGGTCGGGATTGACCGCGCGATCGATCAAGTCGACGAACGCCGGCGGCGCATCAGGCCGGTACGTCAGCATCGGCGTCGGCCGGCCCTGCGTGATGTTGATGACCGTCTCCATCAGCGTCTGCCCGGTGAACGCGGTCTTCTGGGTCGCGAGCTCGTAGAGGATCGTGCCGAGCGCCCAGACGTCGGTCGACGGGCCGATGTAATCGGTCTGCCCCTGCGCCTGCTCGGGCGACATATACGACGGCGTGCCGAGCAGCGCGTGCTGGCCGGTCGTGCGGCCAACGCCCTTGCGCTTCGACACGCCGAAGTCGAGCAGCTTCACGCGCTCCTCGCCGGAGTCGTCGATCGAGATGAACAGGTTCTCGGGCTTGAGGTCGCGGTGGGTGATGCCGATGCGATGGGCGAGCGCGAGTGCCGAGCACGTCTGATCGCCGATGCGCGCGATCGCCTCCCACGACAGCGGGGCGCGATCGAGACGCACGCGAATGTGCGCGCCGTGGAGGAACTCGAGCACCATGAACGGCGTGCCGTCCGGCAGCACGTCCCAGTCGATGATGTCGACGACGTGCGGATGGCGCAGCGAGGAGAGCAGCTCGGCCTCGCGCTCGAAGCGAATCATCGCTTCCTCGTTCGACAGCAGCGCGGGCAGCAGCCGCTTGAGCGCGAACTGGCGCTTGAGCTTCACGTGCTGGACCTCGTAGACGAGGCTCATGCCGCCTTCACCGAGCGGCCTCACCACGTGATAGCGCCCGTTGACCACCGTATCGAGCAGGGGGTCTTCCACCGGCGTCGATATTACCGAAGTGCCCGAGTCATTTCCCGGGTCACATGTAGGTGACGACGCTTCTTATTGAACGACCACCGTGGTGCCCGACGAGCGTCCGAACGTCTCCGGGTTGTACATCTCCTCGGCCTTCGCGGGAGCAGCGATGAATGTGCCCGGCGTCGTCGCCCGCGCGGTGTACGAAAATCGATGTGAACCCTCCGAGAGGTGCATCGTGAATGCTTCGCTTCGGTTGTCGCGCATGGCCGTGAAGTCCCATTGATCAGAGTCCGGATCGACGACAGCGCGCTCGGCGGTCGCGAGCCGCGTGTTGACCGACTCGAAACCGGCGGGTAGCGGATCGACCAGCGCGACCGCGTGTCGAGCCGTCGTGTTGAGCGCTTCGAGTTGCACGAGCACGCGAGCGCCGAGCTTCACGCGCCACGAGCCGTCGGGCTGCTGCACGACATCGCTCGGATCATCGACTGCCTTGTACGTGCGCCGGACAATGAAGCCCGCGTCGAGCGGCGGCAAGTTCGTCTGCTTCGGCGCGTAGGTGATGCCGAGCCGGTAGTACATGCGGCCCTCGCCGGCCTTGTCACCGGCAGGCGCTGCGCGCTCGAGCACGATGTCGTGCGTGCTACCGGGCTTGAGCATCGACCAGTCGGCGTGCGTGACGGCGCGCGTGGTGCTGCGGCCCATGAACGCCTGCTCGGCATACGCGGTGCTGCCGAGCCAGAGCTTGCCGGTGAACTTCGGCGTCTCCTTCTCGTAGACGTCGAAGTAGCGGCGCATCGTCTGCAGCACGACGACGTTCTCCTGCGTCGAGCGCCAGCGGCCGCGCTTGCGTCCGTCGAGCAGGCCGCGGGCGAGCTTCGTCACGAGCGCGTGCCCCGGAGACTCGCGCAGGATCGCGTCGAGCGTGAGCGCGGTTGTCTTCGCGTTCGACACCAGCAGCATCCGCTCCTCCTCCTCGCTGAACGAGGCGGTCACCGTCGCCGCAGCGGCGGTCTCGTGCACGGCCGACAGCAGACCGGCCAGCAGCTTCGCGCGCAGCGCCTTGTGCGCGGGCTTGCCGGCGACGATCGACAGGATGCGCGCCTTGGCGTCGACGGGATAGGTGCCGAGCGCCAGCGCGGCCGCGTGCAGCTTGTTCGCGCGCGCGGACACATCGGCGCCGGTCGTCGCGACCGCGGACAGCGACATCGCCGCGAGCGAGATGTCGGCCGCGTCCTGGCCCTTGCGCTTGAGCTTCACGTCGCGTGCCTTGACGAGCTTCTCGAGCCCGGCGATCAGCTTGTTCGCCTGGAGGTTCACGTACAGCGTCGCGTTCTTGGTGGCCGCGCTCTTGTCGCCTTGCAGCGCGAGCGCCGACAGCACCTGCATCGTCACGTACGGATCGCTCTGCATGTCGCGGAAGTAACCCCAGCCACCGTCGGGCATCTGGTCGCGCGTGAGCTTGCGAACGTCGAACGCGCGCTGCGCGACGATCTCCTTCTTGCTCGGACGCGTGCCGGTGGCGAACGCCTCGAGGATGTCCATCATCGCGGTGGTCGCGAGCATGCGCGAGGAGCGCTGCTCGGCACACTCGAACGGATACGCGTAGAGATACCAGTACGCGTCGGTGAGGTTCTGCAGCTGCGTCGACGACACCTCGGCCTCGATGCCACCGACCTCGGGGAACACATCGGTGGGGATCTTGAGCTGCTCGAACTGCGGCTTGTCGGTGACGCTGCCGTAGGTCGCGAACGACTCGGTGGTCGCCGGCTCGTAGACCGGAATCTCGACGTTCGACGAGTCAGCGAACGAGCCCGTGCTCGCCACGGTCTGGATCACGGCCTTGCCGCGCGTCTGCGTCGCGAAGTCGAAGCGAACCTCGGCGCGCTCGCCGGACGGCACGACGACGCGCTTGCCCTGCGGGCCGGCAGAAGCCAGGTTCACCGCACGAACCGCGACATCGATCGAGCGCGGTTGTGTATCGAGGTTCTGCACCACGATCGGCACCGAGAACGAATCGCCTTGCGTGAGGAATCGCGGCGCGACGGTGCGCGCGTTGACCTTGCGCTGCGCGACGATGTTGTTCTCGGCCTTGCCGAACATCCCGGTGTTCGCGGTCGCAAGCGCAACGATACGGTAGCGCGTGAGGCTGTCCGGCATCTTGATGGTCAGCTTCACCTTGCCGTTCGCGTCGGTCTCGAGCTTCGGCGAGAACACGGCGGTCGCCCTGAAATCCTTGCGCGCCTTGATGAAGGCCACCGACGGTACCGACGACGAGCGACCGCGCATGCCCCCGCGACCGCCGCCCACGCCATAGCCCGAGCCGGTGCCCGATCCAAAGCCGACGCGTTCGTTCGTATCGAGCGACCACCGCTCGAAGCCAGGCGAGCCGGCGATGTCGACGCCCGCGTCCTCGATCATCGAGAGGTTCGCGAGCGCCCACGTGCCGTCATCGACGTGCTCGTAGAACGGCTCGAGCGGATCGCTGTGCGACTTGCCCGAGATCGCGAGCACCGCCTCGTCGACGACGATCAGCGCGACCTCTGCTCCCTTGACCGGCTTGTCCTCGTGCTTGACCTCGACCTCGAACGACGCCTCCTCGCCGGGCTCGACGAGCGGCTGCAGCGGCCGCGTGCGCATCGCGAGGCGGGCGCCCGACACGTCGACCGGAAGATCGATCTCGATCGCGTCGGTCGCGGGCAGCGGGATGCTCGTCGCCGGGACTGACTTCGAGATGCTCTGGTGCTTGCGCTTGGTGACGCGATCGACCACGACCTTGACGTTCTCGATGTACGCCGCCGTGATCGGCAGCTCGACGGTGGCGGTCGTGCTGGCGAGATCAACACGTTGCTGCGCGATCACGCCGTTGCGGGCGAACGTGACGACAGCGGTCGCCGGCACGGTCTTCGACGTGATCGAAATCTTGGCGGTGTCGCCCGGCTTGTAGGACAGCTTGTCCGGTTTGACCTCGAGGTCTCTGTCCGCGTAGGTCCACCACGGGATCTCGAACTGCGCGACGTTCTCGCGGCCGCGTGGGTCCTTGATCCGTGCGACGGCGAGGTACGCGATGTCGTGGCTCTTGCGCGTGAAGTCGCACATCACGGGTGCAGCTGCGCTGGTCAGCTTGCACGCCTGGGTGTCGGTGACCACGGCGTCGTCGCGATAGCGCTCGGATCCGTGCACGCCCTCGATCGCGACCTCGATCGGGACGCCGGGCACGAGATTGCCGTCGAGGTCGGACACCACGAGCTGCAGCTGGCGCGGGTTCTCGGGGAACAGCCGCAGGCCGACGTAGAGCGTGGCCGGGTGCACGACGATCTTGCGCGACGTGGCGCGAATCGTCTGCCGATCGATGTCGGTGACGGTCGCGTCGACCTCGAGCACGCTCGGCCGGCCTCGCGGCAGCGCGGCAATTCCGATCTCGATCGCCGAGGTCGAAGCGCCCGACAGCGTGCCGGACTCCCTCGTCCTCGTCGATTCGCCGTCGTAGCGGTTGCGGATGTTGTTGCGGCTGCGGATCGGCTCGAACGAGTAGCGGTCCCAGCCCGGCGGCTTGTACGAGGCCGAGTCGAGCCGTGCGCTCCATTCGATCGCCGAGCCGGCCATGCCGCCGCCCGCGTAGTACTTCGCCTCGGTACTCATGCTGATGCTGTCGCCAAGGAACAGCGGGCGTGAGCCGCTGAACAGCACGTCGTCGCTCAGGCTGACCGCGTAGGCGGGCGTGCGGAACTCCTCGATCGAGATCGGGTGACGGTGGCTGTCCTTGCGCGTGTGCAGCTCCAGCATTGCCGTGCCGAGGTTCACGTTCGGCGGCAGCTTGATCTCGATGTCGAACCCGCCCTGCTTGGTGAAGTTCGCCTTGCCGTTCGCGATGCGATTGCCGCGCGAGTCGTTCAGCGTGTAGGTCACGTCCTCGCCGCTCGCCGGGAAGCGCAGCTCGGGGTTGATGCCGTCGTCGATCCAGCGCACCCAGCCCTTGATGTAGACCGGCTCATCCGGCTTGTAGGTGAAGCGATCGTCGGTGACGTACCAGCGCGCATCGCTGTGGCGGATCGCCTTCTCGTAGCGGCCACCGACGGCGGTGAACGCAGTGTCGCTACCATGCTTCGCCAGCAGCAGCGCGGTCGGATACCGGTTCATGTTCCCGGGCTGCTTGTCGACGCGCGGCAACAGGTCGTACGCGGCGTGCCCGCTGGCGTCGCCGGTGACCGGTGCGGGTGTATCGGTGCGACCCTCGACCATCATCGACATCTGCACGCCGGGAATCGGCTGCAGGAACTTCGACGCCGTGATGTCGTGCGTCCACGTGTGAATGCGCTCGCCATCGATGCGCGCGGTGAGGCCGAGCCTGGACACCTGGATCCAGGCGCGCATGGTTCGCTCGGCGTCGAACTTGCGCGCGCCGGCAGCCGGCTTCGCCTTGACCGTCGCGATCACGTGTCCCGTTCCGTTCGGCAATGCGGGACGAAGGTCGATGCGCGCACTCGCGCCCTGTCGCGCGCCGACGTCGTGATCCTTCTCGTAGATGCGCTTGCCGGGCGGCGTCTTGATCTTGCCGGCTTCGTAGTCCTGGTACGCAAAGTAGTCGCTCGGCTCGACCTGGTAGAGCTCGACGTGAAGCGATGCGACCGCTTCGGTGCGGATCACCCACTGCGGGATCTCGAAGCGCGGATCGAGGATGTACACGCCGCTGCGCGCCGACACGTACGGGTCGTGGATCACGCGGTTCGTCTTGAACGCGAGCTCGCGGCCACCTACCAGTGGCTGGCCGTAGACATCCTGGATGCCGTCGCCGACGCTGATGGTGTACGCGCGACCCACGGGCAGCGGAGACTCGAGGTAGACCGCGTCGCCTTGCGCCTGGTGATCGTCGAACGGCTCGCCGGTGATCTGGATCTTGTTCGCGCGATACGTCGGGTCGTGGATCGGGTTGCTGAGCTGGACGGTCAGGTAGTTGTTTGCCGGGCACACCGCGCCGGTCATGCGGGGCTTGTCGATGCGATCGCACGTGATGCCACGCACGCTGAACACCGGTGCGACCTGGAACGATCCGCCGGTCTCCTCGGTCGAGACGAGCGGGCCTTCCTTCGACGGCGCCTTCTCCGCGAGCACGACGCGAACATCGGTGCCCGAAGGCCACGCGGTCTTCGGCGCCAGGATCAGGTAGTGCCCGCCGAGGTCGATCTTCGCGACCTTGAGCGACGGATTCTTTGCCCAGCGCTTCTCGGCGTCCGCGAGCGTCGTGGTGGTGAACTCGAGCCTGCGACGCCTACCATTCTCGACGCGCAGCAGCTTCACGATCGCCGCCGGATCGATGTCCTGATCGAATCGCACGAGCACCGCCGAGTCAGGTCGCAGCACCTGGTTCGGAAACGTCTCGATGATCTGCACCGGCGGTGTGGAGAACGTTCCGATCACCTCGGTCGGCAGCACCGCGCCACTGAGTGCCTTCGTGCCCGCCGGTACCGTGACCGTGAACTCGGTCGCCATCGGCAAGCGCTTGGTTGCGGAGCTGAACATCACGACGCGCGTGTCGATCCAGCGCCACGTGCCGGGGACCGCGGGCTTGATCGTCGCGGGTGCCGCCTTGGCGTCACCGATCGCGGCGACCGCGACCATTGGCTCGGCGAATCGAATGCGAATGTCGGACTCGGCCTGGACCTCGTCGATCGGAAGGATCTGCGGCGCCGTCATCGCTACGGTCCCCGGGGGGCGATCAGCGACGGGCGACACCGGCTTGTCGGCGATCACGGTGCCGGTCTGCCCGACGAACGCGATCGGAGCCGTGATGCCATTGCGCGGCGGCGGCGCACTCGGCGGGCGCACGACCGGCGCGCCGCTGTTATCGATCGCGGGTAGCGGTTCGGCACGGCCCAGGAGCGCGGTGGTCTCCTGCGGTGTCATCACCGTGACCGCAGCGCTGGTCGCGACCACGCCGCCCTGACCGAGGACGGCCGTGAGCTTGCCCTCTTCGGGGGCGTTGGCGTCGATCGGGACCGCGGGTCGCCCGAGCGGCGCGGCGGCCAGCGGCGGTGTGGTCGACGTCACAACCGGCGCGACTGGTTTCTGAACAGGTTGCGGCGCGGTGCGGCAGCTGCCGAGCAGCAACGCGCACGTCATCCACGCACACACGATAGAGCTACCCCAGCTGCGACGCATTTTCGGGATGTTGACACCGTCGACACTGGATCCGTTCCCGTGACGTATGATTTCGCCATGCTTCGTCATGGTTTCGCGCTCCTGCTCCTCGTCACCGGAACGGCGAATGCCCAGAACGCGTTCGAGGTCTGCAAGGGCGAGTCAAAGACCGTCGTTGCCGGCAAAGGCAAGATGACGATCGCTGTCGTCTATCCCGAGGACTTCCCGGTCAAGACCACGCCCGCGATGCGCAACGCGGTGGGTGCTGCACTCGCGAAGGCCGAGAAGGGGACGATCGTTCCCGCCAAGGATGTCGAGTGGGCCAAGAAGCTCGTCGACGCCAAGAAGTGGCACGACAAGAGCGCGGCCTGCGGTTACTCACCGTCGCTCGTCGCCGTGCTCGGCCTCAAGCACCAGAACCTATCCTCGGCGCTCGCCACCGTCTCGTGTGAGGGCGATGCGTGCGAGCTGCGCGTCGATCTCGAGCGTCACGGCCGCAACTCGGCCGAGCGCTGGGTTCGCTACACCGTGCCGCTCGCAGGGGACAAGACCAAGCTCGCGACGATCCAGAAGGCGGCCGCGAAGCTCACCAGCAAGGGCCCGCCGCCCGATGCACCGAAGGCCGGACTCGCGGTCACCGAGCTCACGCCCGGTGTCGTGACCGTGCGTAGCGATGCCGATGGTGCGCTGCAGCTCGACAGTGCGATGGAAGCGAACCCCGCGTTCGCCGCGTGCGCACCGAAGAAGAAGAACGCGAAGGACACGCGCGGCTACTGGGCTGACTGGAAGCTCAACGCGCAGGGCACCGCGATGGAGGTGTTCGTGAAGCCGTTTGGCGGTGTCGATAAGACCGACGAGGCCGCGTCGACGTGCCTGCGCAACGCGCTCCAGAAGATGCAGCTGACCTGCCCGCGCGACAACAAGCCGGTCGCTGTTCGCACGGCGATCTGCCTGTAGCCGGAACGTTAGATTCGCGTCAGCCAGATCGGAGCCGACCACGCCATGCGATCGGGGCTCGGCTCTTTGACTTCGACGTAGAGGAACTGATCGCCGAGCGACGCGACCGGGACGCTGATCTGCTGCCACGCGCCGCCCGCGAGAGTCGCACGCGCGACCTCGGTGACCGCGTCGCCGCCGACCTTGCCGCCGTAGACCACGACCTCGAAGGAACCGGTGTAGTCGGCGTCGCTGAGGAACACGTCCAATGTCGTCGCCGCGCTGTGCGTGATGAAGCTGGCACCCATCGGCACGCGCTTGTCGGCGTAGACGCGCAGCTGCAGCTCTTCGTCCTCGCTCGCGTAGACCATCCGCTGGTCGATCGCCTCGAGGAGCGCGGCTTCCGAGAGGGTCGGCGCCACGATGCCGGTGCGCGTCGAGTGGCCGGTGCCCCAGTTCGCGTAGTGGTTGTCGTGCGGCGCGGTCGGCGCCATGCGGAAGCCGTTGAGCAGATAGTAGTTCCAGTCCGAGACGCGCGTGTGGCGCTCGATCTGACCGGTGGTGCTGTTGAGCCCGAGGCTCGAGTTCTCGCGGTTCGTTCCGGTGATGCTCGTGCCCTTGCCGACGAGGACCTCGAACAGGCGAACGTACGGGCGACCCGCGGCCTCGACGTTTGCGAGCGTCTGCTTCACGACGGCGCGGTCGGGCATGGCCTGACCGGTGATCCAGTGCGGAAGCTCGAGCTTGAGCGGCAGGTAGTCGTCGAGCCCGAAGTCGTTGAACTTCTTCTCGCGGTCCGAGTTGTTCGGGATGTCGGTCAGCGAGATGTCGAAGATCTGATCCCAGTTGCCGTCGAGCGAGACGGTCTGCTGGCGGAACGTGCGCGGGTGGTTGAACTGCACGAACGGCGTGTCGCCGTCCTGCTCGCGGCCGGGGAGGAACTCGTCAAACAGCAGGTCGAAGCGGCCGCGCTCGATCTTCGCGAGCTCCTTGCTGCCGAAGATGTTGACGTGGTTGCCCGAGCTGTTCGTGCTCCACTCCATCGCCGGAATCGCGACGAACGTGCCGCTCGAATTCTTGGTGACATCGAAAGCCACGGAGGTGAGCTGACCGAACTGGTCCTGGATCATGTTCGCGGCGTCGCCGGCTTCGACCGCACCGTCATCGCAGGCGTGCGGCGATAGCGCGAGAAAGTCCATGCCGCCTTCGTCGCGTGCGTACTCGTATGCGTAGCGAGCCGCATCGCTCGGCGTCACGCCGACGTCGACGGGCTGCAGCACGCCCGCTACGTCCGCGCGCATCGGCTTGCCATCGTCGAGTGCGGCGCCCGAGGCGTTCGCGGCGTAGTGCGCGTGGAGGTTGCCGAAGTAGATCTTGGTCTCCTCGCTGTGCTGCTGCGCAGCGGTCTTGCCCGTGTCGAGCGAGGCGCCCGACAGCGACCACATCCACAGGCGATCGAACAGCTCCGAGTACGGACGCGAGACGCGCGTGTCGCGGTAGCGCACGTAGTTCTCGAAGTTCTTGAAGAACGCACTGCCCGACCAGTTGCCCGAACCGTTCACCACGACCTTGTCGTCGGCGACCATCAGCTTGTGGTGCATCAGCTGGAACGCCTCGGCGTTCGTCTGCTTGAACCGGATCTGGCCACCTGCGGCGAACAGCCGGTTCCACTTCGCGCCGGTCGGCTCCGCGCGGTCGGCGGCGTTCACGATCACGCGCACGCGCACGCCGCGCTCGGCGGCCTTCGCGAGCTCGGTCACGAGGTCGTCGAACACCAGGTGGTGCATCAGCACGTCGATCGACTTCTGTGCGCGCGTGATCTCTTCTTTGATCATCGCGATCGGCTTGCTGCTCGGCGAGAACGCGACCTCGGTGTTGCTGCACGCGCCGGCATCGTTGGGCTTACGATCCCAGATCGCGGTGAAGTGGCAGGCGAAGCCGTGAATCAGCGGATCATCCTCGACCGACAGGATCGCGGTCGCGCTCTCCTCGTTGATCGAGGTCCCGGTCGACGACCAGTTGTTGCTGCCGGTGATCAGCTGCAGCTTGTCGACCATCATGAACTTCGCGTGCTGCAGGCCCGCGGGATTTCCGCCGCCCGCGACGAAGCGAACATCGACGCCCGCGGCCAACAGGCGCGCGGCAACCGTGTCGCCCATCTCCTGGCCCTTGTCCATCGCCACGCGAATCGTCACGCCGCGCATCTTGGCGCGCAGGATCGCTTCCTCGATCGCCCTCACGCTGAACGTGTAGTTCGCGATGTCGATCGTCTGTTGTGCGCCATCGATCAGGCCGATCAGCTTGGCGACCATCGGCGAGCGCGACTGCAGGAACGTCTTGTCGTCGGCGCTGCACACGTCGCAGTACGGCTCGTTCATCACGACGTCGATGGTGCGCTCGGCAGCCCAGCCGTCTGCCTTGCCCTCGCCGCCCCACGGATCCTCGGGCGCTCCCGCCGTGCTGCAGGCTGCGGTGCAAACTGCCAGGAGCAGTGAAGACAGCAGTTTCGCGCGCATGCGCGTGTTTTGTGCAGCCCGCGGGCCGTGTCCGGGCCCTGTCCGGTCGCGGACTTACGGCCGCAGAGCGGACACCGGCAGGTCGAGTCGCCGGCTAACCGTCGAGCGAGGTGCAGTGCACCGCGTAGAGATGGCCGGTGATCGTGCCCTCGGGGAACGTCAGGCTCACGTCCAACGTCAGATACGCGCCGGCCGCGTAGGTCACGTTCGTGAGCGTCTTCACCGTGGCGCTCGACGGTGCTGGCGAGTTGTCGGTCATGTCGCCGACGAAGTCGAGAAACGTCCCCGGCGACGTCGCCGAGGCGGCCGTCATCGGCGGCACGCGACCGAGGATCAGCGTGTAGTCCGGCGTCGGCGAGGTCATCTCGGGACAGCCGGTGAAGCCGCCCTTGTGAATCTCGACGTGCAGTGTGCCGTCGTCGCTGTTGACGCCGTAACCCGCGTTGTCGAGCGTGCGAGTTGCGTTGAGCATCGCCGCCAGCGCGGTCGTCATGTTCACGACCGGCGCGTCGCTCTGCTGCTGCGCGGCGTCGGGAATCGAGTTGCTATCGTCGCCACCACACGCGGCAACAGCGAGCACGAGCAAGAGCTTCACGGACTGCACGGTGACGCATCTTCGCACGAGGCTTGCAATGCACCTAGACCGCATGCTGCGCGTCGCGATCACCGTCTGCCTGATTGTCTCGAGCTGCTCGCGTCGTCAGCAAATACCGAGCGAACAGTCGACGATTCGCTGGGATGCGCCGACCGATGTCGCACGTGGCGGTGGCCAGCGAGGCGAGTGGCGACAGAACAACTCCGACTACGACTACGTCGACGACACGACGGTGGCGCTCGCTGCCGATGGGGACGCACTCGTCGCGTGGGTCGATCAGCGCCGCAAGGAGATCTTCGTGCAGCGGCGCGCACCCGACGGCACGCCGCGTCGGGAGCCCCTTGGTATCTCGCGCTCACCTGGGATCTACTCGTGGCTACCGCGCCTTGCCCTCGTCGGGGATGACGTATACGTGCTGTGGCAGGAGATCGTGTTCTCCGGCGGCAGCCACGGCGGCGAGACGTTTCTCGCGACCTCCCGCGACGGCGGCGCGACGTTCGATACGCCGAAGAATCTGTCCCGCTCCCGAAACGGCGACGGCAAGGGCCGGATCACCCACGACGTCTGGCACAACGGCAGCCACGCGCTCGCGGTCTCGGAGCGCGGCGACGTGTACGCCGCGTGGACCGAGTTCGATGGCCCACTGTGGCTCGCCCGGTCGCACGATCGCGGCGTCACGTTCACGCCGCCGCAGCGCATCGCCGAGAAGCAGCCCGCGCGCGCACCTGCCCTCGTTGCCACGGGTGACGTCGTGTACCTCGCGTGGAGCGTCGGCGACGATGCGATGGCCGATCTCCGGCTCGCGATGTCGAACGATCGCGGCGCGACGTTCGGCACACCGAGGATCCTCGCGCACACCGCAGGATTCTCGGACGCGCCGAAGCTCGCCATCGATGCTGCGGACACGCTGCACGTGGCGTGGAGCGAGACCGCAGGCGGGCCGTTCGACCGGTCACGCGTGCACTACATTCGATCGACGAATCGGGGCATCACGTTCGAGCCAGCGCGCGCACTGTCGACCGAGGGCGCCGGGTATCCAGACCTCGCCGTCGACAGCAACACGGTCGTCGTGACCTGGGAGCTGATCGCCGGACCGCGCGCGCGCTCGCGAGGCCTGGCCCTCACCGTGTCGCGCGACGGCGGCGTCACGTTCGACGAGCCAACGCTCGTCGCGCACAGCATCGACCCGGCCGGCGGCTTCAACGGCAGTCACCAGGGCCGGCTGATGGAGAAGCTCGCGGTCCGCGACGGTCGCATCGCGATCGCGAACAGCGCACTCGCTCACGGCCGCGCGAGCCGCGCGTGGTTCGTGCGCGGTCAGCTGAGCGTCAGCGGCGCGACACTTCGCGCCAACGCCAGCACCCAACCAGGTGATCGTTGATCAGCCCGGCTGCCTGCAGGTGCGCATACATCACGGTCGAGCCCACGAACTTGAAGCCGCGCTTCTTGAGGTCCTTCGCGAGCGCGTCCGATTCCTTCGACATGGCGGGAATCTGCTTCGACTCGCTCCAGCGATTCACGATCGTCTTGCCGCCGACGAAGCTCCAGATGTACTTGTCGAACGAGCCGACCTCGTCGACGAGCGCCAGGAACTGGTGCGCGTTGGACACCGCACACTCGACCTTCGAACGATTGCGCACGATACCGGGGTCGAGCAGCATCTTCGAAATCTTTGCGGGCGTGAATCGCGCGACCTTCACGGGATCGAAGCCGGCAAACGCGCGACGGTAGCCTTCGCGCTTGTTGAGGATCGTCGACCACGACAGTCCGGCCTGCGCGCCTTCGAGCGTCAGGAACTCGAAGTGCTTCTGGTCGTCGTGCACGGGAACACCCCACTCGGTGTCGTGGTAGCTCCACATGTCATCGCGAGCCGCCCATGCGCATCGTGTCCGTTGCTTGGCCATCGGATGCTCCTAGAAGTTGAGGTCAAACATCACGCGTGCGCCGAGCTTGATGCTCACGAGGTCGTCGCCGGCGAGGAACAGGCGCTCGTACGCAACCGCGATCGCCGCGCCGGGAAACAAGAATCGCTGGCGTAGCGCGCGGCCACCGAACGCGAAGCCGACGTGGATCCCGTGGTCGACGTTGCCCCAGTCCTCCTCGGTCGAGTGACCGAGCCAGCCCACCTCGTACTCGAAGTACGTGTTGAGCAGCGTGTGCCGGTACACGATCGGCGCCACGAAATCGGCCCCGATCTGCAGCGACGTTCGCTCGCCCATCGCGTCCTTGGGAAACTGCGCGCTCGCACCGGCCTCGAGCCCGAGAAACAGGCCGTTGCCGTTGGCCAACATCCGCCCGATGAGCAGGCGACCCGCGCCCCCGAAGCTGAGGTCCTGACGGTCACCCTGACGGATCGCGCTTGCCTTGCCGCCACCACCGAACGACAGCTGCCACGTGTGCTCGGAGATCTGGCGGCCGTCGAACGGATTCTCCGGCTCGAGCCAGAACGGACAGTCGACCGAGAGCTCGTCGGCGCGGTGCAGCAGGAGCCGCACGCGATGCAGGACGAGCAGGTCGCTGACCTTCGACAGCTTCTTGCCGCGCTCGCGCCATGCCGTCTCGACGGGGCCACCCTTGCGGTTGATCTCAGCGTCGAGCCACTCGCGCAGGCTGCGGCGGCCGAGGATGTCGACGCGGCACACCGAGTCGAGTCCGGGACCGACGAGCTTTTCGATCTCGAGGCGATCGACGCCCCAGCCAGTCGCGGCGGCGACCGTGACCTGTCGCTCGAGATCGCGAAACAGCGCCCGCTCGGTCGGATCCTTCGGCGTCGGCGTACGGCTGCACGCGGTCAGCGCAACGGCAATCGCCAGGTACTTCAGCGCAGCATTTGCCATGACACACCTGCGGTGATCTCGAGATGGAAGTGATTCCGATGCGCGCGATTGAAGTTCGGGGTGAGCACGACGTTGAACAGTCCCTGGTCCACGGCCGCGCACACGATCTCGCGGAGCTCGCGTGCCGCGGGTGTCTTGCCTGCAGGTGCCTTCTTGCCGCAGACCTTGCGGTTCCGGCGGCCCTTGAAGTCACCCAGCACATCGAGGCCCGTGCCATCGCGCTTGAGAAAGCGTGCCGCGTCGAGGGCGAGTCCGCCGTGATGGCGCGAGCCAATCTTGTCGTCGGCCCAGCGCTCCGGCGCGGCGCGATACATCGAGTAGTGCCGGACTTCGACGATGTCGTGCGCGGCCAGGATCTGCGCGAAGTCGTCGAGTGCGAGCACGAGCCGACAATCGGCGATCTCCCAGATCGTCGTCGCGCGGCGGTCCTCGCGCAGGTTCGTGCGGAACGCGACGCCGCGCAGAGGGCCGGTCAGCCGGACCGGGGCCAGCACGCCCTTCGCGACCTCCCGCGAGAACCCGATGCTGCGCGTGGTGAGCTCCGCTTCGCAGGCATCTTGCGACATCGATGCGTAGCGAACCGCCGGCACGCGGGTGTCGACGCTGGCGATGGTGTCGGCGCTGGCGTTGTCAGCGCGGGCGGCGGTCTCGGCGTGCGCACGCGGGGCGAGCCCGAGCACGACGACAACAGCCAGGGCGCGGAGCACGGCGCGGACCATAGCCCAGAGTGCCTACCCGCCGAGCGCCTTCGCGAGCGGAATCTCGCGGATGCGCTGACCGGTGAGTGCGAAGATCGCGTTTGCGACCGCCGCACCGACGGGCGGCACACCCGGCTCACCGACACCACCCGGCGGCGCGACCGAAGATTCGAGCAGCGTGTGGATCTTCATCGGCACATCACGCATGCGAGCGACCTTCGCGTCACGGAAGTTCGTCTGATCGGTCACGCCGCGCGTCTGCGTGATCCCGCCGAACATCGCGTTCGAGATGCCCATCACGATGGAGCCCTCCATCTGTGCGTGCACGCGCTCTTGATTGACGACGGTGCCGGCATCCATCGCTATCCACGCCTCGTCGATGCGGATCTTGCGCACGGGATCCGGGACAACCGAGACCACGACCGCGGTGTACGTGACGAAGCTCCGATGCGCGGCGAGCCCGAAGAACCGGCCATTGCGCTTGCGATTGGCCCAGTCACACGCGGCAGTCACACGCTCGATCATCGCGCGCATGCGACCGGCATCGACCGGGTGCTTGTCGAGCGGCTCACCGTAGTTCTGCAGCTTCTCTACCCCGAGCTCGGCGAGCGACATCTTCCGCGCGGGACCGAGCACATCGAACCACGTCTCGCGCGGGTCCGTGCCACGCGCATGCGCGATCTCGTCGATGAACGAGCCCACCGCGAACGCGTGGAAGATGTTGTAGACGGAGCGGTACCAGCCGACGCGTGTGTGCGCCGGTGCCTTGCACGCCTCGGCGCGAACGTTCGGTGCCGCGAGCGCGAGATCGAGCACGCCTTGCTGGAGGTCACCGTTCGCCGGCGTGTCGACCTTGGCGTCGAACGTGCTGCCGATCGGCGTGAACGCAGTGCGGTGATGCCATGCGGTCACCGTGCCCTTGTCGTCGAGCGCGGCACGCAAGCGCTGCGCGTTGCTCGCATTGTAGTAGCCGTGACGAACGTCGTCCTCACGCGTCCACTGCACGCGCACCGGCGCGCCGACCTCTTTGGCGAGAAACGCGGCCTCGCTGATGAAGTCGGGCTTCGACTTGCGACCGAAGCCGCCGCCGAGCAGCGTGACGTGAATCGTCACGTTCTGCTCGGTGAGGCCGGTGACGCGCGCGACTTCCTTGCGTGCCGACTGCGGATGCTGTGTCGGTGCCCAGACCTCGCACTTGCCGTTCTCGAACTTCGCGATCGCGACGAGCGGCTCCATCTGCATGTGCGAGAGATGCGGGACCACATACTCGGCCTCGACGGTGCGCTTCGCCGCCGCGAATGCCGCATCCACATCGCCGAGCTTGCGCAGCACCGTGCCCGGCGCGCGGACACTGGCGAGCATCTCGTCGCGGAAGGCCGGCCAGCTGTGGCTCTCGTTCGCGCCGTGCTCCCACTCGAGCTCGAGCGCAGCACGCCCGCGCATCGCGGCCCACGTGTTCGTCGCGACGACGGCAAGGCCGCCCCACGGCTGGAACATCCACGGCGTCTGCGGCTGCGGCATCTCGACGATCTTCTTCACGCCCGGGATCGCGAGCGCGCGGTCGCGGTTGGCCTTCACGAGCTTGCCACCGACCACGGGTGGTCGTGCGATCACGGCGATCAGCATGCCGGGCAGCGTGATGTCCGCACCGAACACCGCGGTGCCGGTCACGTACGCAGCGCCGTCCAGCAGCGGCAGATTCGAATCGTTGACGCGCACAAGCTCGCGCACCGGTCGCAGCACGATCTTGTCGGGCTTGGGTACCGGCAGCTTCGCCGCAGCCGCGACGACATCTTCGAACTTCAGCGTGCGCTTCGTCGGCGTGTGCGTGATCACGTGATTCGCGACCTCGATCGTCGACTCCTTCACCTTCCAGCGCTTCGCCGCGGCGGTGACGAGCATCATGCGTGCAGCCGCGCCGGCCTTACGTAGATCGTCGTAGAACTTGCGGATGCTCGTGGAACCATCGGTGTTCTGATCGCCGAACTTCTTGTCGCCATCGGCCTGCACGACCACGACGCGGTCGGGATGTGCGCCGAGCTCGTCGGAGATCAGGATCGGTAGCGAGCTGCGAATGCCCTGCCCCATCTCGGAGCGGTGACACACGATCGTGGTCGCACCATCGAGCGCGATGTGAACCATCACGTTCGGCGCGAGCGCACCATCGGACTGCTTCGACGCGGGATGCGGCGGCGGGCCGGCGTCGCCGCTCGGCTCGGCGGCACCGGACACGCGCGGCATGACGCTGATCGCGAGCCCCGCACCGAGACCGGCGATGAATGATCGGCGGCTGAGGATCACGGCTTGTCCTCGGGCATCCCGGCGGCCTTGCGGATCGCGGCGCGAATGCGCGGATACGTTCCGCAGCGACAGATGTTGCCAGCCATCGAGTGCTCGATCTGCTGGTCGGTGGGCTGGCTGACCTTCTTGAGCAACGCGGCCGCGCTCATGATCTGTCCGGTCTGGCAGAAGCCGCACTGCGGGACGCGGAGGTCCTGCCACGCGAGCTGCAGCGGATGCTTGCCGTCGGGCGACAGCCCTTCGATCGTGGTGACGTCCTTGCCCGCAGCGCGCTGCACCGGCGTCACGCAGGCCCGGACCGCGTGACCGTCGAGGTGCACGGTGCACGAGCCGCACAACGCTTCGCCGCAGCCGTACTTGGTGCCGGTGAGGCCGAGCACGTCGCGGAGTGCCCACAGCAGAGGCATTTCAGGCTCGACATCGAGCGAGCGCTCGACACCATTGATGCGCAGCTTCATCGCGGTGCCTCCTCGGGACACTCGGCCCCGCTATCGATCCACGCGGCGACGAGTGCGCCGAACTGTTCCTGGGTTCCCGGTGCAGGCTCGCGATTCGCCCCCGGCGACCAGCCCCACGCGACGAGCTCGTCGTGAGCGCTGTGCTCCGCGATCTGCGCGAGTGACTTGCCGCCGTTGCGCTTGGTGTCTTTGAGTTGATTGCAGATGTGTGCGGCCGACTTGCCGACCCACGCCATCACGCGCGGCGCGACATGCCACTTCGGTGCGCCGGGTACACGCGTCAGCTCCTGATTGCGTTCCTGATGGCACGTGGTGCACTCGTTGCCGGGCACGCCATTGTTCTCGGGGCCGCGCACCACGGGTGGTTCGTGCAACGCGAGCGTCATTCCTTGATACGGCGTATCTCCGTCGGGGTGACAGTTCACGCAGCGCGGATGCATGATCACGCGGGCCGCTTCGGTGAACAGCGCGAGCGAGCGAGCCTCGCGATCGGCGATCGCGCTGAAGTCTGCGACCGCGCGCAGCTCGTTCGGCGCGACCTCGCGCAGCGGCGGTGGCGGTTGCTGTGGCCGCGAGCTCTTCGATCCGCAGCCGGCCATCGCGAGCGCGAGAAGCGCAAAGCGTCGCATCGGCGGCAGCATGACCCGCACCGGGAACCATCACCAACCCGGGAGCGTCGGCTCAGCGTGAGATCTAGCGCGAGATCGGGGACAGCCACCGCGTACGAGATGGGTGCCTGTCTCGTTCGCGAAGGAACTGGGCTTCGCGATCGGAACGAAATGGGTGTCTGTCGGACCGTGGCCGACGTGGGCTCCGCGATCGGTGAGCATGAACGGCTGTGTAACGGAACCACACGCGACGTGGCCGACGTGGGCTCTGCGATCGGTGAGCATGAACGGCTGTGTAACGGAACCACACGCGACGCGGCCGACGTGGGCTCCGCGATCGGTGAGTGTAAACGGCCGTATAGCGGGACGACACGCGGCCGACGTGGGCTCCGCGATCGGTGAGCATGAACGGGCCGTGTAACGGAACCACACGCGAGTGGCCGACGTGTGCTCCGCGATCGGCGAGTGTAAACGGCCGTATAACGGGGACGACACGCGGCCGACGT
>JBBQFU010000040.1:0-40502 GCA_038322185.1 Haliangiales bacterium
ACCTACGTCGCCGCGCAGATCGAGATCGGCGACCACGCGGCCACCACACGCGAGGCGCCGGCCGGCGTCACGATCATGGTCGACACCAGCGCATCGCGCGGCCTCGGCTTCGCTGGCTACATCCGCTCGGTGCGCCAGATGATCGATAGCCTGCGCACCACGTGGGGCGCAACGCTACCGATCCAGGTCGTCGCGTACGACCAGGATGCCGAGGCGATCTTCAGCGGCCAGGCGTACGAGTTCGGCGACGCACACGTGAAGAAGCTGATGGAGCGCGGCGCCGCGGGGGCATCGGATCTCGGCCAGGCACTCAAGTGGACCGCGCAGCACTCGCCGCTGTCGCGCGTGCTCGTCGTGACCGACGGTGTGATCACCGCGGGCACCGAGGGCGCCGAGCTCGCGAAGCAGGTCGGCCTGCTCGCCGCGGTCAAGGTCGAGCGCATCGACTTCGCGCTCGCCGGCGGTCTGCGCGACGACAAGGCGATGGCGGCGCTCGTGCGCACCCAGCTCCAGCGCGCCGGTACTGTGCTCGACCTCGACACGGATCCGATCGCGACGGCGATCGCGGAGACCGTGTCGCTCGATGTCGTCGTCGACATACCGGGCGCCGAGTGGGTCTACCCCAAGGTCATCCCGACCGCGCGTGCCGGTGAGAAGACCACCGTCTACGCGAAGCTCGCGAAGCCGGCGCAGACGCTCGACATCAAGGTCAGCGGCAAGTCGCAGCGCATGAGCGTGATCGGTGGAACGCAGCCACTCGTCGAGCGCGCCATCGCGGCCGCCGAGATCGCCGAGATGGAAGAGGCGCTCGCCAAGTCGACCGGCAAGGATGCCGCGCAGCTCAAGGCGAAGATCGCCAAGAAGTCGGTCGCGGCGCGGGTGCTCTCGAGCCAGACGTCGCTGCTCGTGCTCGAGAGCGACGCGGATTACGCGACGTACGGCATCAACCGCCGCTCCCTCGGCGACATCCTCGTCGTCGGCGCCAACGGCATCGAGCGCAAGAACCGCACGCAGATCGTGAAGCCGTCGGTTCAGATCGCCGGCAACACCGATGACGCCAAGCCGGTGGACAAGGCCCAGCTCGAGGAGAAGAACGTCGACAGCAACGGCGCGCAGAGCAAGGACGACGACCCCTCGCCAATGAAGATGAAGAAGGCGGCGGAGAAGGAGGACGAGCTGCAGACGATGCTCGACGGCGGTGGCTCGCCTGGACGCACATCGGGACCGTCGAGCCCGCCGAGTCCGCCGCGTGCACAGAGCCCCTCGAGCGGCTCGGCTTCGGCTCCGCCGCCACCGCCTCGTGCGCCGTCGCCGGAGCCCGTCGCCACCGAGAGCCGGCGGCCGCCGCGGACGGAGTCCGTCGAGCAGGACGGTCGCCGCCATGCGGGTGCCACCGACGCGCTGAGCGCGGACGAGTCGGGCGCCAATCGCCCGTCGTGGCCGCCGCCCGGTGCGCCGCCTGCACTGACCGGCGAGCTCGCGCAGATCACGCGTCTGCTCCGCGGCAAGCAGATCGACAGCGCCGTGTCGAAGGCGCGCGACTGGCACGCGCGTGAGCCGGGCAACCTGCTCGCGCTCGTCGCGCTCGGTGAGGCACTCGAGGCCAAGGGCAGCGTGGTCACTGCCGCGCGCGTGTACGGATCGATCATCGATCTGTTCCCGGGCCGCGCCGACATGCGCCGCTTCGCCGGCGAGCGCCTCGCGCGCCTGACCGCGCACGCGAAGGACCTGATCGTCGACACGTATCAGCGCGCCGTCGCCGACCGCCCGGATCACATGACGGGCCACCGTCTGCTCGCGTATGCCCTCGTGCGCGCGGGCAAGCCGGCCGAGGCGTTCAAGGCGATTCTCGCCGGTATCGACCACGACTATCGCGATGGCAGCTATGCGGGCGGCGAGCGCGTGCTCAAGGACGACGCGTCGATGATCGGCGCGACCTACGCGGCAGCTGACCCGAGCAAGCGCGAGGAGATCGCCAAGGCGCTCGGCAAGCGCGGCCTCAAGATCGCGACGCGCGCGTCGACGCGGTTCATCCTGTACTGGGAGACCGACGCCAACGACGTCGACTTCCATATCCAGGACGCCAAGGGCGGTCACGCGTTCTACTCGAGCAAGCAACTGCCGTCGGGCGGCGAGCTCTACGCGGACATCACCACCGGCTACGGCCCCGAGTGCTTCGCGATCCAGGGCAAGCCGACCGCAGGTCCGTATCACCTGTCAATCGACTACTACTCGCAGGGCCCGATGGGCTTCGGCATGGGCCTGCTCGAGATCCAGCGCTTCGACGGCAAAGGCGGCCTGACCTTCGAGGATCGTCCGTACGTGATCATGAACGACCACGCCTACGCGGACCTCGGCTACATCAAGTAGCCGACGAGGTCTAAGACCAGCCGACCCAGTAGTAGACGAGTGCGTGGAAGTTGCGCGCCTTGTGCGCGAGCTCGATGTCCTTGTGCACCGGGCCGCGATCCTTGGCGCCACCGACGACACCCGGCCACGGATCGATCATCACGAGGTCCTCGGACTTGTCCTTCGGATCGAGGCGGTCGACCGTGATCCCGACCGCGTGCGCGACGGTGTCACCAAGCACATCCTGGCCCGCAGCGTGGGGCTCGGGATGCAGGCGGGCAAAGTCGGTCGGCAGCATCGCGCCGCGATAACCCTTGCCGGCGCGGACCCACTCGAGCAGGGCAGGGGTCTGCAGCGCCACGCGGCGGCACTGCAACCGGTAGCCGAGCTCGTGCAGGTTCGCCACACGTGCGCCAAACCAGCGGTGCACCTTCTCGATGGCGCCGCCTTCGCGCGACGTGTTGAGCTCGTGAAACATGTGCTCCTGGATACCAGGAGCGTAGGCACCCGCTGCATACGCGATGCGGCGCAGCAGGTACGCGGTCACGGCGCCGCAGCACGCATTGGACGTGTGGAAGACGGGGACCAGGAAACGGATGTCCTCCGGTCGCTGCAGAACAACATCGTCGCGAGTCATCGCTAGTTCCACGATCGGCTCGCAGGGTACACGAGCCCCGGATGCGCGTGGGACGCGCGGGTCATCAACCTCAGCCCCTGCACGGACCTCATACGTCCCGGGACGGCGCGGACTTCCCTGGCAAGTACCGGTAGGGATTAGGACGAGCCACGTCGTAGATTGACATACTGTCAGTCATCTTGTACTGACACAGTGTCAGGATATGCCGCGACGACCCGACCTTGCCCGACGAGCCGAGCTGGCCCGCGCCGCGTTCGAGGTCCTGCGCACGCGCGGCACGCAGACGAGCATGAGCGAGCTCGCCGACGCGCTCGGCGTGAAGCGGCCCACGCTGTACTTCTACTTTCCCGATCTCGGCGCGGTGTTCGAGTCCGTGCTCGAGCAGACCTACCAGGCCCACGCCGCGCTCGTGATCGAGCGCATGCGCGCCGAGCCGCACCCGCTCGATCGCCTGCGCGCGATGATCGATGTCACCGTCGCGTTCCACCGCGAGCGCCCTCAGCTGATCGGCGGGTTGTTCCAGCTGTGGGCGATGGGTGGGCGCGATGTCGCGACCGTGGTCGAGCGCGGCCGGGTCGCGCTCAAGGCAACGCGCGAGGCACTGGTCGCTGACCTGCGAGCGGGCGTCGCGCGCAAGGAGGTCCGGCCGTGCGAGCCGGAGCACGTGGTCGACCTCGTGCTCGCGGTGCTCGACGGCGTGCTCGTGCACCAGGTGCTCGGGCTCGACAGTACGAACGGACCGATCGAAGAGCTGACGAGCAAGGTGATCGAACCACTGCGCGTCGACAAGTCGAAGCGAACGAGGAGCAAACGATGACGACGACGAAGCCACTGTTCATGGCGCGCCTGAAAGGCACGCAACAAGAGATGGGCACCCAGCACGGCCGCATGGTCGGCGAAGATGCGCGCGAGCTCGTCGAGTTCTACCGGACGATGCCCGAGCGCGCGCTCGCGGGCGCGATCGATGGCCTGCCAGGCCGCCTCGCTCGCCTCGCAGCACGCGGCGTCGCGACGGCGTGGCAAGCGAGCCTCGCGCGCGATCGTCCCGAGGATCTCGCGGCGCGCTCGCGTGCGTTCATGACCGCATCGACAGGCTCGGCGAGCCGCATCGCGCTGTACACGCTCGCCACGATGGATTCGATGCAGAACTGCGTGTCGCGCGTCGCGCGTCGCGGGCTCGGCCCGTTCGCGTCGGCGAAGCGCCACGGCGACGAGCTGTACCGGCCCGATCTGCTCGCGCCGCTCACGAGCATCGCGGACACCATCGGCGCGCGCGTCGCGGCGACGGCGGCACCGGCGTGCACCAGCGTGATCGCGTGGGGCAGCGCCACCAGCGACGGCGAGCTGTTGTTCGCGCGCAACTTCGATTTCCCTGGCGTCGGCGTGTGGGACGCGGCGCCCGCGTTCGTGATCAACGCCCCGACCGGGGGCCAGCGCTATGGCTTCTTCGCCCGGCGTGGCGCCGACACCGCGGTCGTGACCGTCGTCAACGAGGCGGGCCTCGTGATCGCGCCGCACACGCGCTGGCACGAGGGTGCGGCCTGGCGCGGTGCGATGATCGTCGACCTCGTTCACGACATCGCGCGGCGCGCCGAGACCCTCGACGACGCGATCCGGATCGCCCGTGAGCGCCCGGTGTCGTCGACGTGGGGGATCGCGATCGGCTCGATGCGAGAGAAGAGTGCTCTGGTGCTCGAGATCGCAGGCCCGCACCTCGAGGTCGTACGCCCCGCCGCGGGCGCCACGTTCCTGGTGTGCGCGAATCGCTATCGCACCGCGTCGCTGCAGGCCGGCCAGGTCGCCGCGTCGCCGGCGTGGGCGCTCCACAGTGAACGCCGCGAGCGCCGGCTGCGCGCGCTCGTCGAGGGCCGCAAGTCACCGCTCACAGCCGAGATGCTCGCGGGCTTCATGGGTAACCGCCGCGATGTCGATGCGCCCGACCACACGCGCCGGCTCGGCAGCGTGCTCGCGCAGGCCACCAATGTTCACTGCGCGGTGATCGCACCCGCCTCGATGCGCGCGCTCGTCGGTGTCGATCAGGCGCCGTGCTGCGAGGGCCGCTGGGCGGATGTCTCGTGGACGTGGGACGGACCGCGCGGCGGCTGGGAGCTCGGCGCACTTCCCGCCGACGCTGGCTTCACGGTCACGCTGCGCGATGACCTGGTCGCGCCGCAAGACGAGGCGACCCGGCTCGTGTACGAGGCCGCGCGCGCCTACGAGGGCACGCACGACGTGGCGGTCGCGCGCTCTGCGATCGAGCGGGCGGTCCTCGCCGCTCCCGAGGATCCGTCGCTGCGCCTTGCCGCGGCGTGGCTCGCGCACGAGGCGGGTGATCTATCAGCGTCGGTCTCGCACGTCGACGCCGGTCTCGCGCTGGAGACCGACACGTACCGCCGCGGTCAGTTCCTGCTGTGGGGACTGCGCGTCGCCCGTGTGAGCGATCCCTCCCGTGCTGCCCGCTGGATGGACGAGCTGGCACGTCTTGACGGGCCGCTCGTCGAGGATCTCAAGGCCCGCGCCCGAAAACCCTACCGCGGTCGTCCGGCGGTCAACCTCATGATGGCCGACGCGTACTGAGGTACGATTGCTCGCCAGGGGGCAATCCATGTTTGATCTACTCACATTCCTCAATGCACTCGTTGTCATCGCTGGCGGAATCCTCGCGGTCTCCGCGCTGATCATCGCGAACAAGCCGGACGCCAAGCAGCTGATCGACAAGCTCACGCCGTTTCAGGCGCTGATCGGCGTCGGCATGATCGCGCTCAGCGTCATCAATCTCATGCGCATGCTCGGTGTCCTCACCGACATGTTCAGGCTCAACTTCATGTGGGCGCTCGGCATCTGGTGCATGTTCGGCGCGGGCATCGCGCTCGGTGTGCTGTTCGGCATGCCGCAGATCACGAAGTGGATTCCCGGCCAGTCGAGCGCCGAGCAGAAGGCGATGGAGCTGACGCAAAAGATCGCGCCGTTCCAGGTCCTCATCGGCCTCGTCGGCATCGCCGGCTCGGTGCTCGTCCTGCTGTTTCAGTTCAAGATCATGAAGTTCGTCTGAGCCGTCCGCGAGGAGTCAGCGCTGCCCGAAGTTATGGGCGGACTTCTCTTCGTTCCGGTCGGTGGCGGGCGGCGGTTCCGGTGACAGTGCGCTGATTCGAGCGCGCGTCTCGGCATCGAGCTCGATGTTCGCCGCGGCAAACGCGGGCGCGAGCTGATCGACGTTGCGCCCGCCGGCCAGCACGCTGGTCACGGCGGGATGCGACGCGACCCACGCGAGCGCCAGCGTCGCCGGCGAGTGGCCGAGCTCGGCTGCGAGCGCGGTGAACTGGTCGGCGATCGCGTAGAGCTCGGGCGCGCCGTAGCGCGTCGCGTACATCTTCGACTCCGACAGGCGCCCCTCGGGACGCTTGCCCACGCCGTACTTGCCGGTGAGCAGGCCGCCGCCGGTCGGGCTGTACGGAATCACGCCGATCCCGAGCGACTGCGCCATCGGCAGGATCTCGATCTCCGCCGTTCGCTTCACCAGGTTGTACATGGGCTGGATGGCGACCAGCGGCGCGAACCCCGAGGCCCGGGCGAGCCCGAGCGCATGCGCGACCTGCCAGGCGGCGAAGTTCGAGCACGCGGGGTACAGGATCTTGCCGGCACGGATCAGATCCTCGACGGCACGCAGCGTCTCGCCGAGGTCGGTCGCGTCGTCGAACCGGTGCAGATAGAACAGGTCGATCCGGTTGGTCTGGAGCCGGCGCAGGCTGCCCTCCACCGCGCGCACCAGGTGGTAGCGCGACGTGCCGCGAGCGTTGGCGTCCTTCCCCGTCGGGAAATAGGCCTTGGTGGCGAGCACGATCTGGTCGCGCTCGCTGCCCATCAACCGGCCGAGGATCTCCTCGGAGCGGCCTTCGTTGTAGACGTCGGCGGTATCGACGAAGTTGATGCCCGCGTCGCGGGCCGCCCGCCAGATCTGCCCGGCGGTCGCCTCGTCGGCGTCACCGCCAAACGACATCGCGCCGAGCGAGACGCGCGAGACCTTGACGCCGGTCTTGCCGAGGAACCGGAGCACGCGGCTCAGCGGTCGAAGGCTTTTTCGATCTTGCCGAGCGACTTCTCCTCGGACGTCGACACCTTGCCGATACCGAGGAAGCCACCTGCCGAGGCCGCGACCATCTTGGCAAAGCCAACGATCTGGTTGCGGAGCAGGCGGTTCTGCTCGTCGTTGAGCTGGCTGGCGAGGGCCTTGATGTAACCCTCCCAGGCGTCGAACAGCTCGGTGCTCGGGCGGCTCTTGAGCCAGGTCTGGAGCAGCTCGTAGCCGTCCGTTCCGCTCTCGAGACCCTTGCCGTGGGCGCCCTGGAGGATCGCTTCGCGCTCCTTGTCCTGGATCTCACCGTCGGCCCAGGCCACCTCGATGAGGGGAACCAGCGACAGGGCGGCGATGGTGTTCGCGCGCAGGCCGAGCTCGACGAGCTTGTCGAGGACGGCGTCGTCGGTCATGCCCGAGGCCTTGCGAAGGTCCTCGCGCGACCGCTGCGCGTCGAGCTTGCCCTTCATCGCAGCAAGCTTCTCTTTGTTCTCCTTGTCGTAGAACTGATTTTCGAGAGCTCTACCGCGTTCTTCAAGAGATTCAGCCACGACGGACTCCTTGTTGGGAGCTGCGACCCTATCAAAAGTTTCGGGTATCGTCTGCCTGTGGTGGCACCCGTACGCCTGAAGCGTGAGCATCGAGCGGGCCTGCGTCTGTGGCTCGTCCCGATGGCCATTCTGGGTGGCATCGCGTTGATCACGTTCGCTTCCGTCTACTTCCTCGACCACCAGCTCACGGGCGGCGCGGGGGTGGCGGACAGCGACGGGGCCATCAGCCGGTACGTGCGGTTCGAGCCCGGCCTCATCGCCGATGCCCTCGGCGGCCTGGCGGCGATGACCGCGGCGGTGCTCGGTATCGTGATCACCGTCGTCTCTCTGCTCGTGCAGCTCACGTCGGCCCGGTACTCCGGCGTCGCGCAGATGTTCTTGCGCGACCGGACCAACGTGCTGGTGATGGCCTACTACGTGGTCACCTGCGTCATCGGTATCGCGTGCTCGCTGTCGCTACACTCCGACTTCGTGCCCCGCGCTGCGGTGCTCGTGATGATGAGTGCCTGCGCCGCGGGCCTCATCGTGATGCTGCCGTACTTCATGTACGTGTTCCGGTTCCTCGAGCCGGTGAACCTGGTCGCGCGTATCAAGAGCGAGGCGGTCAAGGATGTCCGCGAAGGCGCCATCTCGCGCGCCGAGGGCACCATCGCGGCAGCCCAGGGCCCGGCGCTCGCCGCCCTCGAGGAGCTGACGGACATCACCTCGAACTCGATCGTGGGCAAGGACAAGATCATCGCAAGTCGCGCGGTCGACGCGATCAAGGACTTCATCGTCGAGTACGGCACGCTCAAGGGCCGTGCCGACGAGCGGTGGTTCAAGATCGGCGAGGGCATCCGCGATAACCCCGACTTCGTGGCGATGGATCCCGAGTCGCTGCGCGTGCTCGAGAGCGAGCGCACGTGGCTCGAATGGAAGGCGCTGCGCCAGTACCTCGGCATCTACGCCGAGGCGCAGAGCAGCATGCCGGACATCAACTATCTGATCGCCATCGATACCCGGTACGTCGGCGAGGCAGCGCTCGCCAAGAAGGACACCGCGGTCGTCGAGCTCGCGTTCCGATTCATGAACAGCTACCTGCGCGCGGCGCTCAACGCGCGAGCGGTTCGCACTGCCTACAACGTGCTCAACCAGTACCGCTTGCTCGTCGAGAGCATGATCCGTGGCGGGGCCGACGACATGGCGCTCGAGGGCGTGCGCCACATGATCTACTACGGCCGCACGAGCTACGACATGCAGCTCGGGTTCGTGACGGAGACCGTGGCCTACGACGTCTCGGCGCTGTGCGAGTTCGCGCACGCCCAGAAGCGCGAGATCGACCACAAGATGCTCGAGATGTTCCTCAACCTCGACCAGCCGCTGCGCATGAAGAAGCAGGAGACCGGTCTGCAGGGCATCCGCAAGGCGCAGCTCAAGCTCGCCTGCTACTACCTCGCGGTCGGCGCCGACGATCGCGCCATGGAGATCGCGACCGATATGGCGGGCGAGGAGCGCGAGCGCCTCGACACGATTCGCGATCAGCTGACGCGCGTCGTGTCGAAGGAGTTCTGGGAGATCATCGATCGCGGCCGCAACTTCGAGTACATGCCGCCGAAGCAGAAGGACCAGATGGAGCGGTTCTTCAGCATGCTGCCGCCGCCCGTGGCCCCGGCGGCTCCGCCTGTCCAGCCGACCTAGAGCAGCAGCGACACGGCCGCCACGAGCAGCAGCGACGCTGCATTCCCCGCGGCCGACAGCCCGAACGCCTCGCTACGCGGCAGCCGCAGGAACCGCGCGTAGATCGCCGCCTCCACGAGCGTGGCCCACAGCTCGACGCCGATCAGCCGCGTGAGCTGGGAGCCGGGCAGCGTCGACATCATGATCCACACGAGCGGATGGGTGACCGCCTGCGCGTAGAGCGCGATGCGCAGCAAGTGCGGCCGCTGCGGGGCGAGCATGCGGATCACCACGAGCTCGATCGAGCAGGTCAGCGCGAACGCGAGCAACCAGGCCGCGACGATCACGCGGGCCCCCGGCGGCGCGACCAGCGGGCCGCGAGCACGACGATCTCGAGATAGATGTGGAACGTCGCGAGACCGAGGTACGTGATGCGTGCCCACGCAGGATCACGGAGCGCGCCGGCGATCACGGCGAGCGTTGCAGCCGCGACGGCCACCACCGCGAGCTTGCTGCTGCGTGCCGGCTGGCTCGCCGGGATCCAGCCGAGCCAGATCGCGTAATGCACGCCCTGCAGAAATGTGAACGCGAGCAGCAATCCGCGCGCGACACCGTGCGGGAGCCCGCCGAACATCATGCTCGCTGCCTTGTCGACCGTGAGCCACGGCGAGACATCACCGCCGGTGAGCGCCGACGTGATCGGGCCGAGCGTCGCTGCAACGAGCACGAACCCGACAAGCGCACCGCCGAGGGTGAGTGCCTGCCGGCGCGAGGGCCTGGCGACCACGAGCCAGGCGATCACCGCGAGGAAGTTGTGCGCGAGTGCGGCGATCACGATGAACGCGATCGGCATGCCGACAATGATCGCCGATGCAAACAGTGCGATGCCGATCGCGCGCTTGCGGCACGTGGGCTCGACAGCGAGCGTCGCCAGCAACCACACCGCGACGATCGCGACCTCGGCGTGCATGAGATTCACGCCGGTGCTGAGCGATGCAGCCTTGAGCCCGACGAGCGTGAGGCTCGCTGCCATCGCGATCACCATCTGGCGGCGGGGCAGGGGCATCACGAGATAGCGGATGTCGCTCGCAACGTGCGGCACGCCGAGGAGCAGCGGCATCCACACGAGCAGCAGCGCGGGCGCCATCAGCGTCGTAGCGCAGAGCACCGCGAGGCCAACCAACCGCACGGTGGTAGCTGACCTCGCGGGCACTGCATGAATGAATGGACGTTCAGCGATTCCTATCGTGGCCACGAACCCTCCGTCGACTGATGCAGAATGCGAAGGCGCCCAGGAGCGCCAGTCCGGTTGCTGTGGATGTGCTGTCGGCGCTGCTGGTATTGCAGCCGCGCCCGTTCTTGTCGGGACCGTTGCAGTCGATCCAGCCGTCGGCGGCGGCGATGCCCGCCGAGGCTGCGAGGAGCACGGCCGCGAGCAGGATTGTCTTCACGACTGCCTGCGCGGGCGGCGTGAGCGGCGCGCGGTGAGCGCGACGTCGACCCGATAGGCGATCACCTCGAACACGTAGACGGCGGCGCGCAGGATCACGCGACACCTCCGGTGGCGAGGGTGATCTCCCGGCGAAGCGTCTGGATCCGATGCGCGACCGTCTCGAGCGCGATCATCGCGGCGCGCATCGCGATCTCTCGCCTGGGCTGATCGAGAAATGCGCGGGCGTGGCCATCGTGGGAAAGAGCGGCAAGGACGTGTCGGGTCATCGGGGCCTCCGTCTGCGTCAGTGCAAGGCCGGAGCCGTGCAGTTCGATGTGGAAGCCCGCGGATCACAACCGGTACACGAAGGGGTGCCGTCCGAATTCTGCGAGCAGACGTCCATCACTTCGACACACTCGCGACAGCCTTCTGACGCTTCTTGCGTGTGACGCGGTAGCTGACAAAGGCGAGCAGCGCGAGGCTGCTAGCGACGGACGTCTGCTGCACAGCGCCGCTTCCTCGCGCGTCGCACGAGACGCTGGCGCCCGAGCAGCCGCCCATGTTGTTGCAGCTGAAGTCGTCGTTGCACCCCTCTCCCTCGCAGTCAGGGAAGATGCCGTCGGCGACCGCCGCCCCGGCCGAGATCGAGACCAGCGCGAGCGCCAGTAACGTTGCCTTCACTTGCGCCGCCGCTTGCGGCCGATGCCATAGCCGACGACCGCGAGCAGCGCGAGCCCGCTACCGACGGTGCGTGCCGGGTTCGATTCATCGTGGGGGCCCACGTCGCACGTACATCCCGACATGTTGTTCGGGTTCGTGCACCCACCGCTGCCCTCGTGACCGTCGCTGTTGCACGCGACCTCCCACCAGCCATCGGCGCGCGCGATCGTGGGTTCGAAGAGGAGGACTGCGAGCGCGATGGCGAACGGTTGGATGGTCATGCGTCTCGCGGCCGGTTGCACGCAGCGCACCACGCGCAACGCGCGCGTAAGACCGAGGGAGCCGGCGTCAGCGGGGAAGCTTCGACAACATCTGGCAGCGCTGCGACGAGCCTCTGTCAGCTCGTTGCATCACTGCGTCGCCAGCGCCACGGCACGACGTGGCAATCAGATCATGCGCTGGTGCGCGTCGCGAAGCTTCGCGAGCTCGTCGAGACCGCGAGCACGCGCATCGGCGATCGCTTCCCCGGTCGCGACCGGAACACGGACCTCGTAGTAGCTCTTGAGCTTGGGCTCGGTGCCGCTGGGACGCATGATGATGCGGCGCCCACCGGCAAGCTTGAACACGAGGACGTCCGACGGCGGCAGGCCGCCTTCGCCTTTGCTGAGGTCGACAATCGTCTCGATCGCCATGCCGGCCACCTCCGTCGGTGGCGTGGCGCGGAACTGCGCCATCGCGGCGCGGATCTCGGCGAGACCCTGCGCACCGGGCTTGGTCAGCGAGACCTGCTCGGTGACGAACAGTCCGACCCGGCGATAGATATCGTCGAGGTGGTCGAGCACCGTCCGGCCCTGCGCGCGGTTCCACGCGGTGAGCTCGGCGAAGATCACACACGCAGACACACCGTCCTTGTCGCGGACGAGCGGGCCAACCGAGTAACCGAGCGCTTCCTCGTAGCCCATCACGAAGCGGCCCTTGTGCTCGCGCTCGTAGTCCATCGCGGCGTTGCCGATCCATTTGAATCCAGTGAGGGTCTCCCGGTAGTCGGCGCCGGTCTGCTTCGCGAGATAGGACAGCAGCTGCGAAGACACGATCGTCGTCGCGACCATGCGCTTGTCCTTGGCCGACACCTCGAGCAAGTAGTCCGCGAGGATCGCGCCGACCTGGTCGCCGGTGAGCACGCGATAGCTGCCCTCGTCGGGGACCGCGACGCACAGGCGGTCGGCATCCGGGTCGTTGGCGAGCACGAGGTCAGCGTTGCTGCGGTGCGCGAGGTCGAGCACGCGATCCATCGCGCCCTTCTCCTCGGGGTTCGGGAACGCGACGGTCGGAAAGTCCGGGTCACCGACGCGCTGCGACGGCTCGGTGTGGACGCGCGGAAACCCCGAGCGCTCGAGGGCCGGCTCGACCGACGGCGCGCCGACGCCGTGAAGTGGCGTGTACGCGATGATCAGCGTGCTGCCATCGAGCTGGGGCTGCGCGCGCAGCTTGATCACCTCGGCGAGGTAGCGATCGTGCAGCCCCTCGTCGAGATCGATCACGAGACCGGACTTGCGCGCGTCGTCGAGCTCGGGCATCGCGAGCTGGTCGCTGCGACCGATCTTCGCGATTTCGGCCGCGATGCCGGTGTCGTGCGGCGGGATGATCTGCGCGCCGTTCTCCCAGTAGACCTTGTAGCCGTTGTACGCGGGCGGGTTGTGGCTCGCGGTGACCATCACGCCGGCAGCGGCGTTCATGGCGGTCACGGCCCACGCAGCCGTCGGGGTCGGCCACGGTCGGTGCGCCAGGTAGCTCTTGATGCCGAGGCCTGCGAGCACGCGAGCGGTGTCCTCGGCGAACACGCGGGAGTTGTGGCGCGAGTCGTGGCCGATCGCGACGCCACGCTCGGCGGCACCCGGAATCTTCGCCTTGATATACGCAGCGAGCCCCGCGGTGACCTTGCGGACGAGCACGCGGTTCATCCGCTGCGGCCCGGCACCGAGGATGCCGCGCAGGCCGGCGGTGCCGAACTCGAGCTGACCGTTGAACCGGTCCGTTAGCTCGCGCTCGGTGGCGTCGTCGTTGCGTGCGAGCAGCTCGCGCAGCTCAGCAGCGGTTTTTGGGTCGGGGTCTTCCGCGAGCCATGCGGACGCGGCGTCACGAAAAGATGCAGGCACGGCCGGACCATACAGCGGATAGACGCCGTAATGCGTGAGGCAGAGGTCAGGTCGACGAGCTCTGCTTCTTCTTCATGCGCGCGATCAGGCCGCCGAAGCCTTCCTTCTCGACGATCTTGTTGAACTGGGTACGGTAGTTCGCGACCAGGCCGACACCGTCGGTCTTGACGTCGAACGCCTTCAGCTTGTCGCCCTGCTTCTTGAGCACGTAGTCGATCTGGATCTTGAACGCGCGACCTTTGCGCTTCGTGTTGATGACGGTCGATACGAGGACGTTGCCATCCTTGTCCGTCTTCTCTTCGGTGTAGCTCACGCTGTACGTGAGGTTCGCGCGCAGGCCACGAATGTAGTTGTCTTCGATCAGCGCGCGCAGGGTCGACAGGAACTCGGTCTGCTGCGCCGGCGTGAGCTTGGCCCACTGGTCGGCCATCGCGCGCTTGCCGAGCTCATCGATGTCGAGGAAGTCGCGAACCGAGGAGGTGACCTTCGCGGCGAGGTCCTTCTCCTCCTTGGAGCCGGCGGCCGGCTTCTGCTTGAGCAGGGTGGCGATCTTGTCATTGGCGGACTTGACCGCCGTCGCTCCAGGGCCGGTCGTCCCGGCAAACGCGGGCATCGCCAGCGTCAGGAGCAGCGTCAATGTGGTGATGATCAAACGAATCATGGGGGTTTCTTACCTCGGACGGTTGGGGCCGGCGCGGAATTCACCCGTCGCTCGGCCGAGGCGTACCACGGCGACGTTCCATTGAAAGACGCTCTGTGCCCAGCGCGCCTTCATTTGGAACCATGCGATGTAAGCATCTGCGAGATCCTTGGCTTCCGCGGTACCGACTGCTTCGTTCTGCAGAACCGAGGCCAGCCAGGCCCGCGCAGCCTTTTCGCCCTCGATCGTCGCGTCGACCTTGGCCTTGGCCGCCGTGGCCTCTGACGCGGCCGTCGCGGCGTCGTAGCGCGCGCCGATCTCGGCGAGCTGGGACTGGGCCCGCGCCTTGTGGGCCTCGGCCCGTGCGCGCTCGGTCTTGGCCTTCACGGACCACGGCTCGAGCTGCCACTGCAGGGCGAGCACGACTCCCGCACCGGCCCGGTTGAAGGGGTCGTTGTAGAACACGCTCGGCGCATCGGTGACGCCCTGCGCGCGGGCAATGAACGCCTGGCCCACGAGCGCGAGGTCCGGGAAATAATGGGCCGCCTGAAACGCTGCGAGCTCATCGGCCGCGGTCGCGCCAGACTTTGCCGCCATGCTCTGGGGGCGCTTCGCGCTGAGCGCTGCGATCTGATCCGCGGTCGCCAGCGTGTGGTCGATGGGGGCGAGCTCGCTCTCGTCGATGTCGGCATCCGCCGTCGCCGTGATTGCGCGGAGCCCGGCAAGGGCCTGTGCCTCTGCCTGCGACGCATCCGCGCGCTGTGCCTTCGCCTCCGCGAGCAGCACCGCGACGCGCTGGCGATCCTGGATCGACACGTCCTCGCGCGTGTCGAGGTTTGCCTGCGCCTTGCCGATCTCGTCGATGCCGTCCTCGAGCATGTAGCCGAGCTCGCGCGCGAGCTTGAGGCCCCAGTACGCCTTCGCTGCATCCGCCGCCGCATCGCCGGCCGCTTCATCCGCGAGCGCGTTCTGGGCATCGAGGCCTGCGCGTGCGGCACGCCGGGCATGCGCGATCTTGCCGAACGTGAACAGCGGCTGGGTCAGGTCGAGCTGCGCGCCGCCGAACAGGCCCTGAAAGTCCCACTCGAAGTTCTTCGGTCGCGTCGACGTACACGCCGGATCGTTACACTCGATCTCGGGACTGATCGTTCCAAACGCGGTCGCCTTGAGCCGCGGCAATCGTGCCGCATCGGCTTCGCTGACCCGCGCGGCTGCGGCATCACGGTCACTCGTGGCCATCTGCACGCGCGGATTTGCGACCGCTTTTGCGATCACCTGGTCGAGGGTGAGCTTCGGCGCTTCCGCGAAGGCGAGCTGGGGAACGAGCGCGAGCGCGAGGACGAGCGAACGCATGGCGGGGTTGTACACCGCGCCCCTCCCATACGCTCCAAACTAAGCGTGCCGCTCGCGCCCGGGAGCCGGCCCGCCGCAGTGCGGGCACGACACCAGCTCTCCAGGGAACGGACCGTTGCAAAACTTGCAGAACACCTTGCCGACCACCGCACCCTCGAGCGGATGCAGCTCGGAACGGCGATACACCGACTCGAGGTCGATTGAGGACACCTGCGCGTCGCCCTCGGGGATCCACACCACCTCGAGCGCGAGGATCTCGTCCGGGGCGCGATGAGCCGCGGATTCGAGCGCGCGCCGCAGGTCCTCGCCGGTGGCCAGCTCGGTCACCGTCATCAGCTCGCCACGGGCGACCACGATCACGGACACCAGGATCAGCGACACCGGCGGTCCGTGCGACGTGATCGACTGACTCCCACCGCGCACCCGGCTGCGTGCCTCGTCGACATGTTTTGCGAACATCGTGAACGCCTCCGCGGGCGGACGCATCGGCTCGTTATTGGCCCCGCCATAGATCCACGAGTCGCGCACGCGGCGCAGCATCACACTGACCTCGCGCAGCTTGCGGGCGCGCGTCTCCGCGGTGTTGTCCGCGTACGTCTTCGCGATCGCTTCGAGCTCGGTCCGCACGAACTTGCTCGCGCGTCCGTCGATGCCGATGCGCAGCGCGGTGACATCGACGCTTCCTGCCGGCGCCGACGGGTACTCGACCGGCGGCGTCCATTCGCTTGGCCGTCGCGAGGTGAAGATCTTTGCCCCGATCCCGAGGACCGCGAACGCGCAGAACGCCAAGAAGATCCAGAACGCCGTGCGCGTGAAATCGTGGCTCGCGGTGTTGGACCACTCGGTCGACTGCGCGCCGGCAGTCGAGCACAGCATCACGACCCCGAGCGCTGCCTTCTTCAAGCAGCCTGCTCCGTGCGACCTGGTGCGGGTGCGCCGCAGTGCGGACACGACACCAGCTCGCCGGGAAACGGTCCGGTGCAGTAGGTGCAGAACGCCTTACCGACGAGCGCGTTCTTGATCGGGATCAACTCCGGCCGCGGATACTTCGCCTCGAGCTCCATCGACGACAGCCGGTCGGTCTCCTCGGCGGGCTGCCACACGATCTCGATCGCGACCAGATGGTTGGGCGTCAGCTGCGACGCGCCCTCGAGCGCGCGACGCAAGTCGTCACCGTCGCCAATGCGCTGCACGGTGAATAGCTCGCGGCGGGCCGCGACGATGATCGACACCAGGATGAGCCCGGCGCCCTCGTCGCCGCGAGGGCTGTATTCGGAGGCTGCGCGCGTTTGCGTGGTGCCATCGGCATTGCGAATGACCTCCTCGCGGAAGCGCGAGCGCGCGTCGTCGACGTGCCGGTCGAAGACGCCCTTGGCGCCGCCGATGTCGCGCATCGCCTCGTTGATCGCGCCGCCGTAGACCCATGCGTCGCGCAGCTTGCGCAACATCATCGAGACCTCGCTCAGCATCTTCGCGCGGCCATCCTCGGTCTTGGTGTCTGCGACCTTGGCGATCCGCAGCAGCTCGGTCTGCACGAACTTGCGAGCGCGCCCGTCGACCGCAACGCGCAGCACCGTGACGTCAACGGTGGCGTTGGTGTAGGGCATCGGCACGAAGTTCAATTGCGAGTAGTTCGAGCCGGAGGACATCGAGTCGAGCGAGACCTTCAAGAACACCACGATCACGAGGATCGCCAAGATGGCGAACAGGCCGCCGGGGCCCATGTTGGAGCAGTCGATCGCGGTGTAGTTCCCGCCGCCGCCGCCACCGCCGGAGGACCAGCCTCCGCCGCCGCCGGAATAGCCGCCACCGCCGCCAGAGTAGCCGCCGCCACCGCCGGAGTAGCCGCCGCCACCGCCAGAGTAGCCACCACCACCCCCACCGCCGCCGCCCCAGCTACCGCCACCCATGCTGCCACCGGTATCTGCGACCGCGGCGCCCGCGACGAGCAGCATCACGAGCGCAATCAGGCCGAGCACGACCCAGCGTTGTCTCATGCAGCGAGCCTACCTCACGCGGCAGCCTGCTCGCGTCCGGGCGCCGGTGCACCGCAGTGCGGGCACGACACCAGCTCCGCAGGGAACGGCCCGGCGCAGTGCGTACAGAACGCCTTCCCGACGAGCGCGCCGCGGATCGCGTGCAGCTCCGGGGGTGGGTACTTGGCCTCGAGCTCCATCGACGACAACCGATCCGCGTCCTCGGCAGGCTGCCACACGATCTCGATCGCGACGAGGCTATCCGGCGTCAGCTGCGACGCGCTCTCGAGTGCACAGCGCAGGTCATCGCCGTCGCCAATACGTTGCACGCTGAACAGCTCACGGCGCGCGGCGACGATCACCGAGACCAGGATCAGCCCTGCGCCCTCGTCGTGGCGTGGGGTGTAGACGGAGGCCGCGCGAGACTGCGTGCTGCCGTCGGTGTTGCGAATGACCTCTTCGCGAAACCGCGCGCGGGTGTCATCGACGTGCTTGTCGAAGCTACCCTTGGCATCGCGGATGTCGCGCATAGGTTCGTTGATCGCGCCACCGTAGACCCACGCATCGCGCAGCTTGCGCAGCAACATCGACACCTCGCGGAGCATCACCGAGCGTCCGTGTTCGGTCGCTGTGTCTGCGATCTTGGCGATCCGCATCAGCTCGGTCTGCACGAAGTGTCGGGCACGTCCATCGACGGCGACGCGCAGCACCGTGACGTCAACGCCGGCGAAGCCGCCGGGCGTACTGTCGAGGCTGTCGAGGCGGTCCACGCGCTTGCGCGAATACTCCGACGTGAGGTCCAAGGCCCCGCTTCTCACCAACCTGACGACCCCGACCAGCGTGAGAACGAGCATGATCCCCACGGTCCAGTAGGGGTCGGGGCGGCGGCAACCGCCGGTGTTGAAGTCGCTACCGCCGCCGCTGCTGCTGCTGCTGGAACGCGACCAACCTCCGCTCGAGCTCGAGGTCGACGTCGACGTGCCACCACCGCCACGCGTGTATCGGTCGTCGTCGGAGTAGCCGCCACCGCCGCCGCCGCCGCCCCAGTTACCGCCTCCCATGCTGCCGCCGGTCTGGGCGAGCGCGACACCTGTGATGCACAGCATCACCAGCGCGATGACCCCGCGCGCGAACGATTTGCTCCCCAAGCGCCGAGCTTAGCGCGAATGAAACAAGAACAGCTCGGTCCCGCCGGACGCCAATCGACCCTGATTGTCGTTGATCATCACGAGCCGCCCATCGGGCAGCTTCACGATCCCCTCGAGATTGTAATCGTCGTGAATGATCGGATGCAGATCGTGCTCGACGGTCGGTGTGACCTCGGTGTCGTTGCGCCCGATCGAGAACTTGAGGACGCGCGCCACGCCGAAGTGGCGCTCGAGCGCGATCACCTGCGCGGTCCCGTCATCGGCGATCGTGCATGACATCGCGGAGATCTTGCCCTTGCTCGTGGTCAGCCACAGCTTGGCGACGTGCAACGTGTCGCCGCGGAGCCGGACGATGGGAGCCCAGCGCTTGCCGGTCATCGGATCTTTGCCGACGCTCTCGATCGCAGCGAGCAGCTCGCCGTCGCGGCCACACAGCCCCTCGATGCCGTGGTTCGCGGTGAGCGTGACGCCGACCTGGGCATCCGACAGCTCGCGCGTGGACGTCGCGACGATCGCATTCCCCCGCTGCTCGGCGGTGACGAGCGCGGCCCACGCACCGTGCGCTCCTTCGACGCCGAGCATGAACTTGCCCTTGCCGAGCCACACGATCGACTCGGTATCGACGCCCTTCGCGATACCCTCGAGCTTGTGCACGATGGGCACGATGGGTTGCTTGCGGACATCCATCTCGAGGATCTGCGGATGACGCTCGGCGATGGCCCACACCACGCCCCGGTCATCGATCGTGAGGTCCGACATGCCGGGCGGCGAAGCGAGCCGGTGCATGGCGAACAGCTTCTTCCCAGCCACGCGATCCATCGGCTCTTTGTCACGCTTGTCGCACGCGCCAAGTACTGCCAGCGCGACGAGCGCGTACCACTTCATCCCGTACGTAGTATCACGCGAGTGATTTCGAGCCGAGCGAGCAATCGAACTGGAGGCCCAATAGCCACAGCCGCGACTCACAAAGAGCTGCGTGTTGCCGTGCTGTCACCATCGTGTGTGTGGCCGTAGACCTGCAGGTCGACACCGTGCTCGGACGCACGCCTCTCTGGAAGGCTGGTGAGGGCTTTCACGAGGTCCACCGTTGCGCAGATAGTGCGCGCCGTGTCCAGGTCATGCTAGCAGCTCTACGACCGCCGGCATCCCGCCGCGCGGACGCAGCGTGACCATCGGCTCGTGCGCGACGCGCGTCGCGAGCAGCTTGATCCGCGCACGCTGCACCATCGTCGCGAGCGCGAGCTGGCCTTCCATGAGCGCGAAGTGCGAGCCGATGCACACGCGCGGTCCCGCACCGAACGGCAGGTAGTGGTGGCGTGGGCGCGCCTTCTTCGCCTCGGGAAGCATTCGCGTCGGGTCGAACAGGTCGGGGCGCGGGAAATAGTCGGCGCGCAGGTGGATGCCGCGAATGTTCACGAGCACGAGCGCGCCCTTCGGCAGGCGATGCCCCGCGAGCTGGATGTCTTCGACGGCCTCGCGGCCCGTCATGTACGCCGGCGGGTGCAAGCGCATTGCCTCGTCGAGTGCCGCGGCGTTGTAGGGGAGGGCGGGTAGATCCTCGACGGTGACTGGGCGGCTGCCGAGCTTGGCGACCTCGGCGGTCAGCTTCGCGAGCGCACCGGGATGCCGCGCGAGCTCGTACCAGGTCCAGGTCAGCGCGTTCGCCGTGGTCTCGTGACCCGCGAGCAGCAGCGTCATCACCTCGTCGCGAACCTGCACGTCGGTGAGGCCGCTGCCGTCCTCCTCGTCACGCGCGAGCAGCAGGATCGACAGCACGTCACCGCGATCGGTACCGCGCGCACGGCCCTCGGCGATCAGGCGATAGACCACCTCGTCGAGCAGCCCCACGCCCTTCTGCATCTGGCGGTGACGCGGCAGCAGCTTCTCGAAGCCAAACGTGATCGGCATCTTCAGCGACGCCTGGTGCGCGCGCATGCCGAGCTCGAGGCCCTCGGCCACCGCGCCGGCATCGGCGCGCACGTCCGCACCGAACATCGTGCGGCCGGCGATCGCGAGCGTCATCTCCATCATCTCGTGCGCGACGTCGATGCGCTGGCCGTGACGCCAGCCCGCAAGCTGCTTCTCGGTCTCTTCGACCATCACGGCGCCGTAGGCGGCGAGGCGCTTCGGCGAGAACGCGGGTGCGAGCAGCTTGCGATGCCGCTTGTGGGTCGTCCCCTCGGATAACAACAATCCATCGCCGAGCAGTGGCCGCAGGTACTGCAGACCGAGCGACTTCTTGAACAGCGCCGCCTGATCGACGAGCACCGTGTGCGCGAGGTCGGCGTCGGTCACGACGTACGCCGGGATGTGTGCGAGCTGGACCCGCGCGATCGGGCCGGTCCGCGCTGCCAGGTCCTGGAGCCCGAGGCGGTCGCGCCGGAACTGCAGCAGGTTCCCCACGAGCGGGAGGCCTGGAACGGGAGGGACGGACTGCACCCCGGGAGCGAAAACGCTGGTCAGCGAAGTCATCGAGCACTAAAATGCGAGCGAACGCTCACATTGTCTACTCGCGTTCCCGATCGCCACTGAGGAGCCCTCGATGCACCGCCAAGTCCGGACCACGCCTCGCAAACGGCCACGCCAGGAGCGCAGCAAAGCGACCGTGGATACGATTCTCGCGGCGACCGCTCGGGTTCTCGTGCGCCATGGGTTCGATGGGCTCACCACGAACGGCGTCGCGCAGACGGCGGGAGTCTCGATCGGATCGCTCTACCAGTACTTCCCGAACAAAGAGGCCCTCGTTGGCGCGCTGATCGAGCGTCACATGGAGGAGATGAACGCGCTGGTGCTCGCCGAGCTCACGCGGGTGGCGCGCTTGCCGCTCGCACAGGCCGCGCGCGCGGTGATCGAGCTGACGATCCGCGCCCACGCGATCGACCCGGAGCTGCATCGTGTGCTCACCGAGCAGGTGCCTCGCGTCGGGCGGCTCGCCAAGCTGCGCGACTTCGACGAGCTGTGCCACCGCATGGTCGCGGGCCTGCTGACGGCCCGCCGCGATGAGCTCGCGATCCGCGATCCCGATATGGCGGCATTCATCCTGGTCTCGACGATCGAGGCGGTCGTGCACCGCGCGGCGCTGCTCCATCCAGCGCGCCTTCGCGATCCTGCGCTGATCGACGAGACCACGCTGCTCGTCACGCGGTACCTCGGCGTCGCTGCAAACTGAGTTTGAGCTATGGTGCGCGGCATGCGTAGCCTCGCGTTCGCAGCCGCTGTTCTCGCGCTCGCCGGATGTCCCAAGGGACAGTCCGGCACCACCACGCAGCAGGCGGGTGCGGGTTGTCCGTCCGGCAGCGCGGTGTTCATCGCGTCGTACGTCACGCAGGATCCTGCCAAGGGTCGTAGCGGATGGGTCGCGCCGCTTCACTCGACACCAGCGCCCTCGGGAGGCGAGGTGGCCGAGTACGCGCCGATCGATGCGGCCACCGCAAGCGCAGCCGGTGTGCCGGCCGCTCCGACCGGAACGATCTGGCTCGCGAGCGCGAGTGGCGAGCCGTGTCGCGCGAAGGCGGGCCGCTACTACATGGCGAAGGTCGACGGACAGGCAGGCGGGGCGGCAACCGTCTCGTATGGCGTCGAGCTCGACGGCTGCGCGGCCCCGGCGAATCCCGAGGAGGGCGGAGGTATCGCGCTCGCATCGGAGCAAGCGCCGACCGGTTGTCGCTTCGAAACGCCACGGCCCGTCGCCGCCCGACTTGGCCGGATGGACGCGCAGAAGCAGTGGCAGCGCCCGACGCAGGAGACGCCGATGCCGGCGGCACTCGCGAGCCTGGTCCCCGCGAAGGAGTGCGCGGCGCCCGGCTGCGAGAAGCTGTGGGCGTTCGCCGAGGTCAAGGTCGCCGATCAGACCGTCGCATGGACCGGTGCGGTCAACTGGATCGCGGTCGGCGATCCAGCGCAGCAGTGCACCTGGCCGGCGGAGCGCTTCAGCGGCTTCTTCGTTCCGGGGCCGGGCGGGACCGCCGTGAAGATCACCGACGGTCAGACCCACCCGCTGGTGCTGTCCGCCGTGCTCGCCGATGGCAGCGGACCGCGCGTGTTACTGGCCGAGGGACCCGGCGAGTACGCGACCTACGATATGGCGGGTGGCGCCACGACCCACGCGAAGACCGTGTCGTGGATGGCCGCGCCTCCCGAAGCGTGGGAGGCCGTCGACCACATCGGGCCGATCTGCGACCCGCCTCGCTAAGCGGACATGTGGCCGTGCAGCTCGTCGACGTCGACGGGCTTGGGATGCACGTGATCGAAGCCCGCCTGTCGCGCGCTGTCGTGAATGTGCATCTCGAGCGGCACTCCGGTCAGCGCGATCATCTTGACGTGGTGCTCGACCACGCCGCGCACCGCGCGCGGCAGGTGCATGCCGCGCGCATCGGGAAGCACGAGCTCGCTCACGATCACGTTCGGCAATAGCGACGTCGCGAGATCGAGCGCAGCGCGTGCCGTACGAGCCATCGAGACATTCCAGCCTCGGGTGGTCAGCTGGATCGCGAGCCAGTTGCGATGATCGTCGTTGTCATCCACTACAAGCACTCGCCGTCCACTCATCTCGTCTCCCCGTAGTGATTCGCGTACCAGGCGGCCATGCATGCGAACGCAGTGCGTGCCGCTTCGACGATCTTGTCGCCCGCGTTGTGCTTGTTCGCCACTTCGTCGAGCAGCATGCCCAGCTGCCGCCAGCGCGCTGCGGCCACGCCCTCGCACGCCGACAGGTACGAGCACGCGTTTGCAGCCTCGCTCATCCGGCCGAGCAGATTCCGCTTGATGGCGCTGTGCAGCTGCGTGGGCCGCTCGACGACGTACTTCCAGCCGAGCGCTTCGACCGGGTCCTTGAACTGCTGGACATCACACTGCGGCAGCGCGGTGACCGCAGCCGGAGGCACGCCGAGCGCGAGCAGGTCCTGCGCGATCAACCCGGAGCGGGTGCGCTCGCGGCGGTCCGGGACGAGCAGGTTCGGCGTGTAGGCGAGCGCGCTCTCGATCGGTGCCTCGAACCCATAGGTGCACGTGAGCTGAGACTTGTAGGTCTCCCGCGTCCCGCCGGCCATCAGGTCGAGCCACCTGGTGTCGATTCCCGGATGAAACTCGCGGGTCTCGGTGTCGAGCCGCTACATCATCGTCGATGGCCGCGTCATTTCGAGTACGCAGCCACTTGCAAGCTACGTGCTCTGGATCGGTCCTGTTTGATCCAATACTTCTGCTACTGGAATGCGCGCAGGCGCTCGCCCGCAATGATCTCGAGCGCGGGCGCTCGGCGGCAACTATTCGGTTTCGCGCTCGTGCGCAGACTGTGCTGCGGCAAGTAGTTGGGGGTCGCACAGCTCGGGGCTGAGAATGACCTTGCCGTAATGGACGGCCTTGACCTCGGGTCCGCGGACGACGAAGTCGCCTGCGGCCTCGATGTAGACCACCAGGTGATCCCGTTCGATCTTGCGGACGGCGCCGACTTCCTCGCCGCCCTCCTCGAGGAAAACATGGTCGCCGACACTGACTTCAAAATTATGTTTCACGTCGAGCTTCCTCCCTGTGTGCGGAGTCTACCCCTCCCGCGCCAGATGCAAATGCGGGTTTCTTGTCCCCGCACGGGCATGCACCTCGCATCATCTTTCGACAGCACCATGGAAGACCTCGAGAGATTGCGAGCCAAGTTGTGTCGCGAGCTTGCGCAGAGCGAGCGTTCTGCTGATGTGCACACGGGTCGCGAAGCGCGCCGGCTGGGCGACGTACCGCCCGCTCGCGCCCTGTTCGCGCTCGGTGAACACGCGCGCTTCGAACGTCCACGCTTCGACAAGCTGGCGTGTCGACGTCAGCCAGAGCGCGGGCTCAAGATCGCGCGCTTCATCGGCGAGATGTTCTCAATCGTTCGTAACCTGATCGCCGATCGCATCATCGATACGGAACGCTCGTTTCGCGGCACGCTCCTCGGCTTCCGCCACGGCGTCGACATCACACGCCTGCTGCGCGAAGTCGCGATTCGGATGGGTGATGCCGAGCTGCTCGCGTTCTGTGACAGCTGGATGGAGCGGCGCCTGCCGCTCGTCCATGACGCCGAGCGACAGCTAGCCTGGTTCGCGGAGGTACCCAAGCGGGCCCTCCAGTCTGGGATGCACGCTGCGCTCGCTCCCCGCTGACGGCAGTTGAACGATATGATGGGCGTGTGAATCCGGCGCCCGTTCTCGCCGAGCCATATCGGATGGTGAAGCTCCTGGGCGCCGGGGCGATGGGCGAGGTCTACCTGGTCCAGAACGTCGCTCTCGGTCGCTACGAGGCGCTCAAGGTCCTGAAGAAGGTCGAGCAGAACAACGAGGACCTCGTCGCGCAGGGCCGCTTCAAGCGCGAGGTCCGCGCGGCACAGCTGCTGTCTCACCAGAACATCGTCGCGACCTACGATGCAGGCCAGCTCTCCGACGGCCGCATGTACCTGACGATGGAGTTCGTCGAGGGCGTCTCGCTCCACGCGCTCGTGCAGCAGCGCGGGCCGCTACCGATCCAGCTCGCGATCGGCATCCTCGCCGAGGCCGCCGACGCCATTCACCATGCTCACGCGGTCGGCGTGATTCACCGCGATATCAAGCCGCACAACATCGTGCTGGCCGATCATCCGAACGGCAAGATCGTCCGCATTCTCGACTTCGGGATGGCGAAGATTCTCGACAACAACATGAAGGAGAGCATGGTGCTCTCGGCCGAAGGCGCGATCTTCGGCACGCCGCAGTACATGTCGCCCGAGCAGTGCCGCGGTCTGCCGCCGGATCCGCGCACCGATATCTACGCGCTGGGATGCGTGGGGTTCGAGCTGCTCCTCGGCGAAACGCCGTTTCGCGGGGCGCTCGCGATGCTCTTCGGTCATCACCTCAAGACGCCGCCGCGCATCCCGAGCAAGGTCGATCCCGATGCGGGGATTCCTCCGGAGCTCGATGCGGTGATCCTGCGCTGCCTCGAGAAGCCGATGGAGAGACGTTTTCAGACCGGCGGTGACATGTGCGCGGCGCTCCAGGGCGTGCCGGGTTATCGTCCGCTTCGCGTACCGCAACCAAGGGGATAAGAGATGCCGGATAGCGTGTCGTTCGACCTCAAGCAGCTCGTTCGCGTGTGCCTCAACGATCCCGATCTTCGGGCAGAGCTATTCGCCGCCATCGATCTGGGTCCGCTTCCGGTTCGCACGCCGTGCGTGCACGTGAGCGAAGGCGAGGCCACCTACCAAGCCACGCTCAAGAGCGATCGGAACAAGACGCCCGGCGAGCCCGGCTTCATCACGCGCGATGGCCTGGGCTGGGTAGCGGGACGGCTGAGCGAGGTCATCAAGACCGAGCACGACGCGTCGACCATGAGCGCCGAGGAGATGGCGAAGAAGCTCGGCACGAGCCTGTCGCCCGAGGACATCGCGAAGGCGCTCGGCAAGAAGTGATTTGACCGCGACCGGAATTGCGATCCTGGTGCTGGTGGGCTTCTTGCTGCCGGTGCCACTTCTCGTGTGGCTCGACCGGCCACGGCGGAAGCGCTGATGTTCGGCGGGCACTTCGCTGCCGCGCTCGCGATCAAGGCGACCGAGCCGCGCGCTCCGACGTGGGGCCTGGTGATCGGCATCGGCGTCTGCGACCTGCTGTTCGGCGCGCTGGTGCTCGCGGGCGTCGAGCACGTGCATCCGACGCCAGGGCAGTCGCCCGGCTTCTCGCTCGAGTTCATCGACTGGTCCCACTCGCTCGTCATGACCGTGGTGTGGAGCGTGCTGTTCGCGCTGCTGTTCGTGAAGCGCGGCCGATCGGTCGCGTTCTGGTGCGGCGCCAGCGTGTTCTCCCACTTCGTCCTCGACTTCCTGATGCATCCCGGCGACCTCGCGGTGTGGCCCACGGGTAGCCCGCACATGGGGCTCGGGCTGTGGACCCGCTGGCCGATCGGCTGGTGGTTCTTCGAGCTGGCGTTCATCGCCGCGTGCTCGGCCTGGTACCTCGCACGTGCGCGCCGAGACGAGCGGTTCGGCGGGCGGGGCCTGGCAGCGGTGGGCATCGTGCTGGCGCTCCACATCACGAACTCCCCGTGGCTCGCGCCGACGGGGTAATGTCCTCAGATGGCCGACGAGGGAGCTGCTCCTTCTCGCAAGGTCGTGGCGATGCGTGCAGGCTTGCACGTGTTCGGCGACGACGAGGAGTCGCGCGAGACGCTGCAGGAGCGGCTCGTCGTGCTCTCGCGGGTGATGTTCTTCAGCTTCATCGTCGTGATCGTCGGCATGGTCGCGCTGTATGCGAGCTACTGGTGGCTGAAGCCGCCGGGCCAGAACTACATCTACTGGATCTCGGTCGTCGGGCTCGGGCTACTCACCGTGATCTGGCGCGGCTTCCTCGTGCGCAGGAAGCTGTCGCTCCAGACGCTCCACGCGATCGACCTGCTCTACATGGTGGGCACCGGCGCCGTGCTCGCGAGTGCCGCGTACATCGCGGGCGAAACGTTCGTGGTCTCGGGCTGGATCAACCTGCTGTGGACGTGTTTCACGATCTTCCTGCGCACGATCATCGTGCCGAGCACCGGCAAGCGCACCGCGATCATCGGGGTCGGTCTGTTCGTACCGATGCTCGCCGCGGTGATCGGCCTGTCATCGAACCGGGTCGACGTTGCACCGGATAGATGGATGTATGGGCTCCCGCCTGCGGGCTTCATCTCGGGCGCGATCGTGGTTGCGGCGGTCGTGATCGTGCTGTCCTCGATCGGCTCGCGGTTGATCTACGGCCTGCGCCGCCAGGTGAGCGAGGCGACGCGCCTGGGCCAGTACACGCTCGGCGAGAAGATCGGCGAGGGCGGCAACGGCTCGGTCTACCGCGCGCACCACGCGCTGCTGCGGCGACCGACCGCGATCAAGGTCGTGCACCCCGACAAGGTCGGCGCGGACACGCTGCAGCGCTTCGAGCGCGAGGTGCAGGCGATGAGCCGGCTCACGCACTGGAACACCGTCGCCGTCTACGACTACGGCAACAGCTCGTCCGGCGTCTTCTACTACGCGATGGAGTATCTCGACGGCATCAACCTCGAGACCCTCGTGATCGATCACGGGCTGTTGCCAGCAGATCGCGTGATCGCGATCCTCACCCAGGTCTGTGCGGCACTCAGCGAAGCGCACCGCCGCGGCATCATTCACCGCGACATCAAGCCGGCGAATGTCATCTTGTGCGAGCGCGGCGACGTGCCCGATGTCGCCAAGGTCGTCGACTTCGGTCTCGCGAAGGAGATCGACTCGAGCTCGCAGGACACCACGCATTCGATCCTCGGCACACCGGCGTATCTCGCGCCTGAAGCCGTGACCGACCCCGCGGCGATCGGACCGGGCGCCGATATCTACGCGCTGGGCGCGGTCGGCTACTTCCTGCTGACGGGCCGGCGCGTGTTCGAGGCGAAGACCACGGTCGAGATGTGCGTCATGCACGTGACCGCGACGCCCAAACCGCCCTCGCAGATGACGACGAAGCGCATCCCGCCCGAGCTCGAGGCACTGATCCTGCGCTGTCTCGAGAAGTCTCCCAGTCAGCGACCGGCGAGCGCTGCCGAGCTCGCGAAGCTGCTGCGCGCGATTCCGCCTGCAGCTGACTGGAGCGAGGACGAAGCGGTGCAGTGGTGGAGTGACTTCCGCTTGTTGCCGAAGCAGCCCGCATCGAGCATGCCGACGCTCACGATCAGCGTCGATCTCGCAGCGCGCGTCGAAGACCCACCAGGCCAAGACCAGCCTCCGGCGTGGTAACGCAATTGTTTCGGGTGTGACAGGGATTCGCGCGGGTGCGTGGTATGGCAGACCCATGGCCATCGACCCACGCGACGAAGTACTCGCGGTGCACGAGACCCTCGGCGGCTACGACCGCTGGGCGTCGTCGTACGACGTCGAGGCCAACCCGCTGATCGCCGCGACGTCGTGGGTTCTGGATCGCTCCCCGCTCGGCTGCGCCGATTGCGAGGTGCTCGAGCTCGGCTGCGGTACCGGCCGCCACGCGCAGCGCGTGATCTCCGGGGGCGCGCGCAGCTACGCCGGTATCGACGGTTCGCACGGCATGTTGCAGGTCGCGATGCAGCGCTATCGCGATCCGCGGATCAGCTTCGGCGCCGTCGACCTGCTGGGCACGTGGGCGATGCCGCAGCAGTACGACTACGTGCTCATCACGCTCGTGCTCGAGCATCTTCCGGTGCTCGATCCGATGCTGATCTCGCTCGCGCGCGCGGTGAAGCCGGGTGGGCGCGTGCGGATCATCGACCTGCACCCAGAGCGTGTCGCGGCGGGCTCGTATGCGCACTTCCGTGAGGGCGCGAGTACCGTGCACTTCAGCAGCGTCGCGCACAACGTGCCGAACCTGTGCGCCGCGCTCGACAACATTGGCTTCGACACGGTCCGGCGGGACTGGCTCGCGAGTGACACGATGGTGCACAGCGTGCCGGGCATCGAGAAGTATCGCGGCCTCAAGCTCGTGCTCGATCTCGAGCTGACGCGCCGTGGTCGCGAGCGTCGCGGCTCGACGCCGGTCTAGGAGCTTGTAGACCGTAGGGGCGCCGCCCCGGCCACGGCGTGTGCCCCAGATGGAACGCCAAGACGCCATGATCGAAGAGAGTTCGCCAGGGAGTTTGTAACAACTTCGGTGGCGATCTGTTCCGGTCCGCCTCTTGGCGTTAGAGCTGGAACACGCACTACGGCGCCCGCTAGTTCAGCGCGCCGGCGAGGTTCACGAGCTCGGACTTGTCGGCGAGGATCACGATCTCGTCACCGGGTTTGCCGTCGAGATCACCGACCGCGATGTCGCGCGCCGCGCCCGCGATCGTGAGTCCCTTCCACTTCGCAGCCTCGCGCCAGAACACGCGCACGTAGTGGCTGCCCAGCGTGACGAGCACGAGCTTGCCGCCGATCGTCGCCGGCACCGTGCGCATGATCTCGTACTGCCCGGGCGTGTCCTCGACGAGCTCGGACTTGAACGCGGCGCCGTCGGCTCTGACCCAGGTGAGCAGGCCGCGCGCGTTGGCGCCGTAGTTCTGGTGCCAGCCGTCGCCCATGAACAGCTCGGCTTTCTTGTCGCCATCGGTGTCGATCGCGGCGAGGGAGCGGAGCCCGCGTGTCGATGGAATTGGCTTGCGCGTGCCATCGGGGGCGAGCACGAAAGCGTCGCCATCGACGCCCTTGTCGTCGCCGTACACGCGACCGACGACGAGCTCCGGGGTGCCGTCACCATCGAGGTCGCCGCGCGTGTAGGTCGTGGCGGTGCGGAGTGATGCGATCGTCTTCGCGGTCCAGCCCTGTGCGCCCTTCGTGGCGATCGTGCTCGTGACCATGTACTTGGAGTCGAAGTACGCGATCAGCAGCTCCTTGGTGTCGAGCATCGGGATGATCGCGACGACCTCCTGGCGCGATGTGGTCGGCGCGAGCACGGTGTCCTCGACGAGCTTGCCGCGCTCGAAGCGGTACTGCGTGACCTTTGCGGTCGCGTCCATGTGATCGCGCGTCTGGCCCCAGCCCGCGTAGATCTCGGCGCGCTTGTCGCCATCGAGATCCGCGGCCACGAGCTGCAGGATGCCGCCCGGAACCGGCGCGCTGGTCACCACCGTGCCGGCTGCATCGAGCACGCGGATCGTCTTTGAATCGATCGCGACGATCTCGCGGTCGCCGTCACCGTCGAGATCTGCGATCGCCGTCCGCCAGCTCTTGTCGAACGCGGCGGTGAGATCTTTGCGCGTGCCCGGCAGTGGATCGGGAAGCTGCGGCAACGGAGCGCGATGGTCGGGCGGCGCGAGCTGGGCACTCGCTGCATCGCCGGGGACCGTCGCTTCGCTGCGCAGCGTCGCCGGATCTGGCTCCGTCTTCGCGGTGGGCTTGGTGTTCTGACACGCGACGAGAGCGACGAGGCACAGCCCGCGGTTCATTGTCATTGCCCGACCGCGTCGATGGTGCCGCACGCGAGCGCCTTGCCGGGGGCGCCTTTCTTGTCGTCATGGAGCACGAGCGTCTGTCCGATGATCGGCGCCACGCCGTCGAGCGACAGCGCCACGCCGGTCTCGTCGACGTTGCCGGCTTCGTCACCGCCGACCGTGAACCCGAGCTTCACCGCCTCGGCGCCCTTCCACGGTGCGCCGGCCTGCGTCGCGTTGGGCCCGCACGCGCTGCCGTCGTGGATGATCAGGTGATAGCGGCCACGCGCCAGGCCGCTGAAGTCCGAGGTGACACTGGTCCCGCTCGCATCCTGCGTGAACGTCACCACGCCCGGCGGCTGCTTGGCGCCCTTGACCGGATCGAGTGCCGCCTTGGCCCCGCGAACCTTTGCAGCAGCGGCGGGTTCCGCCGGCGGTGGGTCCGCGGGCTCGGCGGGCTCGGCAGGTGCAGCCGGTTCCGATGGGCGGAGCTCCGCCGGCGCCGCGACTTGTGTCGGCTTGCTCCCACCGCATCCCACACAGAACAGCCCCGAGATCATTGCGAGGACCTTCATGCCTCAAGTGTAAGGGAAGCCTGAAGAAGGAGGTAACGTAGAACTCCTCGAATGGCGGGCGAACGCGCGATCGCGGGGCACCAGGCGGCCTCGCACGAAGACGTCGAAACCAAGGACACGTCCGTGGAAGCGTCGAGCACGCGCTTCCATGCCGGCGGCCGGCTGCCAGGCGTCGCCGGTGACGAGACTGCAGCCGCGCGACCGTCCGCGAGCGAGATGGCGTACGAGGATCCGAACGCGGTGCCCTACATCGCGGGCGACATCATGTACGAGCAGCTCGCGCATCGATTCGCGTATCGCGACACGCTGACCAAAGAGGATCACGAGTGGCTGCGCGTGCAGGGCCTCGAGGCTCGCAAGCCGATCAAGGGCAAGAACGGGTTCGCGATGATCTCGTTCGTGCCGCTGCCCGGCTTCGACGGCAAGCGTCGCCCGGTGCTCGCGTTCCGCGGTACCGACGACGCGAAGGACGTGCTCGACGACTTCAACGCCAAGGGCGTCGGCAGCGGGCAGATGGCGGCGAACGAGGGTTTGATCGGCGCCGCGCTCGTCGGCCTGCAGCAGTACGCGAAGGAGCCCGCGGTCACCGGCCACAGCCTCGGTGGCGCGCTCGCGCAGATGGCGGCGGCACGGTTCCCGGATCTCGTGGCGAAGGTCATCACCTTCCAGTCGCCCGGCATCTCGAAGGAGATGGCTGATGACGTCAAGACCGCGAACAACAAGTCCGAGGCGGCGGGGAAGGGCGAGACCGTTGCGTCGCACCACTACCAGGTCGACGGCGACCTCGTCGGCAAGACGGGCGAGGCGCTCACCGAGGGTGAGGTCAGCGACATCAAGCGTCCGACCGGCTATACGCTCAAGCACACCGGATATGTGACGGACTATGCGAGCGACCACCCCGAGTCGCGGACCAAGAGCGACGCGGACGCGCGCATGCCCGGCAAGCTCGAGGGGGCGCGCAGGGGCTTCGGCAAGTTCCTCGGGGCGATCCAGAAGATCACGAACACGGGGCCCGGTGAGTACATCGAGGTCTGGGAGAAGGTGCGCGACGCGATCGATCGCGATGCGCAGCCCGACGACATCCGCACGATCATCGACCGCTCGAAGCTCTCGGGCGACGACAAGTCGTGGATGCGCGAGCAGCTCAGCGACACACTCGCGGCCAACGACTTCGATCAGCATCACGCGCCCGAGCAAGACATCCGCACCGCCGAGTAACGCTTGATCACACGCCGCGGGTTCCTGGCCGGAAGCGCGGCGTCGCTGATCGCATGTCGCACGCGGAGCCCGCAGGTGATCGCGTCGGTTCCCGAGCTCACGCACGGCGTGCAAGCGGGCGACGTGCAGACCGGCACCGCGAACGTGTGGGCGCGCTGCAGCGAGCCGGCGCGCATGGTGGTCGAGTGGGCGACCGCGGCGAATGCACCGTGGCAGCGCGTGGCTGGCGCCGTGGTCACGCCCGACGCTGGCAACGCGGGCGTCGTCGCGCTGACCGGATTGCCGGACGGCCAGCGCGTCTCGTATCGCGTGCGATTCGAGCGCGAGGCAGCGCGTGGTGCGAGCGCGTGGGTCGCTGGCAGCTTCGCGACGCCGCATCCCACGAAGTTTCGCGTCGCATGGACCGGCGACACGTGCGGGCAGGGGTTCGGTCGCAATCCAGACTGGGGCGGGTTGCGGGGCTACGCGGCGCTGCGCAAGGCCGAGCCCGCGATGCTGCTGCACTCGGGCGACATGATCTACGCGGACAACCCGATCCTCGCCGAGGCCGTGCAGCCCGACGGTCGCGTGTGGAAGAACCTGACCAACGAACGAGTGGGGCGGGTCGCGCAGGAGCTCGAGGATTTCCGCGCGCGGTTCGCCTACAACCTCGAGGACGAGCACGTGCGCGCGCTGATGACCGAGGTGCCGGTTGTCGCGCAGTGGGACGATCACGAGACCAAGAACAACTGGTATCCCGGCCAGCAGCTCACCGACAAGCGCTACACGAAGGAGCACGACGCCTCGAAGCTCGCGGCGCACGCGCGCCAGGCATTCTTCGAGTGGAATCCGATCGCGCGCGGGCCGATCCATCGCGTGATTCACTACGGGCCATTGCTCGACATCATCGTGCTCGACGCGCGCACGTTCCGCACGCCGAACGACCTCGGTGTCGAGCCGGGCCGCGTGATGCTCGGTGCGCAGCAGGCCGCGTGGCTCGTCGAGGCGCTCGCGACCTCCCGCGCGCGGTTCAAGCTGGTCGCGTGTGATCAGCCGATCGCTCTGGTCATCCCCGACGACGACGACGGCACGCAGGAGGGTTTTGCGAACGGCGTCAACGGTCCGCCGCTCGGACGTGAGCGCGAGCTGGCCGACGTGCTGGTTGCGCTCGAGGCGCGCGGCGTGAAGAACGTGACGTGGTTGACCGCCGACGTGCATTACGCGGCTGCGCACTTCTTCGATCCGAAGCGCGCCGGGCTCGACTTCCATCCGTTCTGGGAATTCGTTGCGGGCCCGATCCATGCCGGCACGTTCGGACCCAACGACCTCGATCCCACGCTCGGTCCGGAGCTGAAGTTCATCTGGGCGCCTCCGGCGGGAACCGGCAACCTCGCGCCGTGGGAGGGACTGCAGACGTTCGGCACCCTCGACGTCGAGACCGGTGGGATCCACCTCGGGCTGTGGGGGATCGATGGCAAGCCACGATTCCAGCTCGCGATGCCGTACGAGCGCTGAGTCCGGCGTACAGTCGCCGGGGGTATGGCTCGTCGGACGTTCAGCTATCCGATCAGTCTCGCGATCGTGGTCGCGACGCTGATCGCGATCACCGGTGGGTTCATCGCATGGTGGAACTACCGCACCGGCGTCGATAACGTGCGCCAGCTCGCGGGCCGCGTGTTCGACCAGATCGCGCGCGAGACCAAGAGCCAGACCGAGGCGTTCCTGATGCGAGCGCCGCCGGCCGCGGAGGTTGTCGCGTCGCTGGCCGCGCGCGAACCGACCACCGACGACCATTCGCTCGACCGCTGCATCAGCGTGCTGCGCGCGAACCCGGGCTTCAAGTGGGTCACCTACTCGCTGCCGGACGGCAAGTTCATGGGCGCGTACCGCGAGGGCGCGGCGATCCGGATCAACCGCAGCCACCTCGTCGACGGCAAGACGATCGTCGACGAGCACGAGATCCAGCCGGATGGCTCGCTGAAGCTGATCAAGCACGAGGACGACGGCAAGTACGATCCGCGCACGCGGCCGTTCTGGGCGCTCGCGTCGTCGACGCCAACGGGCGGGGCGTGGACGGCACCGTACGGCTTCAACGAGGGCGTTCCGGGCATCACGTACACGATCGCGGTGCGCGACAAGGCCGGCGCCGTGACCGGGGTGTTCACGATCGACTTCCATCTGTCGCGCCTCGTCGAGCTCTCGCGCGAGCTGCAGTTCAGCCAGAACGGCCGCGTCGTCATCACGACGGCAGACAATATCGCGCTCGGCCATCCGCTCCGCCCCGTCGTGCGCAAGGGTGCCGCGGGAATCGAGCTGGTGCCGGTCAAGGATCTCGGCGATCCGGCGATGAGCACGGTCATCGCAAAGGGACCCGGCGTGACCTCGTTCGATCTCGACGGCGAGCCATACCTCGTGCGCACACAGCCGATCGAGACCAATGGCTGGAACGTCACGGTCTACGCGCCCGAGTCGGACTTCACCGCGATGATGCGCGGGCGTGCGTTCACATCACTCCTCATCTCGGCGCTCGCCGTGCTCCTCGCCGTCGGTGTCGCGTGGCTGATCGCGCGCCGCGTGTCGGGCCCGCTCACCGCGCTGTCCGACGAGATGGTCAAGGTCGGCGGGCTGCACCTCGAAGACTCGGCGGCCACCGCGCCCTCGATGTTCCGCGAGATCGACATGATGAACACCTCGCTGGCGAAGATGAAGGGCGGCCTACGTTCGTTCTCACGCTACGTGCCGCGTGACCTCGTGCGCACGCTCCTCGCATCGGGACACACCGCCGATCTCTCGGGTGAAGTTCGCGAGCTCACGATCTACTTCTCCGACCTCGCCGGCTTCACCTCGCTGTCGGAGACGCGCGCGCCCGACGAGCTGGTTCAGTTCCTCAGCGAGTACTTCGACGACATGAGCACGATCATCATGTCGGAGCAGGGCACCGTCGATAAGTACATGGGCGATGGCATCATGGCCTTTTGGGGCGCGCCGCTCGAGGTCAAGAACCACGCGGCGCAGGCGTGTATCGCGACCTTGCGCTGTCAGCGTCGCGTGCGCGAGCTGTCGGAAAAGGGCGTCTCGCTGGCCACGCGCATCGGGCTCGCGACCGGCGAGGTTCTCGTCGGCAACATCGGCTCGACCGATCGCCTCAACTACACGGTGATGGGCGACATCGCGAATCTCGCATCGCGGCTCGAAGGCCTCAACAAGCAGTACGGCACCGACTCGATGATCAGCGAGGAGACCTTCGAGCAAGCGCGCGAGCACGTGATCGCGCGGCCGATCGATGTCGTCGCGGTGAAGGGCAAGAAGCAGGGCGTGCGCGTGTTCGAGCTGCTCGCGCTCACGAGCGACAACAACGCCACCGCCCAGGCCGTGGCCGAGGCTTCCACGCGCGCGCTCGCGGCCTACCTCGAGCGCCGGTTCGCCGAGGCCGTCGCCGCGTGGGACGAGGTCCTTGCGAAGCGTCCTGGCGACACCGCCGCGGGCATCATGCGGGATCGTGCCCAGCTCCTCGCACTCGCGCCGCCACCTGCCGAGTGGTCGGGCGTGATGGTCGCGACCTCGAAATGATTGTCCCGAGGACGCGCTCGGGCTGAGGAGCGCGAGTCGCTCGAGGACTCGCGACACGCGTCTATCCAAGCCCTCGTCTTGTGCAAGTCCGTGCACTTGTACGGTGATTTGACGCGTCGCGTTCGGCCAGTCGCGTAGCCAGGCAACCCCATTCTGTCGGCGATCTCACGCAGTATCGCGGACATGCGGCGGCACGTGCCGTGCTCCTTGCCGCCGCGTGCTGCGCACCCACCTAGCCGTCTTGCCACTCGCTCTCGCGATCGCCATTCCCGAGGCTCGCGCGGAGGACCTGACCAAGAGCGCCAGCGCCGACACCGACCTCGCGTTCGCGGGCAATGACTTCGTCGACTGGTCCGCCGATACCGGCTGGTTCCCCTCGGGCTTCGTCGCCCAGCTTCGCCTCAAGGCGACCATCGCTGCGCACACCTACGTCAACGCCGGCTATCGCGCCACCGCGTACTGGGATGACGAGATGCAGGCCAACCTCGCGCCGGTTGCGGGCAGCGGCTACCTCGATGTCGCCTACGGTGCCGAGCTCGCGCTCTACGGCCGCATCCACACCACCGTGCTCGGTTACGAGATCAACTGGGAGGGCCAGATCCCGATCCCGTGGATCCCCGAAGACCTCCTCATCAGCGGGGCGGGCGCGTTCGACCCACGGCTCGACACCTTCGGCGTGTACGTCGCCGATCAGACCGCGCCGATCACGATCCTCTCGACCGACGCGATCGCACAGGTCATCAGCCTCGGCGGCATCTCCGGCGGCCTCTACGTCTCGATGCAGGCCGGCATGCGCGCGACCTACCGCGCGAAGAAGATCTCGTTCGCGGGCAGCGTCGTCGATGCGGTCGAGGACCGCGTGACGATCGATCAGCCCACCGGAGGCTTCCACTCGAATCTCTCGCTCCCGACCCAGGTCGAGGGCACCGTGAAGTACGCCCCGACGCTGACCTTCGCAGCGGGCTTCGACCTCAAGATCTTCGGCGTCCGCGTCGTTGACTGGACCATCGGCTCGGTGCCGGTGGTGCTGCCGGGCATCGATCGCGCGGTGAAGCTGACCGGCGATGCGCCGAACGTGCTCCTGCCCGAGCTCGACGGTATCGGCGATGGCGCGCGCATGGACTTCGAGTCCGCGTCGACGCAGTTCCTCCACATCAAGAACACCGGCTTGGGCCCGCTGCAGCTCATCCCGCTGTCGCCGCCCGCCGGCATCTCGGTCGTCCCGGTCACCCTCGAGGGCAAGGACGAGCTCGACCTCCGCATCACCGTGTCCGAGGGCGCCCTCGCTGCGGGCTCGACGAACATCCAGTTCGCCACCAACGATCCGGACCGTCCGATCGTCCAGATCCAGCTCGGCATGGCCGTCGGCGGTACCGACCCCGGCACGCCTCCGGAGATCGCGCCCGAAGAGGGTGGCTGCTCCGCCGGTGGCGGCGGTCAGAGCATCGGCCTGCTGCTCATCGGTCTCGCGCTGGTCACCAAGCGACGTCGCGTGAGAGCCTGAGGATCGACTCGGTCGTGGAGAGCCCGAAGTAGACCGCTTTGCCCGCCACGGTGACGGCGTTCAGCTGCGCTTGCACGGGCAGACGCACCGGGGACCAGGCGTTGCCGTCGAAGTACTGGCCGATCGAGGTCGAAGCCATGAACACGTCATCGCTGGCGCTTCCAGCGATCGCACCGTTGAACTGGGTCTGCCCCGCGGGTGGCAACGTCCAGGCGCCCTGGTAGCGCGCGATCAAACTGGGGCTGCCTACCACGTAGACATCGGACGCTGAGATTGCCCCGATCGCCCTGGCAACCGAGCCCGTGGGAATGGGGGTTGCCATCCGCGCCCATGTCGTTCCATTCCAGCGCATCACAATCGCGTTCGGATTGGCCACCGCGTAGGCATCGGTGTCACTGAACGCGATCACGTCGGAAAAGCCCAACCCGTTCTCTCCGGTAATCACCTGCACCCAGCTTGCCCCGTTGTACCGATAGGTCACGCCGGAGTCGCCGACGACCCAAGCATCGGTAGTGGACCGGGCATAGATCGCCCGCATCGAGGGGCTGACTGGCACGGATTCGGTGAGCCACGCGGTTCCGTTCCAGTGACGGATCACGTTGCCGACGGGGGCCAGCATGAAGACGTTGTTCGGACCCGAGCCGTGCACGCTGAGCGCTAGCTCCGCCAGAAGCACGCGGCTCCAGAACTGACCATCGAAGTGATACAGCCTCAGGTCTGAGATCGCATAGACGTCGTTTGGCGCCGCTGCGTACAGGTCACTGACTGACTGACTGGATGTGAAGTCGGGCACCATGGCGTCGAACGTGTTGGTGGAGTTCGTACGCCGCAACAAGGTCAGATCTGGGCCAGCGGCGAAGACCTCGATGCCGCGCGCTGCGACATCCGTGACCGGGCCCGGCGTGGTGCGCGTGAACCACTGCACCGTGTTCCACTGAGCCAGCGTCCCGTCGGCCCTGGCAACGAAGACCTCGGCAGCCGCGATGGCGTGGAGTGACCTCACTGGACCGCTGCCCGGCGATGTCGGAAGAACGCTGCACGCAGTGGAACTGCACTGATGGACCGTGCCGGTGTCCGTACCGATATAGGTGCTGCCGCCTGAAACCCCGGTGATCGCTGTGAGCGTGCCGGTCGGAGCACCGGTGAGCACGAGTGGAGTCCAGTTGGTGCCGTTGTAGCGGAGGATCAAGCCGTTGCCGCCGACGGCAAAGATGTTGTTCGCAGCGGAGCCCCACATCGAGTTGATCGGCTGCGTCGTTCCGGACGCGACAGGCGTGCCGCTCGTGCCGTTGAAATGCACCAGCGTTCCCTGATGACCTCCCATCCATGCGTCGGTGTCGCTTGCGGCCCAGACCGAATACAGGTTCTCGGCGGTGCCCGAGCTTCGCGAAACGAGCCGGCTACCGTTGTAGGTCGCGAGCGTACCGAAGTCTCCGACAACGATATGGCGCGAGATCGCGTTCATGGTCGTACCGATTTCGGACGGGATGGTTCGCCAGAACGCCCCGTCGAAGCTCATGGCGAGACCTCCGTGGCCGACTCCGAGGTAGTCGCCCGACGGGGGACCACCAATGGCGGTGAATGCAGCACCGGTCGCCGGACGCGGCGGGCTCCAAGCTGAACCCAAATAACGCGACATGCGACGCCCCGCAACAAATGCACGCGAACCGGCAGCCGTCCACACGGCGGTCGCGTTCAACATGTCGCCCGTGTCGTGGAAGGCCCAGCTCTCGCCGTTGTAATGCGCGACCGCTGCTTCATTGGTTCCCCCAAATGTTTCGAGCACGACGAAGACGTCGTTCGGGCCCGAACCGTGGATTGACCTGACGGCACCGTCGAATCCGAGCGCGACGCTCGACCAGCGAGTGCCATCCCAGTGCATCAGCGCGTCACCGCCGATGTAGACGTCGGTGCTTGACGAGCCCCACACGGTGTAGAGCTTGTACATCGGCGTGAGTGGAACCACGGTCCACGTCACTCCGTCCCAATGGAGCACGACGGTGCCGTCGCCATCGTTGGTTCCGGTTGCGTACGCCTCGGTAGCCGACACCATATGCACCGCAACGAGGTCGTACGAGGTAGGCGATGTCATCGCCCCCCACGCGCTGCCGTTGTAGGAATAGATCAGTCCATTCTCGCCGACCGCGATGATGCGGTTGCCGGTCCCCGCGATCGCGAGAAGATTCTCAACAGCGGTCGCCGCGATCGACCACGACACACCGTCGAAGTGGAGGATGTCCGTTCCGCCGACCGCGTACAGGTCATCGGGCGCGGGCCCCCAGAGTCCGGAGACCGCGTCGGAGCCGCCGGTCGATGTTTCTGTCCACCGACTCCCATCCCAGTGGCGTAGGCGTCCTGCGGATGTTCCGCCGCCCCAGACGTCGGTCGCCGAGAATCCAAACACCGAGAAGAAGAAGCGGCCGTCGTCGAAGTCGTCGACCCAGCCAATGCTCTTGCACTCGGAGAACGATGGACGACAGAGACCCGAGCATGTGAGCGAGCCAGCTCCAAACCCATAGTCGATGCAAGCCTCTGGAGGAGGCGAGCCGTCGCACGCCTCGACCGGACCATCCACGGGACCGTTGACGACCGCATCGCCGCAGCGATCACTGCAACTCGTCGTATCAACGCGGCATGCCGCATTGCAGCTCACGGTGCCGGTGTAGAACGAGAAGTCCGAGCACGCGTCGACACCCGCAGGAATCGGCATCCCGGGCTCGCATTGCTCTGCATTCTCGATCACGCCGTCGCCGCAGCCGTGCGGCGTGCAATCCGGGCGACACGCCGCCGATGGATCCGACGAGTTCGCCGTGGTGCAGGCCGCGTTCTCACTGCCAGTTGAGCCGTCACCGCAATCGCAGGTCTCGCCTGGATCGACGAAGCCATTGCCGCAGACTTCGACTGACCGGCACGTGGGATTACAGCCGTCGCCCGGATCGAGATTGCCGTCGTCGCAGACCTCGCCGGGATCCATCACGTTGTTGCCGCACACGATGCTGACGCAGTAGCCGTCGAGGCACTGCCCGGGCGTGCTGCGTGATGTGCATGTCTCCCCATCCGTCTTGTTGGTACACGCCGCGAGCGCGTCCTCGGAGACGCAGCGCAGCTCAGGCGTGCAGATGAAGTCCCCAGGGCACAGCCGATCGCCACACTGCAGC
>JBBQFU010000041.1:0-40189 GCA_038322185.1 Haliangiales bacterium
AAGCTCAAGCCGGACTGCCTCGAGGACATCATCGCGGCGGTCGCGCTGTATCGCCCGGGTCCGCTCGAGGGCGGGATGGTCGATGACTTCATCGATCGCAAGCACGGTCGCAAGAAGGTCGAGTATCCGCACCCGTGGCTCGCGCAGGTGCTCGGCGATACCTACGGCGTCATCGTCTACCAGGAGCAGGTGATGCAGATCGCCCAGATCCTGGGCGGCTACTCACTCGGCGGTGCCGATCTGCTTCGCCGCGCCATGGGCAAGAAGAAGCCCGAGGAGATGGCCAAGCAGAAGGACATGTTCCTCGACGGCGCGAAGAAGCTGGAGGTCGATTCGAAGATCGCCGACCAGGTCTTCGAGCTGATGGCGTTCTTCGCCGGCTACGGCTTCAACCGGTCGCACTCCGCGGCGTACGGCTGGATCACGTACCAGACGGCCTATCTCAAGCATCACTACCCGCACGAGTTCATGGCGGGTCTGATGTCGTGCGACGCGGACAACGTCGACAACATCGTCAAGTTCATCGCCGAAGCCCGGTCGATGGGGCTCACCGTCGAGCGGCCGGACGTCAACGAGTCCGATCAGGACTTCACGGTCACGCCGAATGCAGCCGCGCAGGGTGGCAAGGTCATCCGGTTCGGCATGGGCGCGGTCAAGGGTGTCGGTGCCAACGCGGTCGAGGCGATCCTCCTGGCGCGTAACACCGACGGCAAGTTCACGTCGCTGTTCGAGCTGTGCCGGCGCGTCGATACGCAGAAGTGCAACCGCCGCGTGCTCGAGCAGCTGATCAAGAGCGGCGCGTTCGACGGCCTCCCCGGCGGCCATCACCGCGCGCAGCAGCTCGCGGCGCTCGACGGTGCGCTCGAGCGTGGCGCCTCGGAGCAGCGCGATCGCAAGAGCGGGCAGACCAGCCTGTTCGCAATGTTCGCGTCCGCGCCGCAGCCCGAGACCAAGGCGCCGGTCGAGCAGGGCGAGACCTATCCCGACATCGAGATCTGGGGACCCAAGCAGCTTCTCGCGTTCGAGAAGGAAGCGCTCGGCTTCTACGTCTCGGGCCATCCGCTCGATCGCTACCGTGGTGACCTCACGCGCTACGCGAGCGCGACCACGAGCGACTTCGCGAGCGGCTCGAAGAACCAGGGTGAGCACTCGATCGGCGGCATCGTCAGCCAGTACCGCGAGATGATCACGAAGAAGGGCGACAAGATGGCGCGCTTCATGCTCGAGGATGCCGCCGGCACTCTCGAGGTGATCGCGTTCCCGAAGACCTTCGAGAAGACGCGCACCAACCTCGTCTCCGACGAGCCGCTGCTGTGCGGCGGGCAGGTCAAGAACGAGGGCAGCGGCGATGCCCCCGAGTGGAAGATGATCCTCGAGCGCGCCGAGCCGCTGTCGGCCCTGCGCGAGCAGAAGAGCACGCGCGTCGATATCCATCTCAACGCCGACCACCTCACGGCCGACATGGTCGACGAGCTCAAGACGATCCTCGCCAACGCGACGCGCGGCAACTGCCAGGCGATCCTGCGGCTCAAGATCGGCGCGCGCTCCGAGACCGTGGTCGCGCTGCCCGACGCGTGGGACGTGTCGCCCACCGAAGATCTGCTCACGCGCCTCGAGCGTCTGTTTGGCGATCGCGTGGCCACGCTGGGCTAGTCATGGGCGCGGGCCTCGAGAAGTACGCGACGCTGATCTTTCTGGTCGCCGATCGCGATCAGGTCACGCACATCCGGGTCGTCCCGGACGGAACCGCCGCCGTGATCGAGCTGTGGCGCGGTGGTGCGTGGGACGAGCTCGATCTCACCGATCGCTCGGCGCCGCTGCACATGCCGCTGATGCGGCACTTCGCGCTGATGCTCCTCGGCGATCTCCCACGTCAGGGCGCCACGCTCACCGGCAGCTTCGCGCTCGCGCGCGAGGGCAAGCCCGACATCCACGTGCTCGGCGCAGTCCATCACGACTCCAATCTCGCGGCCTTCTTCGAGCTCGTCGACGCGGCCACCTACGAGACCCAGCGCGCGCCCCAGCCGCCGCGCGCGTCGTGACGACGTCCGACGGTTGGACAACGGCCCCGTGTTGTTGCGGACCTTACGTCTCCGAACATCATCATGATGTGCTGCGGTGAGCTCGCGCTCTCGAGCTGCGCGAATTGTGCAATCGACAGCGCGCTCACGAATATCGTTGAACGAGCCTCGGTCCTGGCTAGGATGCCGCTCGAGGGAACCGATGTCGAAGGCGATCATCGTCAGCGGATGGCTCTGCTGCATCGCGTGTGCGACGGGCGGCAGTGGGGATATGTCGAACGCGCAGCAAGACGCTGCGGTCACGCCGATTCAGGACGCGGCGAACATCACGACCGCGGACGCGGCTCGTCAGGATGCGGCCGTCGTCGGCCAGGACGCGCAGGTCTCGCAGACTGTGGACGCTGGCACCGGCAGCAGTGGCCCGTTCTGCTCGACCAACAGTCAGTGCACCGTCTCCGGCGAGTGCTGCGTGACGCTCGGTGGCCCGAATGGCTTCTGCGCCCCGGGCACCGTCGTGTTCGGCGAATGTTTTCCCCAGTAGCGCGCTAGTCGAGTCCGAGCTTCGTCAGGGCGTCCTCGTCGAGGCCGAAGAAGTGTGCGGTCTCGTGCAGGACCGTGATGCGCACCTGCTCCGCGAGGTCATCGAGGTCGGCCGCGGTGCGCTCGAGGTTCGTCTTGTAGAGATGGATCACCGTGGCGACGCCACCCATCGATGCGCCACCCTCGTCGCCCGAGAGCGGCCGCATCGGCTCGCCCTCGAACAGGCCGAGCATGCGTGGGTCTTCGCCGTCGGCGACCATCTCGACCGACGGCACGTCCTCGATCAGGATCGGCACGTGGGCGAGGCGCGCGCGTGCCTCTTCCGAGAGCTCGTCGAGCGTCTCGCGCGCGATGCGCTCGATCTCGTCCTCGGACATCGTGACCTTGGGCGCGGGCGCCTTCGCGTCGAGCTCGCGGACCTCTTGCCAGGCGGCGACCGCGGCCGTGCGATCTTCGCGTGCCTCGTGGATGAAGCCGAGCAGGTGAAGCGCGTCGCCACGCAGCTCCTCCTCACCCTTCGCGAGCTCGGCCCACTCCATGGCGCGCTTGGTGTCGCCGGTGGCGAGTGCGAGCTCGCCGAGGTCGAGCGCGACCTGCGGATCGTCGATCGCGCTCGTTGACAGCTCGTCGAGCGACTCCTTGGCCTTGTCCATGTCGCCGATCGCGATCAGTGCCTCGGTGCGAACGAGGACGGCCGCGATCAGGTCGTCTTCCTCGTCGATGAATTCGAACGCGCCTTCGAGCGTCTCGAGCGCCGCGTCGGGATCGCCCTCGTCGTGCAGCTGGAGGCGCGCAATGCAGACCCGCGGCATCGGGTCATCAGGATGCAGGACGGTGAGCTCTCGGTAGCGGGCCATCGCGGTCTCGGTGTCGCCCTGGGCGTCGGCGAGCGCGGCCCCCAGCGTGATCACATCCGCATGCTTGCGGTCGATCTTGGTACAACGCTCGAGACAAGCCGCTGCTTCCTCGAATTCACCGTTTTCGAGCGCTTCAAATCCACGGTCGATATCGGCAGATAGACGGTCCTGGCGAGACATGGGCCTTCCATACCTCGTTTTGCTACTGTCAGCTCGTGAAGCGCGCGCTCCTTCTGTTGCTGCTCGTCCTGCTCGGCACCGGGTGCCCGCGCGGAACGCGCAAGACCCTCGTTCCCGATGTGCCAAAGAACGGGGATGCCGAGGCGCGCTCGCGCTTCCTCGAGGCGAAGAGCCGCTTCCTCAAGGACGGCACGCAGAGCGGCGAGTTCAAGGCGATCGTTCAGGAGTATCCCGACGATCCGATCGTGCCGTGGGCCGAGCTCTACGCCGGCATCGCCGCGGTCAAGGCGCGCAACTATGCCGATGCCGACGCGCAGCTCACGAAGGTCATCGAGGCCAATACCGATCCGGGCCTCACCGCTCGCGCGCGCCTGTTCCTCGGCATCACCAAGAACTACGCCGGTGATGCCGCGGGTGCTCGCAAGCTGCTCGCCGGTGCCGACAAGGCCATCGAGAACGACGACGAGCGCACCGAATTCCTCGCGGCCGTCGCGTACTCGACGGCGGCCAGCGACCAGCCCCTGCGCGCGCTGCCCGCATTCGATCAGCTCTACGAGCGCGTCACACCCGCGGAGCGTGCTCTGATCGTCGCGCGCTGCAACGAGCTCGTGAAGGGCCTCGACCGCAACTCCCTCGAGCGCCTGTTCGACCAGATCGACGATCGCAAGGGCCCCTCGATCGGCGCGGTGGGCAGCCGCCTCGCCCTCATCTACGAGCAAGCCGGCGACGTCGCTCGCGCCGACAAGATGCGCGACAACATGGTGCTGGTGCGCCAGCGCCTGGGCCTGCCGCGCACGATCACCGAGTCCGAGGTCGGTGGTGCCGCGGCATCCAGTAGCGGCGAGAGCGGCATCGTGGGTGCCGTCCTGCCGCTCGGCAGCAAGGAGGAGAACCGGCTCGCCGAGGCTGCCGTCGCGGGTCTTGCACTCGCGGCCGGTGCACCGGACGGGAAGGGAGTCACAGCGATCGAGACGCGCGCCGCGATCGACAAGACCGCATCCGCCGAGGCGGTCGACGCACTCGCCAACCAGAACGTCGTCGCCATCGTGGGCCCGATCAAGGGCACCTCGGTGGATGCCGCCACCGCACGCGCCGAGAGCCTCGGCGTCCCGCTGATCTCGCTCGCGACCAACGCCGACCTCCGCACAACCGGCCGCTTCATCTTTCACATCCGGCACTCGCCCGATGCGCGTGCCCGTGCCCTCGCACAGCGTGCACTTGCCGCCGGCATCCGCACCTTCGCCGTCCTGGCACCCGACTCCGACTACGGCAGAGGCACGAGCAAGGCCTTCGCCGACGCAGTGGCCCAGGGTGGCGGCAGGATCGTCGCGACTGTGAACTACCCCACCACCACCAAGTCCTTCGCCGACAAGACGGGCAAGCTCGGCTCGGCCTGGGATGCGGTGTTCGTCGCCGATGACATGAACAAGCTCGGCCTGATCGCCCCGGCACTCAATGCTGCCGGCAACATCCCGCGGCCGCTGCCGCTGCCGAAGAAGAAGCTCGTCAATGGTCGCGCCGTGCTGCTGCTCTCGCTCGCCGAGGGTCTCGACCCGAGCTACATCGGCACTGCGGGCCGGCAGACCGTGGGTGCGCTGCTCGCGCCGGGCTTCTATCCCGATGTCGCCGACCCGGGGGCGAAGGTCTTCGTCGAGCGGTTCACCGCCGCGTACAATCGCGCGCCGGGGCCGACCGAGGCGTATGCCTACGATGCCGCGCAGCTCGCTGCTGCCGCGTCCGGTGGCGGACGCGCGGGCGTCGCGAGCACGCTGGCGACCTCGACACTCGCGGGCGTCACCGGTGCGATCAAGTTCGACGCCGATCACCGCCGTGCCGACCCGGGCGTGATTTACACCGTCACCGAGGAGACCGGTGGCTTCGCGATTCGCGTGTTCAAGTAGTCGTCGCGTATTGGCGCCGCTCGGCGCTCGTTCGACGCCTCGACGCTCCGCACTGCGAGAGCGCGAGCACGCGCGACGCGCCCCGTGTACGCACGGCGCCGCCCGCGGAGGGGTGGGTCTTGCTGTCTCGCTGTTTCGGGCGGTCCGCCGGCATGTGGCCTTTTTCCTCTACATCTCGCCACAAGACCACCCCTTCCAGCGGTCGGTGCCGTACGAACACGGGGACGGTCGCGCGTTGGCGTCGCGGTCCGTTGCAGGGTTTTGCGCGGTGGACGGCGTGGGGACGGCGTGGGGTCAGGACGGCGTGGGGTCAGACACAAACAGCACCAGTAGCTCGTTGCTGGGCGTGGCGTTCGCGCTCACGTGGGCGATGCGTGGTACCAACGGCCCGTGGCGTTCTCCGTCGGTAATCGGTTGATCGCGGCGCTCGATGCGCCCTCCCGCGCGGATGCAGACGCGCTCGTCGACCGCCTCGGCGGTGTGCCGAGCTGGGTCAAGATCGGCCTCGAGCTGTTCTGCTCGCAGGGCCCGCAGATCGTTCGCGACTACACGGCTCGCGGGCTCAACGTGATGCTCGACCTCAAGCTGCACGACATTCCAGAGACAGTCGCCCGCGCCACCGCGCAGGTCGCGTCGCTGGGGGCCGGGCTGCTCACGGTTCACGCGGGTGGTGGGCGCGCAATGCTCGAGGCCGCAGTGAAGCATGCCGGGGATATGCGCGTCCTCGCGGTGACGGTGCTCACGTCGCTCGACGATGCAGACCTCGTCGATATCGGCGCGCAGGGCCCGATCAGCGAGCTCGTCAAGCGCCGCGCGGCGCTCGCGCAGCGCTCGGGTTGTCACGGCATCGTGGCTTCGCCGCACGAGGTGTTTGCGGTGCGCGCGATGATTCCGAGCGACTTCCTCATCGTCACCCCGGGCGTTCGGCCGGCCGGTGCTGCGCTCGGCGATCAGAAGCGCGTGACGACGCCTGCACAGGCCCGCGATGCCGGCTCGGATATGGTCGTGGTCGGTCGGCCGCTGCGTGATGCGGCGGATCCTGCGGCGGCGGCGCGCGCTGTGGTCGCGGAGCTGGCGTGACCCGCGGTCCACGCGGCGGTCGGCCCGGTGGCCCCGGTCCTGGCGGTGCTCGCGGACCCGGTGGTCCCGGCGGTGCTCGCGGTCCTCGTGGACCCAGTGCTCCTGGCGGCGATCGCGGTCCTCGCGGACCCGGTGGTCCTGGCGGCGATCGCGGTGGCGGTGGTCCCGGCGATCGCAGTCCTCGCGGACCGGGTGGTCCTGGCGGCGATCGCGGTGGCGGTCAAGCACGCGGTGGTGATCGATTCGGCGGCGGCGGCGATCGGTTCAGCGGCGGCGGCGACCGTGGCGGCGGCGATCGCGGGCCTCGTGTCGACGGCCCCGGCGAGCGCATCATCTACGGCGCCGGCCCCGTGCGCGAGGTCCTCGCGCGCAAGCCAAAGCAGATCAAGGCGCTGTGGGTCGACCCGCACCGCGCCGAGAAGTCCTCCGCCGATCCGGTCGCACAGCTCGTGACCGCAGGCCGCGCGGCCGGCATCCACGTCGAGGACAAAGACCGCATGCAGCTCGACGCCGCGGCAGGCGAGGGCGCGCGCCATCAGGGCATCGTCGCCTGGATCGGCGCGTTCGATTACGTCAGCATCGAATCGATGATTCCCACCGACGAGCCCGCACTGCTCGTCGCACTCGACGGCATCGAGGATCCGCGCAACCTCGGCGCGATCCTGCGTTCCGCGTATCTACTCGGCGCCCATGGCGTGATCATCCCCGAGCACCGCGCGGCCCAGGTCACCGGGCTCGTGTCCAAGACCTCCGCCGGCGCCAGCGAGCTCGTTCCCATCGCGCAGGTCGGCAACCTCGTGCGCGCCCTCGAGGAGCTGCGCGAGCTTGGGGTGTGGCGCGTCGCCGTGCATGCCGAAACCGATGCGAAACCGATCGCGCAGATCGACGGCACCATGCCACTGGTGCTCGTGCTCGGCGCCGAGGGCTCCGGCGTGCGCCCGCTCGTCGCGAAGAACTGCGACTTCCACGCGCTGATCCCGATGCAGCGCTCGGCGGTCGGATCGTTCAACGTGTCGGTGGCGGCAGCGCTGTCGCTCTACGAGATCCGTCGCCAGCGCGGCGAGTGAACGCTCAGTTCACCATCGTCCAGATGAAGCCCTCGTTGGCCTTGCCGTAAGGGAACTCGCGGCTGAGCCGGATCTCGAGGACATTCGTCGTCGGACGCATCGCCGGGCAGAACCAGGCCTCGCGCCGCACGATGGGATACTCGTCGGTGGTCGGCTCCGTGATCGTCAAACCACCGATGGCGGTGTTCGACAAGAAGCTCGCGTCGAGGAGCGTGCGCTCGCTCGCGACGGCAACGGCATCGGTCGAGACCACCTCGTGCTCGGGGAACACCGGCTCGCCATTGATCTTCGGGTTCCACTCGCCAAACGGCGCGTCGTGCTTGGCGCCAGTACGCAGCACCAGGTGCACGCACGTGGTTCCGTCGTCGCGCTGGCCGAGGATCGCGATGTCGGTCACCAGCTCTGGCGACTGGCCCGGAACGGTAGCCTCGAGCTGCCCGTCCTCCCAGATGAAGCGCGACGTCATCCGCGTGCGCTCCGGGGTGTTGATATCGCGGGTGGCCACCGCACGCTTCACCGGCTTGTAGGCCGGCGTGCATGCACCACCGAGGATCGTCACGCTCAGAAGCAGGGTCCGCATCGGGCGGGTCTTAATCCGCCGTGGTCCCGCTGTAAACGGTTAGTTGATCTTCTCGAGGAAGGTCGCCTTGAGGAGCTTCTCGCCGTGCACCGGGAAGAACGTGTAGATACTGTCGCCGACGACCTTCACCACTTCGCCATCGCCCCACATCGCGTGGCGCACGATGTCGCCCTTCTCGAGGGGCCCGAACACCGGACGCTTCACACGCTCGATCTTGAGGGCGCGATTGCGACCCACCGAGTGCCGGCGCCGCATGGCCTCCTCGACCAGCTCCTTGCGTGTTGCCGGCTCGTCGGGCGACCGCTCCACCGGCGGGGGCATGACCTCGCGCGCCACCGGCGCATGCTTGGCCGACCGCACGCAGTTGTCACACGAGCCGCACGGCGCGGAGTCGAGATAACCGAAGTACGTGACGAGCAGGCGGTTCCGGCACAGGTGCGACTGCGAGTAGCGCAGCATCGCTGCGAGACGCGCACGATCCTGGGCCCGCTTCTGCTCGTAGCGATTCGCTGCGCGGGCGAGATCCTCGATGCTCGGCGGCTCGAGCGCCATCGGCGCGAACCGCGCACCGGGTGCCTCGGCCGCAAAGCCGACTTCCTTGAGGAACGACAGCACGACGCGCGCCTTCTTGGCCGGCGCCTCGGCACGCTCCGCAATGTCCTTCACCGAGACGAACACGGGGTCGTGATCGTCGGTGTCGGCGGCAGCGACCTTGCCTCCCGTGACATGGACGAGCGCCTCGGCGACGTTGCGCGTCTGCTCCGGCGTCGGATAGCGACCACCGAGGAAGAAGCTCTGGATGCGCTTGTCCTCGGGCTGGTAGAGCAGCACGCAGTCGGCAGGCTTGCCATCACGACCGGCGCGCCCGGCTTCCTGGTAGTAGCTCTCGAGCGAGCCCGGGAAGTTGTAGTGAATGACGAAGCGCAGATCCTGCTTGTCGACGCCGAGACCAAATGCGTTGGTCGCGACCATCAGGCGGGGCTCGCTGCGCTCCATGAACGCGCTCTGCACGCGCTCGCGATCCTTGGCGCGCATGCGGCCGTGATAGCGCCCGCACTCGACGCCCTGCGACCACAGGAAGTCGGCGAGCGCATCGACGGTCTTCACGGTCGCGGCGTAGATGATGCCGCAGCCGGGCGTCTTCTCGATGAGACGGAGCAGGAGCGTCTGCTTCTTGCGCTCACTCGACGCCTTGATGACGTGGTAGCGCAGGTTGGGGCGGTCGAGACCGATGTCGATGACCGACGCCTCGGGAATCTCGAGCTGCGCGAGGATGTCGTCCTTGACCTTCGGCGGCGCGGTCGCGGTGAGCGCGAGCACGGGCGGACGGTTGAGTGCACGCACGGCCTCGCCGAGACCGAGATAGGCAGGACGGAAGTCGTGCCCCCATTGCGAGATGCAGTGCGCCTCGTCGACCACGAACAGCGCGACCTTCACACTCGCGAGGCGATCACGGAAGCGCGGCTCGCCCAGGCGCTCGGGCGTGACGTACGCGACGCACGGCCGGTTCTCGGACAGGCGCGCGAGCGCGGCCGCTTCGTCACGCGGCGAGAGCGTGGAGTCGAGACGGAGCACTTCGATATCGAGCTCGGCGAGCTTGTCGTGCTGATCCTTCATCAGCGCGATCAGCGGCGACACCACGAGCGTGACGCCGTCGAGCTCGAGCGCCGGCAGCTGATAGCAGAGCGACTTGCCGGCACCGGTCGGCATGATCGCGAGCGTGTCGATACCGGCGAGCACGTTGCGGATCGCGAGTGCCTGGCCAGGACGGAACGCTGAGAGGCCGAACCGGCGCTTGGCCAGCTCGAGCATGTGGGCGTCGATGGACGCGTCATCACCGGACAGATCGAGCTGGTCCTCGCCGTCCGCTGCGAGGACCGGTACGTGCTCGCTGCTGTCCTCGGCATCGATCACGATCGTGTCGGAGTCCTCGTGCGGCGCAACCGGAGGCTCCGCCTTCAGCGGTGCCATCGAGTTGCGAGTTCCGCGCGCAAGCTTGGTCGCCGGGGCGGCGCTCGAGCTTGGCAAGCGGCCCTTACGGCGCCGCTCATCGGAGGTACTTCTTGGCATTTAACCGTTACGGTCTCGCATCTCCTTCTGTAGGCGCAAGCGAAAGCAGGTCAGTCCCGCGTGAGGCGAAAGATCCGGGGACCCCGCGCGTAGGCGCACACTCCGAAGTCGCGCTAGCTCGCGATTTTCTTCGCGTTGTCACCGCACGGAATAAGTGCGAGGCCGCCTACATTACTTTGCGGAGAGAAAGCCTTCGGCCTTCAAGAACTCGGCGGTCAGAACCGCCCCACCCGCCGCGCCGCGCACGGTGTTGTGCGAGAGCGCGACGAACTTCCAGTCGAACATCGCGTCCTCGCGCAGCCGGCCGATCGAGACCGCCTGGCCGTTGCCCGCATCGCGATCGAGCTTGGTCTGCGGCCGCGCGTCGTCCTCGAAGTACTGCAGGAACGGCGTCGGCGCGCTCGGCAGCTTCTGCTGCTGCGGCTTGCCGGCGAACTCTTTCCACGCGGCGAGGATCGCGTCGCGCGGCGGCTTGTTGTCGAACTTCACGAACACCGCCGCCATGTGACCGTCGCTCACGGGGACGCGAATGCATTGCGCTGTGATGAGCGGCGCCTTCGCGGTCACGATCTCGCCGTTGACGACAGTGCCCCAGATCTTGAGCGGCTCCTTCTCGGACTTCTCTTCCTCGCCTTTGATGAACGGGATGACGTTGTCGATCATGTCGGGCCAGGTCTCGAACGTCTTGCCGGCACCAGAAATCGCCTGGTACGTACACACCGCGATCTGTGACGGCCCGAACGCCTTGAGTGGATGAATCGCCGGCACGTAGCTCTGGATCGAGCAGTTCGGCTTCACCGCGATGAACCCGCGCTTGGTCCCCAGGCGCCTGCGCTGCGCCTCGATGACCGCGACATGGTCCGCGTTGATCTCGGGGATCATCATCGGGACGTCCGGCGTCCAGCGGTGGGCCGAGTTGTTCGACACCAGCGGGGTCTCCGCGCGCGCGTAGTCCTCTTCGAGCTTCGCGGTGGCGGCCTTGTCCATGTCGACCGCGCACACGACGAAATCGCACGCATCGGCGATCCGGGACACCTCGCTGGCGTTGCCGACGGTCAGCCTGGCCACCGCGGCCGGCGGTGGCGCGGAGAGCGTCCACCGGCCGGTGACGGCGTCCGCGTACGATTTGCCGGCGGAGGACGCGCTCGCGGCGACCGCCGACACTTCGAACCAGGGGTGCTCCGAGAGGAGCGCAACGAACCGCTGCCCGACCATTCCGGTCGCGCCGAGGACGCCTACCTTGAGCTTGTTCGCCATAGCGCTTTGCAATCTAGCAAATCCTCGTTAGAGATCATCCCCGGATGCCGCTGCTCGATGGTTTGAAAGTCGTTGCCTCTTCGATTCACGGCTACGGCGTCGTCACGACGCGCGTATTCAAGAAGGGTGACACCGTCTGCTTCGGCGACGGCGTCCTCTACAAGGAGACCGACGACTTCGACGACACTTATGCACTCGTGCTCCCCGGCGAGGATTCTGGCCTCGGCGACCAGTTCTTCTGGGACCTGGTGTGCCAGACGCGCTGGTTCAATCACTCCTGTGACCCCAACAGCGAGGTGATGTCGAAGTGGGACACGGCAGAGAAGACGTGCAAGGCCTGGTGGGTCGCGCTTCGCGACATCCAGATCGGCGAGGAGATCACCTACGACTACGCGTTCGTCGGAGATGTCGCCGAGCCGTGCGCGTGCGGGGCGCAGACCTGCCGCGGCCTGATTGTCGATCCTGATCCGGCCGAGCTCGCCAAGGTGCCCGAGCACCTGCGCCGCCTCCTCAAGCTGGCCGCCGCATGAGCACGCGCATCGGGATCCTCACCGGCGGCGGCGATTGCCCCGGCCTCAACGGGGTCATCCGCGCCGTCACGCTCCACGCGCGCCACACCTTCGGTTGGGAGGTCGTCGGCATCCGCAACGGCTTCGAAGGCCTCTACGAGGAAGACTACGTCGACCTCCAGGTCAGCAACACGCATCACATCCTGCCGCGCGGCGGTACGATGCTCGGCTCGAGCAACCGCGCGAACCCGTTTGCGTACCCGGTCAAGCTCCCCGACGGTCGCGTCGAGACTCACGACGTCTCCAAGCGCTGCATGGCGAACCTCGGCAAGCTCGACCTCCACGGCCTGATCGTGGTCGGCGGCGACGGCACGATGTCGTTCGCCCAGAAGTTCATCGAGGCTGGCACGCCGCGCATCGTCGGTGTGCCCAAGACGATCGACAACGACCTCGAGGCAACCGACTACACCGTCGGGTTCCAGACCGCCGTCGAGATCGTGACCGAGGCGATCGAGCGGCTGCACACGACCGCCGAGAGTCACGAGCGCATCATGATCGTCGAGGTCATGGGCCGCTACGCGGGCTGGATCGCGATGACCGCAGGTCTCGCCGGCGGCGCCCATGTCGTGCTGATTCCCGAGATCGACTACGACATCGACAAGGTCATCGCGTCGTTCCACCGCCGTCACGGCCGCGGCGTCAGCTACTCGATCTGCGTCGTCGCTGAAGGCGCGAAGCGCAAGGGCGGGGCGCTCTCGGTCGTTGCCGCCGGCGATGCGAGCAAGCAGGAGAAGCTCGGCGGTGCCGCACAGCAGCTCGCCGAGCTGATCAGCAGCCGCACCGAATACGAGGTGCGCTCGACCGTGCTCGGTCACGTGCAGCGGGGCGGCTCGCCGTGCGCGTTCGATCGCGAGCTGGCCACGCGCTTCGGCGTGAAGGCGGTCGAGCTGATCGCCGAGGGCAAGTTCGGCCACGTCGCGGCGCTCGATGCGGGCAAGCTCGTTGCCAAGCCGATCGAGAAGGCCGTCAAGAAGCTCAAGCTCGTCGACCCGTCGGGCGAGCTCGTTCGCTGCGCCAAGGGCATCGGCATCGAGCTCGGCGGCTGATGTCGGATCTGGTCGCGCCGCGGCAGACGTCACCGCAGGTGGCCGCGTGGGATCACCCGCTCGCGGATCCGAACATCGAGGACGCGCACATCACGCACTCACTCGAGCGCCTGGCCGGCGTTCCCGGGCTCGGGCGTGTCGAGGCCGCGTACCGCAAGAATCTGCGGCTCAAGTCATGGCAGTACATGACCGCGGTCACCGAGGATCTGTTCATCGCGTTCGTCGTCGGGACGGCGGGCTTTGCGAGCAACGGCTTTGTCTACGCGGCCGAGCTGCCGAGCGGCAAGGTGCACAAGAAGTTTGCGATCACGCCGCTGATGGTCGGCACTCGAATCGCACCGTCGAGCACTGCGGGCAGCCATCGGTTCCGCACGCGTGGCCTGCTGGTGTCGATCGAGAACCGTGGCCGCAGCTTCGGCGCCGAGATTCGTGCGCGCACCGAGGGCGGGGGAACGCTCGCGGCTGACCTCGTGTTCGACAGCGCCGAGCGCGACGAGCATCTCGCGGTCTGCGTACCGCTGCCGCAGGGCCGCTGGAACTACACGCACAAGTTCGCCGCGTTCAACGTGAGTGGCCACGCCGAGGTCGACGGCCGCCGCATCGACTTCGCGAAGGGCCGCTCGTTCGGCACGATGGACTTCACGAAGATGTACGCGCTGCGGCACGCGGTGTGGCGGTGGATCGCGGCGTGCGGCCGAACGCGCGACGGCCGCGTGCTCGGGATCAATCTCGTCGATCCCACTCCGTCGGCGCCCATCAGCGAGAACGCGGTGTGGCTCGACGGTAAGCGCTACGCGCTCGATGACGTGTACATCGAGCCGGACATGGCGCACGCGCGCGCCAAGGGTGTCGAGCTCGCGATGCGTGACGTCGCGTCGGTCGAGCAGCGGCTCGACGTACCGCTCGTGCGGCACAAGCTGCGGCACGTGGTGGGCTCGTTCAACGGGCGCGTCACCGTTGGCGGCGCAACTCACGAGCTCGATTCGATCGTCGGCATCGCCGAGGACTACGACACCTGGTGGTGATCGCCGCCGGCGGCAGTGAATGTTGCTTCTCGCAGCACGTGCATACGGTTGTGCGCATTGCATGGGTCCGACCAATGCGGATCTCCGCGCATCGTAGTTGCCTCACGCACGCTCGTTCTGTGTATGGTGAGCGCCGTTTCGAGGGTCATTGTGTTTGGGGTTCAGCGAATCGGTCGGTACGAAGTCATCAACCACCTGGCATCAGGTGGGATGGGGCAGGTGTATCTGGCTCGCGCGACCGGACTCGGTGGCTTCGAGCGACAGGTCGTCGTCAAGACGCTCGACCTCTCGATCACCGATGACGACAACGCGTTCGTGACGATGTTCCTCGACGAGGCCCGCCTCGTTGGAGCGTTGCACCACCAGTACATCGCGCCGGTCTACGAGGTCGGCTGTGACGAAGAGGGCCGCTACTACCTGGTGATGGACTACGTGCTCGGCGAGACCGCCGAGGCGCTGTTCCGCGTCAGCGGCGAGCGTCACCAGCCGCTGCCACTGGGCTTCTCGCTGACCGTCGCGTCGTGCGTCGCGTCCGCACTCGATTACGCACACAGCCTGTGTTCCGCGGACGGTACGCCCCTGGATATCGTTCATCGCGACGTTTCGCTGTCGAATGTGATGTGTGGTCACGACGGCGCCGTGAAGCTGATCGACTTCGGGATCGCGAAGGCCGCGAACCGCGCGACCAAGACGCTGGCCGGCACGCTCAAGGGCAAGATCGGTTACCTCGCGCCCGAGCAAATCCTGCGCGGACCGGTCGACCACCGCGCCGACATCTTCGCGCTCGGCATCGTGCTCTACGAGCTGACGACCGGCACCCGCGCGTTCCGCGAGATTTCGGACCTGATCACGCTCGAGCGAATCACGACGGGCGAAATCCCGCGTCCGAGCGAGGTCGTGCCGGGCTATCCCGCCGAGCTGGAGCGCATCGTGATGAAGGCGCTGGAGGTCAACGCGGACAAGCGCTACCAGACGGCTGGCGCGTTCGGTCGTGCCCTCGAGGCCTACGCCGCGGCCACCGCCATTCCCCTCGGTCACGCGGCGATCGCCGAGGTGATGGGCAAGCTGTTCGCGGATCGTCGCGGCCGTCGCCGCATGGCGCGCGGCAGCACCGAGCACAAGACCGATCCGTCGCTCGCGCAGACCATCGAGGACGAGAAGACGCCGATCACCGACGTCGAGACCAACGCGCTGACGCTCGAGGGCGAGACGATCACGCGCAGTGTTCCGCTGGCGCGATCGCAGCGGCCGACCACGCCGGCAACCCCCGGCCGGTCGATGACCTCCGATCGCAAGCCGTCGCGTCCGCCGGTGATGCCGGTCGCGCTCGAGGATCTGCCAACGCCGATCGCCGACCCGGCGCAGGTGATGCGCGCCCAGAACGCACTCATTCCCCTCGAGGATCGGCCCACGCCGATCGCCGATCCGCCGATGCCGCTGCCGCTCGCCGCACCGGAGCGGCCTACACCGCCGCAGCGGCCGAGCTCGCCGCGCCCGACGCACGGGTCTCAGCGGCCGCTCAAGATTCCTACCGGGCCGCAGCTGCCCATCGACCTCGAGGATGCGCCGACGGAGATCGCGGCGACGATGGAGTCGCGCGAGGATCCGACCGACGTCACCGGCGAGCAGCCCACGGTGCTGCGCCCGCGCACCGGGACCGCGCTCATCGTGATGCCCGAGCGGCAGCCCGATCCGGCGATGCGTCAGTGGCTGCTGTTGTGCGGTCTGTTCCTGCTCGCCGTAGCTGTCGCGGTCATCGTCGCGTTTCTGTGAGCCGCGAGCCCGGCGTTCAGGTCGTGGCGGTCGCCATCATCGTCTCGCCGTCGCGGACGTAGCTCGATCCGGGGATGGCCTTGGCCGTGCCCTTGCCGACCGCGGCGAGCTCGGCCAACCCCGCGTAGGACTTGGCTCTCATCAGGGAAATCGCGGCGATGGACACGCTCATGATCGGGAAGTGCCGCATCACGCCGAAGCGATCTTTGGTCTCGATGTAGCCGCGCGACCGATCGCCGGGGTCGTAGTACAGGCGGATGAGGTGGTCGAAGCGCTCGCAGATCTCGCGGCACACGGTGTCCGCATTGTCGGCGCTGGTCACGAACACGAAGTCATCGCCCGCGATGTGACCGATGAAGTCGCCGGGCCCGCCGGAGCGCTGCACCACGTAGCGGATCACATCGCCGGTCTGGCGGATCACGGCGTTCGCCTTCGCGTAGCCGTAGTAGTCGTTGAACGCCTTGAGGTTGTCGAGGTCGAGGTAGCACGCGACAGTGGTTCCCTCGCCGGCGTTGAGGCGCCGCTCGATGTCGCCCTGGATCGCGTCGGCACCCGGCAGCTGTGTGGTCGGTGATGCGCCGAGCTCGCGCGCCTGGCGATCGAGCGCCTTGGCAACGCGCGCGAGCAGCTCCGCCGCATCGAACGGCTTGACCATGTAGTCCTCGGCGCCGCTGCGGAACGCGCGAACCTTGTCGGCGGTATCGCCGCGCGCGGACAGGAACATGATCGGCGCGATGCCGATGCCGGGGTCGGCACGGATCATCTCGGCGGTGCGGTAACCGTCGATGCCGGGCATCATCACGTCGAGCAGGATCATGTCGGGCTTGAAGCGGCGCGCCTCTGCGAGCGCGGTGGTTGCCGAGCCGACGTCGCGAACCTGGTAACCGCCGAGCTCGAGCACCTCGCGGCAGATCTGCCGGATCGACGGATCGTCGTCGACGATCATCACGCGTGGTGCTTCGCGGCGGCCACTCTCGACGATCCGCAGGCACGCGTCGCGGAACACGGCCGGCTGGATCGGAAACTCGAGCAGGTCATCGGCGCCGGCGGCGATCAGATCGGCGCGGCGGTCGGAATCACCGACCACCATCACCGCCGTCTTGTGCGTGTCGGGGTCGTGCTCGAGGATCGCGAGCAGCGCGAGCGAGTCGCGCATCGCACCGGCGACCACCGCGAGGGCAGGGTGCTCGGCGCGCGCGAAGGCGAGCGCGCTGTCGGCGTCGTTCGCAACGACGACGCGATCAGCGAGCGACATGAGCAGACCCTTGAGCAGCAGCGCTCGCCTCGGGTCGTCATCGGCAACCAGCGCCACCGAGCTCTCGCCAAAGGTGCGGCGGCGCGGTGCGGGCTCGCCGAGCGGGTTCGGAATCACCGCCTTCTCGGACTTCGCCGAGACCGGCAGCGTGAATACGAACTTGGTGCCGCCGCTGCTGGACTCGACCCAGATGCGGCCGCCGTGCGCTTCAACGATCGTGCGCGAGATCGACAGGCCGAGCGCCGTGCCGCCCACGCGCCGGCTCGACGCCGAGAATGGCTCGAAGATCTTCTCGTGATCCTCGGGCGCGATCGGGTCGCCGGAGTTGTGCACGCTCACGCCGACCGCGTCCTCGGACAGCGGCGGGCCGAACACCTGCACATCGATCACGCCGCCCGTGGGCGCGAATCGGATCGCGTTGGTCACCAGGTTTCCAAGGACCTGCGCCAACCGCTCCGGGTCGCCAACGATCGAGATGTTCTCCGCCGAGGCACCGAGCACGATCGTGAGCTGCTTGGTTGCGCCGGCGGCGCGGTAGCGATCGATGACCTCGCGTGCGAGGCGGTCGAGCTGCACCGGCGCCGTCGACACCGTGATCGATCCGGCCTGCGCACGCGCGAGGTCGAGCAGCTGATCGACCATCTGGTTCATGCGCGTCGCCGCCTGGCGCGCCATGTCGACGTAGCGCAGCTGCCGATCTGTCAACGGCCCGGCGTATCCCGACAGCACGATATCGAGCGCACCGGCGATCGACGTGAGCGGCGTGCGGAGCTCGTGTGACATCACCTGGGCGAACTCGGCCCGCCGCCGCGACACATCGGCCGTATCGCCGAGATCGCGCAGCACCACGATGGCGCCGATCGCCTCGCCGGTCGTCTCGCGCAGCGGCGTGACCACCGAGTGGAGGACCCGTTCACCGATGCGTACTTCTTCGCGAATCGGCTGGCCATCGGGAGATGCGGCCGCGAGATCGAATGGATAGAACCCGACGACATCCTTGAGGTACGCGGTGTCGACTGGCGCATCGGGCGGGATGCCGAGCATCTCGCGCGCCGACTGATTGATCACGACCTCGCCGGTACGCGTATCGGCGAAGATCGCGCCGTCCGCCATCGCATCGACCGCGAGTCGGAGGCGTTCGGACATCGCGGCCATCGGTGGGCGCGATCATACCAAACATCGACGGCAGGCTAGCGGCGACCGGCGGTGAACGTCTTCTCGAGGGCAGCATAGAGGCCACCCATGGCGACGAGCTCGCTGTGCGTGCCCTGCTCGATGATCACGCCCTTGTCCATCACGACGATCAGGTCGGCGTTGCGGATGGTCGACAGCCGGTGGGCGATCACGAGCGTGGTCCGGCCCTTCATCAGCTCGTGCACGCCGCGCTCGATGAGCTCCTCGGCCTCGGGGTCGACGTGGGCGGTGGCCTCGTCGAGGATCAGGACCTCGGGGTCGCGGAGCAAGGCGCGTGCGAAGGCGACCAGCTGCCGCTCGCCGGCGGAGAAGTTGGCGCCACGCTCGGCGACCTTGGCGGTGATGTCGTCGCCGCGGCGGGCGAGAGCGCGGTCGAGGCCGACCCGCTTGATCGCAGCGGTCATCTGCGCGTCCTCGAACGGCTTGCCCATCGCGATGTTCTCGGCGAGGGTGCCGGCGAACAGCGTCACGTCCTGCGAGACCACCGTGATGCGGCTGCGCAGCTCGCTGAGGCCGAGGTCGCGGATGTCGACCCCGTCGAGCTGGATCGAGCCCCGCTCGCGCTCGTAGAGCCGGGTGAGCAGCTTGATCACGGTGGACTTGCCGGAGCCCGTCGCGCCGACCACGGCGACCGTCGCGCCGCGTGGCACGCGCAGGTCAACACCGCGCAGCACCGGCTCGGCGCCATAGCTGAAGTGCACGCCCGCCAGCTCGACGGCCGGCGCGGCGGGATTCCGGGCGGGCGGCGCGGCGGATACCTGCGTGCTGGTGCCAGAGTTGCCGCCGTCCCACTCGCTCGTGTCGAGCAGCTGGAAGATGCGCTCGCTCGCCGCCATCGCGCCCTGCATGACCGCGTACTTCGCAGACAGGTCACGAATCGGGATGAAAAACTTATTGATGTACTCGATGAATACGACGACGAGCGCGATGGTCGCGATGTCCTCGGACTTGTGACCGGCGATCCACCAGATGATGAGACCGATCGCGATGTAGCTGATCGCCTCGACGAGCGCGTACATCGCGGCGTCCGCCCGGATCTGCAGGAGGTATGCGTCGCGGTGGCCGGCATTGACCTCGTCGTACTCGGCGTGCGCGATCTTGTTGCGGCCGAGGAGGTGGAGCACGCGAATGCCGTAGAGGTGCTCCTGCGCGAACGCGTTCATCGCGGCGAGTCGCACGCGGATCTGGCGGAAGGACTTGCGCATCGCGCGGCGTGAAAACTCGACGAGGGCCATCAGGATCGGCAGCGTCGCGAACGTCAGCAGTGACAGCTCGACGTCCATCGACAGCATGATCGCGACGATCACGACCGCCTTGACGGCATCCGCGATGAGTGTGATCGCGCCCTGCGCGAACATTTCGTTGAGGCTCTCGATGTCGTTCGTCATGCGCGTCATGAGGCGGCCGACCGGGATGCGGTCGAAGAACGCCGCGCGCTGCGCGAGCACGTGGTCGAAGATCGAGATGCGCAGGTCATGCATCGTGCGCTGGCCGGCGAGCTGCATCACGAGCTGCTCGAAGTAGCTCGAGACGTTCTGGCAGACGACAAGCCCGACGAATAGCAGCGCATCGAGCGGCAGCGCGTCGATCTTGCCGGTCAAGATGTGGTGCTGCAGCGAGTACATGAACAGAAACGGCTGCGCGAGCTCGAACGCGATGGTCGTGAGCATCAGCACGGTCCACGCGACCAGCAGCTTGCTGTGCGGGCGCACGTACTTCGAGATGCGCCCGATCAGGCGCAGATCCATCGCGTTGCCGAGGACCTGCTCGGCCTCGACCCCCGACCTGCGCGGCGCTTCTGCGGTCGCCATGGCTAGCTCGCCCGCCCGGAATGGAGAGGCCCGGATTCACTCCGGGCCTCGGGGACGATCTGCAGCTCGGACTCGAGCTGCGTACGGTAGAGCTCGGAGTACACGCCGGCCTTGGTAATGAGCTCCTCGTGGGTGCCACGCTCGACGAGCTTGCCGCCGTCGAGCACGAGGATCTGGTCCGCGTCCTTGAGCGCGGCGACGCGGTGGCTGATGAGCACCGCCGTGCGGCCCGACATCACGTCACGCAGGTGCGCGAGGATGAGCTTCTCGGTCTCGGCGTCGACGGACGACAGGGAGTCGTCGAGTACGAGCAGGCGCGGCTTGCTCGCGAGGCTGCGCGCGAGCGCGACGCGCTGGCGCTGGCCGCCAGAGAGTGTGATGCCGCGCTCGCCAACCACGGTCGACAGGCCCTCGGGCATCGCCGCGAGGTCACGCGCGAGGCCGGCCGCGGTCGCTGCCTCCTGCACGCGCGGGTCGCCCGATAGGTCCGGCGCCGATCCGGCGGCACCGACGCGCTCGAGCTCTGCGCGGCGCGCCGCGGGAAGCGCCGTGCCACCGCCGTAGCCCATCGCGATGTTGTCGGCGATCGTCGTCGAGAACAGAAACGCTTCCTGTGGCGCGTAGCCGAGCTGCGCGCGCAGCGATGCCAGCGGGATGTCGGTGATGTCGCGGCCATCGATGAAGACCGAGGCAGGCGGAACCTCATTGAGCCGGCACAGCGCCTCGACGAGCGTGCTCTTGCCCGAACCGGTGCGGCCGACGATCGCATTCACCGAGCCAGGCTCGAGGGTGAACGACACGTGGTCGAGCAGCGAGCGCTCGCCGACCTTGATCGTGAGGTCCTTGACCTCGACACGCGCGGGCTCGCTCGTCGCCGGCAGCGGCGGCCCGGCGCCCTCGGGAATCTCGGTCTTCGTGTCCTGCAACTCGACGAGGCGCGTCCACGACGCGCGGCCGCGCTGCACGAGCGCGAGCATGAAGCCGAGCGTGAGCGTCGGCCACACCAGGCGCGCGAGCAGCAGGTTGAACGCGATGTACGCGCCTTCGGAGATCTCGCGGTGAATCACCGCGCGCCCACCGACGACGATCAGTAGCGCGACCGCGAGCGGGGCAAGCGTGTTGAGGATGGGGCCGAGCTGCATGCGGACCTTCGCCGCATCCATGTTCTTGTCGAGCAGGCGCCGGCTGATCGCGAGGAACCCTTCGCGCCGCACGTCCTCGAGGCCGTAGGTCTTGATCACCTGGATCGCGCTGAGGTCTTCCTGGATCCGCGACGACAACCCGCCGAGCTCGGCTTGCACCGCGCGCTGCGCCAGGAAGATCCGTCGCGACAGCGCCTGGCCGATGAAGAAGATGAGCGGGTAGGGCAGGATCGCGAGCAGCGCGACCACCGGATCGAGCCAGATCATGTAGGTCAGCACCGTCGCGAACGACGTCACTGCATTCGCGAGGTGAACGAGCCCGGCGCCCCACATCGCGCGGACGGTCTGCACGTCGTTCGTCAGGCGCGACATCACGTCGCCTGTCGGATGCTCGCGGTAGTAGCTCGGCGCCAGCGTCATCAAGTGCGCGAACAGCTCGGAGCGCAGGTCGTACTCGGCCGCGCGTGCCGCGTTGAAGATCCACACGCGCGAGAACACGCGCGTGATCGCGGTCGCGATCGCGAAGCCGATCAACAGCAACACGGCGCCGGCTACCGCATCGAAGTGGGCGGAGCGCACGGCATCGACGCCGCGCTTGAGGTTCTCGGCCTGCCCGAGGAAGAACAAGTTCGTCGCGAGCAGCATCACGACGCCCGCGATCAGCGTCCGCTTGTACGGACGCAAGTACCCGAGCGAGCTACGACCAGACGCCACGACTGCGACCTGTCTACCCGCTTGCGTGTGCGTCCGCCATAGGTGACCCGGCCGCTTTTGGGCGGGATCCTAAGGGCACAGATTGGACTAGCGCAGCACGCGGCCCATCGCGCGGTACTCGCCGCGTGCGGCGCGCTCCAGGTGCGATTGCGAGATCGATAGACCCTCGGACGCCGCCGTGAACGCGGCCGCTAGCACCGCATTGCGGATGTTGGCGCCGGTCATCGCCTCGTAGGTGCGGGCGAGCTTGTCGAGCTGGAGCGGCTTGGCGAGCGGCGCGTGGACGCCGACCTGCAGCATGCGCTCCCACAGCTTCATGCTCTCGGCGTGCTCGGGCGTCTGGAACACGATGTGCGAGGCGAGGCGACGTTTGAGTGCGGGGTCGATGCTGGTATCGAGGTTGGTCGTCAGGACGGTGACGCCGCCGAAGCTCTCGATGCGTTGCAGCAGGAAGTTCACCTCGAGGTTCGCGTAGCGATCGACCGCGGACTTGACCTCGGTGCGTTTGGCAAACAGCGAGTCGGCCTCGTCGAACAGGAGCAGCGCGTGGCCGGCGTCGGCTGCGTCGAAGATCTTCGCGAGCTGCTTCTCGGTCTCGCCGACCCACTTGCTGACGACCTTCGAGAGATCGATCTGGTACAGCTCGAGGTCGAGCTCGGCGGCGAGCAGACCGGCGACCATCGTCTTGCCGGTACCCGGCGGTCCCGAGAACAACGCCGCCACACCGATGCCGCGCGGCATCTTCTGCTTGAAGCCCCACTTCTCGTAGACCTGATGCGCGTACCGCACGCGAGCGATCAGCGCCTGGACGTCCTCGTTCGTGTCAGGCGGGAGCACGAGGTCTTCCCACTTCTGCTTCACGTCGACGCGCGTCGCGAGATCGCCGAGTCGCTCGGCGATGTTGTTGCGAATGCCTTCCTGCAGATCGTGCGCCGTCAGCGGCGATGCCGGATCGCGTGCCTCGCGGATCGTGCGCGCGGCCGCGGCACCACCCGAGATGCCGCCGGGGCCGAGCCTGTAGCGCAGTGCCATCGTGTCGAGCTCGTCGATGGGCAAGGCGTTGAGATCGTCGCCGAGCGCGCGGGTCCACAGCACCCGGCGCGACGCGGTGTCGGGCACGGGCCAGCGCACACGCGCCAGCCGGCGATCGCTCACGCCGAGATCGATGCCGGGCATGCGGGAGGTCACCGCGATCGGTCCGGGCGCGGTCTCGATCGCGCGGGCGAGCGTGCGCAGGTCCGTATTGACCTCGCCTTCCTTGGCGGTCAGCTCGTCGATCTCGGCGATCACGGGAATCGCGTCGCTGAGCAAGCACTCGCGCATCAGCGACGACAGCGTCGCGTCGAGTGCGCCGGGCGCGATCCGTGTGACGTCGACGGCGATCACCGCGCGGGAGGTCTGGCCGGCGGCGAGCGCGACCGCCGTGCGGCGACCTGCTCCGACCGGACCTTCGAGCACGACCACCACGCGGTCCATCGAGTTGATGCCTCCGAGCACGCGCTGCAGCGCCGCGGTCTGCGGCTCGTCGAGAATGGTGTCGTGAGGAACCTCGATGCGGCCCCCCGAGCTCGTGATCAGCTCCTCGAGCTCGTCGCTTCCACGCAGGTACGCCCAGACGCGCGACGGAATCGTGAGCGGCGTGCACACGTCGATCGAGGCGTCTTCGGGCGCGATCAAGAACTTGTGGCGCCGCATCGGATGATTCGGCAGCACCAGCTCCGCGAGCTCGTCGCACGCGTCCGAGTCGAGCCCCATGATCGTCGCGTAATGCGAGATCGACAGACCACGACGCGCGTCGGTCCCGCAGATCGGCTGGAGCAACGGGAGAAGCTGCGGATCGATTGCACGCGCGACGACGCCCCACACGAAGTCGAGCTGCCCCTCGTTGAGGTTCATCGATGCTGCGAGCTGCGCGTCGCGACGGTCGGTCTCGTAGCGCATCTGCGAGAGCATGAGGTCGACGTCGGTCAGCTCGCTGCGCGTCGCGGCGATCAACTCGGGGCTGACAGCCATGCCGCTGCGAACGACCGCCAGGCGCGCGGACAGGCGCACGCGCATGAGCTGCAGGTTGAAATACGTCCCACCCATTCGGGCGCAGCATACCTCAGGCGACGTTCGAGACGTGCTCGACCGCAGCGCGCACGCGCGGGACTTCATCGGCGCGGAACGTGATCTCGAGATACGCGGCGCGGTCGGCGTTGTAGGCGCCGGCGAAGACACCGAAGCCCGTCTCGGACTTCATCCCGCGCAGACGATTCGTCGTCGATAGGACCTGCTCCCATGCGAGGTCGCGATACTCGATCGTGAGCTCCTGCCGGATGTTCGTCAGCTTGCACGCGACCGTGGCGAGGCAGCCCTTGTGGGCGAGGTCGCCATGCAGTGCTCCGAGCATCGCGACCTGGTATGGCGCCACGCGCATCGACTCGGCAACCTCGCTGACCTCGCGCACGCTGTCGGCACCGAGCTCGAAGCCGAGCAGCCAGTTCGCCTCGCGCGGCAACATGCGCTGGCCGAGCACGGCGACCGGCGTGCTGCCGAGCGCGGCCAGGCGGGTGCGAAGCGCATCGAGGACCGGCGCCGGGACTGCCTGCGTTGCCGTACCGGTGGTCGGGTCCGCGAGCATCTTGAGATCGTCTTCGAGCGAACGAGCGCCGACCACGAGCAGCGTCGTGTCCGGAGTCCCGGCATCCGGGTTGGTCTCGAGCTCGAGATACGTCGAGCCTGGGCGTGACAGCATCGGTGGTCGCACCACGAACGTACGTAACGCGATGCGCCGAAACTCGGCGTCGAGGTAGACGCGCGCGTATGCGTTAACCCCGGCTGTCAATTGGTTTCTACTGCTCTCCAGCTGGAAGCCATCGATCCCGAGCTGGTGCGCCAACACCCCAAGCCGCGTGTAGATCGCAACGGCCGGCAGATCGCCGAGTGAAACATCGCCCATGGTCTTTGGATGTTAGGCGACGTCGCAGCGGAGTGCGGGCTTTGCCCACATGAGTTTGATCAAAATGCCCCCGGGGGGAAGGGGGACCGGCTGCGGCCAAGTACGTATAACTGAAGATCAAGTAGGGGTTCCAACGTGAGCTTGCTCGATAAGCTGCATCGCAACGACCTTGGCCGCGACAACCGTCCTGAGGCAGAGCTGAAAAAGCTCTTCAAGGGGAAGGGGAAGTCGCGCGATGAGAACGAGCAAGACGAGCAGGAGCAAGACGGCAATGCCGTCGGCCGGCTCGCGAAAGTCGCGCTCGGCAAAGCTGCAGACGGCATCGGCGGTGGCGTCGAAAAGCTGCAGGGCAAAGTCGACGACGTTCAGTCGAAGGTGCAAGGAACCGTCGACGACGTGCAAGGCACCGTCGACGATGCGCAGGCGACCGCGAAGAAAAAGTTTCCCGGCAAGGGCAACAAGGTTCACAAGGGCGTCGACGACGTTCAGGCGAAGGTCGACGAAGGCGTCGAGTGGGGCCAGGACAAGGTCGACCAGGGACAGGTCGCAGTTCAGTCCGGCGTCGACAAGGTTCTCGATCCCATCAAGACCCCGAAGGCCAAGAAGCAGCAGCAGGAAGCGAAGCAGGACACCGAGCAGGTAGAGACCGAGACCGAGGAGGAGACCGCTCCGCAGCAGCCCGAGAAGAAGAAAAAGCAGGGCTTGTTCGGCGCGCTCGCGAAGGTCGGCATCAAGCCCGAGCTCGAGGTCGGTGGATTCAATATCGCCATCGACGACGACAAGGTCAGCGTCGATGGCAAGGCCGGCACGGTCGGCGTGCAGGGCGAGCAGCAGTACGGCAAGGACAAGAAGCTCGGCCGCGATGCGAAGGTCTCCGCGCAAGGCAACGTCGGCGGCGCTGATGTCGCCGTGAACGCCGAAGGCAGCGAGAACGGCATCCAGGGCAAGGTCGCGGCCGACGGCAAGGTCGGGCCGGCCGACGTTCACGCCGAGCAAGAGTTCGGGAAGGGCAAGAAGCTCGGTCGCGATGCGAAGGGTTCCGCGAAGGGCAACATCGGCGGCACCGACGTCGCCGTGAACGCCGAAGGCAGCGAGAATGGCATCCAGGGCAAGGTCGAGGCCGACCGCAAGGTGGGCCCGGTCGACGTTCACGCCGAGCAAGAGTTTGGGAAGGGCAAGAAGCTCGGCCGTGATGCGAGCGTCGAGGGCAAGGCCGAGGTTCTCGGCTTCCCGGTCAAGGGCGGTGTCGACGGCAAGGACGTCTTCAAGGACAAGGACGACGACAAGCCGCAGGCCGCGCCCGCGCCCGAAGGTCTGAGCGATCGCGAGAAGCTCGCGCGCCAGGTCCTCGATGGCGGCGCCGAGATCGCGAAGGGCGACGCTGGCTACACGGCCGTCGCCGGCATCGCCGAGCAAGCGATCGACGACTCGTCAGGCGCGGCGAGGACCAAGAAGAAGCCGGGCGAGCTCCTCGCGGAGGTCGCACTCGCCAACGACGAAGAGAAGCTCGCCGACAAGGATGGCGACAAGGCCACCGAGAAAGACGGCGCCAAGAAGACCGTCGACAAGGACGCGAAGCAGGCGCACGAGGCCGAGCACGAGGAAGACGAGAACAAGGACGCCAAGCACCTGCCCGGCAAGATGGGCGCGGCGCAAAAGGCGACCAAGAAAGAGCTCGAGCACCACGGTCGCGACGCGCACGACTTCGCCGAGTCGAGCAAGAAGAAGCTCGCGGACAAGCAGGTCGTGCATCACGACAAGCACAAGCTCGTCGACGGCCACGGCATGGGCTTCGTCATCGACGACAAGACCAAGAAGCCGGGCAAGCTCGAGAAGCACGCCGCCGGTCAGCTCCCCGAGCTCCACGGCAAGAAGCCGGGCAAGCTCGAACAGCACGCCGACGGCATGCTCGACGTCCCGGGCAAGACCAACGGCAAGCAGGGCGACGGTCACTCGATGGGCCTGCTGGTCGATCAGGACCTCGATCACGGCAGCAACGAGGGCGTCCAGGATTCCGAGGGCAACAAGGTTCCGTACCAGCCGGGCAAGCAGGCGCCGGCGCCGACCGCATCGAAGGGTGCGCAGCCGGGTGGCCACGCCAAGCCGAAGGCGCCTCCCGCGCCTCCCGCGGTCAAGCCGCAGACGCCGACGCAAGAGGCGATGCAGGCGTACATCGACAAGGCGCGCAAGGATCGCGAGGCCGGTCGCGCGACCGTGCAAGCGCAGAAGCTCCAGAAGTCGCAGCAGGTCAACGTCGACGCGAACGTGATCAAGGGCCAGGTTCAGGCCGCGAACAACGTGAAGCTCGCCGAGCTCCGCAAGAAGGCGGAAGCGGACAAGATCGCCGCCGCCAAGAAGGCCGAGGAGCAGCAGAAGGCCGAAGGTCCCGTCACCGTCGAGTCGCTCAAGCAGAAGCTCGAGACCGAGACCACGGCTGATAAGGAACGGCTCAAGACGAGCTTCGAGAGCAAGAAGTCCGAGCTCAAGATCCGCATCTCCACGCAGAAGGAGACGCTCCAGACCGAGACGCAGAAGCAGATCGACAACTGGAAGAAGCAGGAAGACGCCAAGAAGGTGCAGCTGCAGGCTGCCTTCGACGCCAACAAGGTTCAGTGGGAGCTCACCGCGAAGAACGCGGCTGAGGAGATGAAGAAGCAGGTCGCGACGGACAAGACGCGCCTCCTGGACAACAAGAAGACGCTCGAGGCCAAGACCTTCGAGCGCATGAAGGATCTCGAGTCGCGCGCGAACGCCAACGCAGCGAAGACGATCGCCGACGGCGAGACCGAGGCGAAGAAGCTCGAAGATCGCGGCAGGTCGCTCGGCGCGGCCGAGATGTCCAAGGCAGAAGGTGCCGCTTCCGCCGCGCGTGCCGACGGCCGGAACAAGGCCGCGGGTACCGAGGACGAAGGCCAGAAGAAGTCATTCATCGCTGGCGGCGAGTCGAAGGCCAATGGTCTCCTCGCTTCGGCGCGCGTCCGCCAGGCCGATCTGATCGCGAAGGGTCAGAAGGACGGCAAGGACACGCGCATCGCGTTCAAGGCGAAGGCGGACGACCTCGTCGAGAAGGGCAAGCAGGCGGTCGCGTCTGCAGGTCAGATCTCGGCGAATCAGATCAAGGCGATCGACGACAAGATCGGTCAGCTCGAGGGACTCGCGAAGGAGCGCATCGCGAAGGCGCAGACCGACCTCGACAAGAAGGTCAAAGACGGCCTCGACGGGATCAAGAAGGCCCAGGACGAGTCGAAGGGAAAGATCGACAAGCTCAAGGCCGAGACCGAGGCCAAGCTCGCCACGATCGAGGGCGATGCCGAGAAGAAGCTACAGACGGATTACGACAAGGAGGTCGCGGCGATCGACAAGCGCGTCGAAGCTGCGCGCAAAAAGCTCGCGACGGGCAACGACAAGGACGTCGCGGCGCTGAAGAAGATGGTCGATTCGACGCTTCAGGCGATCGACAAGGGTATCGCTGACACCGAGAAGAAGTTCGACAGCACGGTGATCGATGCCGAGCAGAAGGCCCAGGCCTTCGTGCTCGCGCAGCTATCGAAGATCAAGGCCGAGGCCGACAAGGCGCTGTTGGCGATCGACAGGGTCTTCGACGACGCGATGAACACGTTGAAGGAGATGCAGGAGCAGGTTCACCGCGACATCGAGGAGCTCGCGAAGGGCAAGATGCTCGAGGTCGAAGTCCACACGGCGACGGTGCTCGCGGACCTCGGTGACAAATCGAAGCTCGAAGCGGTGCGCAAGACGATCCAGGCGTACGTCGAGGCGGGGCAGCCGCTACCGGCGGGCTACGCACAGACCGCGAAGCCGGCGCCCAAGCTGGGCCCCGATGGCAAGCCGGTCGAGGAGAAGCCGGCGGAGAAGAAGCCGGAAGACAACGTCGCCGAGCTGTACAAGCTCGATGACCCGACCAAGAAGCCGGACGAGGCCAACAAGTCGGAAGAGGCGAAGGAGAAGTCGCCGGAGGAGCTGCAGAAGGAGCTCGACGCCAAGGTCGACACCGCCATCAAGCAGGCGCAGACCGCGACGTCGCTCAGCGCCTACGAGCAGACCAAGACCGTGATCCAGACGCAGGCCGACGAGTCCGCGGTGGAGATGAAGAAGTACGTCGCCGGCAAGGAGACCGAGCAGAACGACCTTGCCGAGGGCAAGGCGGAAGCCGTCGAGAAGGCCAACAAGGCACGCAAGGCGAAGGAGGACGGCCAGAAGGCTGCCGACGAGCTGAACAAGGCGATGGATCGCTGGGGCACGGACGAGAAGGCGATCTTCAACTCCCTCAAGGGCAAGTCGAAGGAAGAGATCGACGCGATCAAGGAGGCCTACAAGCTCAAGACCGGTCGCGATCTGGACGCGGATCTCGCAGGCGAGCTCAGCGACGACGACCTCAAGGAAGCGCGGGCGATGCTCGCTGCTGATCCGATCACCCAGCGCGTTGCTGCGATCCAGAACAGCATGTCGATGTGGGGCAACGACAAGGAGAAGATCAAGGACGCACTCTACGGCGGCACTCCGCCGCTCACGGACGAGCAGCGTCAGGAGCTCATCAAGAAGTACGAGACCGACACCGGCCAGCGGCTCGACAAGGTCCTCGCCGACGCGGGCGTCGAAGGTGTGAAGCCGGCCGACTTCGAGGCCAAGGGTCCGGCGCTCGACAAGGAAAAGCTCGACGCCGCGATGAAGGATCCCAACAACGCAGCGGCGGCGGCACAGCTCATCAATGCGACGGTGGGCGATCACCTCGGCACGGGTGAGCAACGCGTCTACGACGCGCTCAAGGGCAAGACGCCCGAGCAGATCGAGGCGATCAAGACGGAGTTCAAGAACAAGACCGGTAAGGACCTCAACGACGTTCTCGAGGACGAGATGTCGGGCGCCGAGCTCAAGGAAGCCAAGGCGCTGATGTCAGGTGATCCGATCCGCATCGCGAGCGCCAAGCTCGACAACGCCGCACACGGCGGCTGGATGCCGGGCACCGACACCGAGAAGATCAACAAGACGCTCGAGGAGATCACAGATCCCGAGACGCGCAGGAAGGTCAAAGCGGAATACGAGCGCTCGACCGGGCAGAAGCTCGACGAGATGCTCGAGGACGAGCTGTCGGGCTTCGACAAGGATCTGGCGAAGGCGCACGCGAGCGGCGACGCCGCACAGGTCGCGGCCGTCAAGGCTGACAAGGCAATGAACGGCGGCTTCCTGACCGACATCGCAGACGGCATCGCTGACACCGTCGGTGCCGACCGCGAGGTGATGCGCAAGGCCGTTGCGGGCGGCGTCGTCGGCGCGATCGCAGGTCCGTTCGCGCCCGTGGTCTATGCGCTGCAGGCCACTGGCGTCACCAACTTCACGACGGACACCGGTACCGACGAGAAGGCACTCTACGCCGCGCTCGAGTCGTGCCCGGACGAGTTCACCCGCATGAAGATGCGCGAGGCGTACAAGGCGCGCACGGGCAAGGACCTCGACATGGAGCTCAAGAGCGAGCTCAGCGGCGCCGAGGGCGACGTGGCGACGTACATCATGCAGGGCGATACCGAGGCTGCCGAGGCCGCGAAGATGAAGGCCGCTGGCCAAGGAGTCGGCACCGACAAGAAGATGATCTACGAGGCACTCGAGAAGTGCAAAACGGATGAGGATCGCAAGCGTCTCATCGCGAAGTACAACGAGCTGTACGGCAAGGATGGCGAGAACTTCGACCAGATGCTCAAGAGCGAGCTCGCGCCGAGCCCGTCGAGCAAGCTTGGTTGGGGCGCGATCGGTCTTCTCGTCGGTGGGCCTGCGGGCGCCACCGCGTTCATGAACGGCGAGAACGACCTCGACTACAAGAAGGCCCAGCTCCTGAGCGAGGGCAAGATGACCGACGGCTTCGCCCTCTACTACGCGATGAACGAGGGCATGGGCGGCATCGGTACTGACGACGAGGCACTGAAGAAGATCATCAAGGGCCCGCCGGAGAAGACCAAGGAGCAGATCGAAAAGCTCAAGGCGGACTACGCGAAGGCCGCGAAGGAACACGGCGGCAAGGACAACGCGAACCTCGACGCGGATATCCAGGACGAGACGAGCGGTCGCCTCGCCCACGACATGGAATGGGCGATGAAGGGCAAGCCCGAGACGCCCGAGGAGCTGAAGCTCCGGCAGCAGGCCGACATCGACTTCGAGCGTAACGACTCGAGCTGGGTGGGTGAAGTCGGTTGCATGGTGCTGCTCGGCCCGATCGGCTACGGCGCGATGAAGGCGATGGGCTACAACGCCAACGATCTTGGCAACGCCCTGACCGATTCGTGGAGCGACTCGGGCAAGAATCTCGACGCATCGCACGCCGAGTTCACGGCGAAGTACAACGCGCTGCTCGCCGATCCGAAGTACGCGGATCGCCTCAAGTTCCCGGCCGGTTCGCCGGAGCGTAAGGCGCTCGACGCGCAGATGATGGCGGAGCTCGAGCGGAGCGTCGCGGTCAGCAACGTCAACCTCGAGGACTTCAAGACCGCGAAGGACGCGACGGCGGACGCTGCTGGTACGGTTGTCGCCGTCGCTGTCGGCGCGGTGCTCACGGTGGCCAGTGGTGGCGCACTCGGCCCGGCCGCGATCGCATTGATCTCGGGCGTCGCCGGTCTCGGCGCGACGATGGCGATCAAGGGTGGCTCGATGTCCAACGAGGAGATCGGTCAAGCGCTCGTCGCCATCGTGGCCGAGTCGCTGGCCGCAGGCCTCGTCGATCTCAAGGCCGTCAAGGGTCTGATCGGCAACGTGTCGGCACTCGCCGGCGGCGAGAAGGCGATCGCGGGTCGCATCATCAACGAGATGCTCGAGGAGGCGATCGAGAGCGGCGCCGAAGCGATGATCGTGGCGATCGCGGATCCGGCCAACTACAAGGGCGATCCGGCCGACTGGCTCAAGAACGTCACGCTGGCGACGACGAAGGCGGCGGGCACCGGCGCATTCTCGGCCGGCGTCTCGACGGGGCTTGGCGACAAGTGGAAGCCCGATGGCATGCTCGGTAAGGCGATCAAGGGCGGCACCATGCAGATGGTCGGCGGGGCCGCATCGGCAGCGATCGATCCCAGCACGTACGAAGGATCACAGGACGAGAAGTGGGGCCGCTTCGCGAAGTCGCAGGCAGAGGCCGGTTTCCGCGGCATGTCGAGCTCGCTCAGCAGCGAGACCGATCCGGGGCATGACAAGCACGCGACGGCTGATCAGAGCGCGTCCAACGGCAACATCAACGCGAACACGAGCACCAGCACGAGCGCGAGCACGAGCACCGACACGAGCACGAGCACCGACACGAGCACCGACACGAGCACGAGCACGAGCACGAGCACGAGCACGAGCACGAGCACGAGCACGAGCACGAACACCGACGCGAGCACCAGCACGAGGACGAGCACGAATACGACGCTGGGCAGCGCGAATACCAACGCGAACACGAACGTCGACGCCAACGCGAACACCGTCGCGGCCAATACCAACGTCGACACGAAGACGGAGGTGCAGACGAGCGCAGAGGCGAAGGCCAAGGCCGACGTTGACGTCAAGACCGAGTCCGACACCAAGGCCGAGGCAGAGGCAGCGACGGTCGCGGACAAGGACGCAACCGAGGTCGCGAAGGATGTTCGCCAGGCCGCCCAGGAGCAGCAGCAGGCGACCGAGCAGCTTCCGCTGCTCCGCGAGCAGATCGACGGCGTGACGGGCGTCGACAAGGGGCCCGAGCACAACACGGAGATGCAGAAGCTCCGCGACATGTACGAGCAGCAGGCCCTCGAGGCAGAGGAGGTCGCGCAGGTCCGCAAGGTCCGCATCGAGCAGATGCAGGATCAGTTTGGCCGCCCGCTCGTCTACGCCGATGGCACTCCGTACGGCTACGGCGTCGACGGCCGGTTCGATGCGCGCCGGTTCAGCTACGACAACGGCAACGTCACGGTTGTCACCGTCAAGGTTCACCTCGATGCGACGACGGCAGCCGGTGGCAGCCATACTGCGCCGGGCTCCGCTGCATCGGCCGCGCAGCTAGCGAAGGTCCAGGCGGACACCCACGCCGGTATCGACCAGCACTACAATAACCCGAAGCTGACGCTGCCGAACGGCGATCGGCTCAAGGTCAACATCGAGTTCGTTACCGATCCGGCCGGCGCTCATCTCACGGTTGCCGTGCGCCCCGGTGAAGGCCGCGCGGATCAATCGAACTGGTACGTCGACTCGAACGGCACCGTCCACGCTCACGAGCTCAGCCACCAGCTCGGTCTCGTCGACGAGTATCACGACCAGGGAACCAACACGCCCGCGATCAATCGTGCGACGCCGACGTCGTCCGGTGTTGCCACCGACGGCAGCATCATGGGCGACTTCAACGAGTACGACCCGACGACGGGTCAGATCATCGGCGTGAAGGCGGGCACCGAGGTCAAGGATCGTCACCTCGGCCAGGTCGCTGGCGACATCAACGAGGCGACCAGCGCGCAGGGTGTCCGCTCGCTCGCAGAGGTGCGCGCAGACTTCGAGGCACGCAAGGCAGCCGAGGCGGCGAAGATCCGCATCGACGAGTCGGTCGCACCGAAGCGTATCGACGACTCGCCCAACAAGATCGTCGAGGAAGTGCCGGATTCGGGCACTGGCCCCGAGAGCGTCGTCAAGAACGACACGAAGCTCGCGTCTCCGCGGGAGGGGCAGCAGCTGCCGCGCGCACAGGCGCCCGGACCGAGCACCAACATCAATCAGCCCGGCACCGCACCGACGCTGGCGTCCGGCATGGCGCACGCGCAAGAGCATGGCAACGCCGAGATCACGCCGCGCAAGGCAGAGATCGCGAAGCTCGAGGCAGCACTCGCGAGCGGCGACGCCACGCATCTGGTCGACGGCGACGTTGCAAAGACGCAGGACAAGATCGCGACGCTCAACCAGGAGGTCGCGAACGTCGAGACGTCGGTCAAGAACCGAGAGGAAGCCCGCAAGCAGTGGCAAGAGGGCTACGACGCGAAGCAGGACGCGATCAAGTTCGGCAAGGAGGCGCTGCGCATAGCACAGAGCCTGCCCGAGAGCTCGCCGGAGCAGCAGGCCGCCAAGCGTGCAGCGATCGAGGCGGCGACCAACCGCGTGTCCAGCGCAGAGAAGCTGCCGATCATGGCAGCGCCCCCGGGTCACGATCCAATTGGCAGCGTGGCACACGCAGCTCTCGACGGAGCCGCGACGCCCGAGGCTCGCGCGCAGCTCGAGCAGGCGATGATGCAGGTCTATGCGGACGTGCGTGGTCGAACGCCGGCTGAAGTTGCAGCCGATCCGGCCGCGCTGCAGGCGCTCATGGACGTGCACCTCGCGCAGATCAAGACGACGCTGCAAGACGGCGCTGAGATCCGCAAAGTGATGCCTCGCGAGGCGATGGAGGCATACCTGCGCGGCATCGGCCGAGATGGAAGCCCGACCAATGGTCAGAAGATCGGCGGCTTCGTCGGTGACTCGCGAAACACCGACGGCCTGACGCCCGATCAGGTCGTCAAGATGCTCGGTCTCGACTACAACGACACGCAGTTCGTCAAGATGGGCGCGGACGGCAAGATGGAGGGCGTCAGCTCGGTTGCCATCCTCGACGTTGCAGTGACGCCCGCCAACAAGGCGCAGATCGAGGGGGCCGTGAAGCTCCCGATGGATCCCGCGCTGATCAAGGCGATCGAGGGGATCGCTGCCGATCCGAGCCACCCCGACCACGCGAAGGCCCTCGAGCTGAAGAAGTTCCTCGAGCCCGATCCCGTGAAGTGGGCCGACCCGCAGGGCCCCTTCACGGGCTTCGGCATGACGGCCCACGGCGACCGCGTTGGCAAGCGCGCCGAAGGCCTGTCGGTCAACCAGGAGATGAAGGGCCTCGTCGATGTGACCGAAGGCTCCAAGCTCAAGGTCAAGACGGCGAATGGCGAGGAAGTGGTCGTCGCCGAGTTCAAGGGCGGCAAGTTCGAGGTCGTGAAGGATCTGCCGCCGCAGCTCCGCGAGCGCTTCGAGAAGATCCAGGAGATCCAGCGCAACCTCGAGACCGACGACACGCCAGAGAACCGCACCAAGGCGAACGAGGAGATCGCAGCGCTGACGCCGAAGGGCAAGGACGGCACGGCCGCTCCGATCGATACGACGACGTCAAAGGCGCTGGCCGACTCGAAGGCGTCCGAGCACGGCGACAAGGCGACCGCCGACACCGCCAAGAAGCTCAAGGCGCTCGAGGACGAGCTCGCTGCGCCTGGCTTCAGTGGCGATCGCGCGAAGTTCGAGCGCGACATCGCAAAGGCGAAGCAGGAGCTCAAGCAGATCCCCGAGACCGTTGCGGGTCGCGAGAAGGCGCGCCAGCAGTGGCAGGAGGGCTACGACGCCAAGCAAGACGCGATTCAGCTCGCGAAGCAGGAGCTGCGCAAGGCCGAGACCCTGCCGGACTCCCCGGAGAAGACCTCGGCGATCCAGGACGCGCAGCGCAAGCTTGCGGCTGCGGAATCAAAGCCGATCATCGACGCGCCTTCTGGCCACGACATCATGACCGAGTCGGCCAAGCGTGCGCTCGAGGCAGCCGGTTCGCCGGAAGCCAAAGCGCAGCTCGAGCAGGCAATGATGCAGGTCTACGCGGACGTACGTGGTCGCACGCCGCTCGAGGTGGCAAACGACCCCGCGGCGCTCCAGGCGCTGATCGACGTGCACGCGGCGCTCGCGGCGCAGAACGCGCAGGCCTCGGAGATGCGCAAGATCATCCCTGCCGGCATGCTCGATTCCCTGCTCCGCGGTGTCGACCGCGGCGGTAACTCCGTCGTGCCGAAGATGGAAGGCTATGTCGCGGACATCGCCAACACGCTCGGCATGACTCCGCACGAGGTCGTGCGTCTGCTCGGTCTCGACTACGACGCCAAGCAATACATCACCGGTGACGGTGGCCCTGGCCCGCAGCAGGGGGTGCAGTCGCTGGCGGTCCTCGACGTGCCGATGACCGGGAAGAATCAGATCGACCAGACGCGCATCCCGATGGACCAAGCGCTGATCGACGCGATCAAGCTCGCGGCCGCGGATCCGACCCATCCGGCGCACGAGAACGCGAAGAAGATCGCGGACCGTCTCTACGCCGAGAACGTGAAGTGGGGCGACCCCAAGAATCCCTACGCCGGCTTCGGTATGAGCGCCGAGGGGCAGCGCATGGGCGAGCGCGCCGAGTTCCTGAAGATCAACCAGGAGCTCACGACCGATCGCCCGTCGACCGAAGCGAAGGCCTCGATCGAGATCGCCGAAGGCTCGACGTTGAAGATCAAGACCGCGAACGGTCACGAGATCACGATCGCGACCTATGACGCCGCGGCGAAAAAGTTCGTCCTCAACGAGTCGCTGCCGCCTGAGCTGCTGTCGCGCTTCAAGCAGGTACAAGACATCCAGAAGCAGGTGGAGACTGGCGCGATCACGAAGGAGGACGCGGCCGCTCAGGTCAAGGCCCTGGGCCCTGACAACAAGGACGGCACCGCTGCTCCATTGAACCCAACTGACTCCGAGTCGCTATCGGCTCCGCGCCCGAGCACGAAGCTCGATCCCAAGGCAGCTGCGACCATGCTGCTCGACAAGAGGGGCGGGGCCAAGGCGAAGAACACCACACGACGCGACGAGGCAATCGACGCGATTGTCGAGAAGCTCGGCGATACGCCTGACTCGCGCCGCGTCAAGGCAGACATCGAAGCGAAGCGGGCGGCGCTCGCTGACGGTGCCGCACACAAGCTGACCGGTACGGAGCGAGACGTGGTGTCCGCCGAGCTCGACGTGGCCAGCATGGAAGCTGTCGCGGCGGCGACCGCGGGAACGTATCAGCACTACGAGGCGCTCGCGGCCGTCAAGGAAGCCAAGAGCAAGCTCGTCGAGGCACAGGGGCGCCGTACGCTCGACGTGCGCGTCGGTGAGATCGACGCGCTGCAGAAGCTGTCGCGCGACCGGAACGCACCCGAGGCCGAGCGCGAGGCAGCCAAGCTCCAGCTCGCGGATCTACAGGCCAAGCCCGAGTATCACGAGGCGTTCATCAAGAACATCTTCGAGACGGCGCTCGCGCACCAGAAGGGTGGGGCGTTGACCGAGGTGCTGTCGAACAACATCGACTCGGTCCTCGGCGCCGCGGATGCGCTTCGCGTAGGTAACGACCCCGTGCTGCAGGCCAAGCGCGAGGCGTTCGAGCGTGCGATGGCGATGGAGGTGCTCAAGCCTGACAGCGCGGTCCACAAGCAGATCGATGCGGAGCTCACCATGATGTGTGAGAAGGCATTCGACTACCTCGCGCGCACGCGCTCGGGGGACGACCTTGCCGACGCGATCGGCAGCGTCGGACTCGATGCGGCGCACGGCTACGGTGGCGGCGTCGGTCAGAGCCCAGAAGTGATGTTGGACGTGCTGGCGAACGGCAATATCCGCGAGCGCATGATCGCACTGTCTGCGTTCATGGACCTCGTCGGTGCGGATGCACTGAAGGGCAACCAGGGCCTGCAGGACATCGCGAGCGGAGCGAATAAGCCGATCGACGGCATGGACCCGAGCCGCACGTTCAGCGCCGAGGAAGCTCAGCGCATGATCGATCGCGCTGCCCAGTACAAGGAGGAGAACCCCACCGGCGATCTCAAGGCCAAGAAGATGTTCGAGCCGAACAACGAAGAGAAGGCCGAGGGCGGTAAGCACGAGGGCTACGCGGACGCCAAGGCCCAGAACATGGACACGAAGCTGCCCCCGCTGCTCGAAGGCAAGGTGCAGAAGTTCCTCGCGCAGACTGTCACTGCCGACGCGACCGCGCTCGGCAAGGGCGCAGAGAGCAGCCCGCTGTCCAAGACGCAGGGCGAGCTGACGATCAAAAAGGCACAGGAGCAGGGCCTGGGGCTCAGCCCACGAGAGATTGATGCGATCAGAGAGACAGCGAAGTCGCGCACGGGCGTCGACCTCGGCGACGATACGCCGATCAGCTGGGTGATCGGCAAGCGCGCCAACATCCTCGATCCGAACGCCCCGTTCGTGAAGGATGCGCGTGAGTCGTCGATGCCGCTCAAGGCCGGCATCTCGGGTACGACGTATCGTTGGATGAACACCGTCGACGCGCTCGGCGGCAACCCGGCGCTCGCTCGGTTGGCAGCGGTGTCATCGCTGCAGGCGGCCGAGGCTCACAGCTGGCACGAGATTGCATTCGCAGCGCAGGGCTTCGGCGCGGACTACGACCCGAGCAAGCCGTACGCGAACACAGGCATCGATCCGGCAACGCTGCAGCGGCTAGCGACCGAGTCGGGTTCGTCGCTCGAGGAGATCGAGGGTAGCTCTGGCGCCTCGGAGACCGGTGCTATAGTCGCGAAATGAACACGTGTGCGCGCAGCGGGTACTTGGTCGACTCGACCTCGGCGATGCCCGCTGATGCCTCCGTCGTGCAGGTCGAGCGGCTCCCGATCGTTGGATGCACGAAGCTCGTATGCGATCGCTGCAAGGCCGCGGTCCGCAACGCTCCCGGTGTCGCGTTCCGCACCAAGGAGGAACAGCCCGGCAGCACGCTCGCGGCGCTGTACGATACCGAGGACCTGGCGAGCTCTCCGCTGCTCCACGCGACGCGGCCGAAGTTCCGGCTGTATCTCTGCCGGTGCAGCCGATGGCTCGAGTCGTCGGAGCACGCGTGTGGCGAGCCTGATCCCGACGTGTTCACCGACCCACAGACTGCGTGGCACTGCGCGGGGCACCCGCCGATCGCGTACCCGCACGACGTCGACGGGGTGCTCCTGGCCTCCGATGCCGAGCTCCGCGACCTCGGGGCGCGCGGGTTCGACGGTTTCGTACCACCGGCGACCATCGAGGCGGACGCCGTGCGAGGCAACTGGCTCGTCCGGTTGCGCGCTCGGCTCGCGCCCGCCGCGCGAGTGGTGCTCGACGAGGCTGCGATCGCGGCTCTCGAGCATCCAGACCCGGCGGCGCGTGGGCGCGCGATTCGCTACTTCTTCATTACCGAGGCCGAGGCCGGCGCTCGGCGTGCAATCGAGTTGCTTGCTGGTGACCGCACACGATTCGCCGTCGCCGATCCCGTGACCGAGGTCGCGACGGACGCCACACTGGAGCAATCACTGTGGCGTGTGGCGGCACCGCTCGCCCGAGTCGACGAGCGAGCCCGCGCCGCATTACGTGCCGAGGGCGTGTCAGGTCGCGCTGGACGTTCGGTGTTCTCCGCGCTCGCAGCCGACGACACCGCGTGGCTGGAGACTCACGTCGAGGATCTCGCGCGCGCTGCGGGGCCTGGACACGTCGAGGTGCTGATCGCTGCGTTCGCACAGCTGCCACCGGGCCGACCACTCAAAACATTGCAAGCACGTGCGCGCACCGCCGCGCAAGGAGCATGAGTCAGTCATGGCTGCGGAAAAACGAGCGCGTACGACGGACGAGATGAGATTTGCGGCGGCACTTCAGGCGTGCCCCGCGTGTGGTTCGCACCAGCTCGGTGCACTCGACCTCGCGGGGAGCGATACCCAATGGCGCTACACCGGCGCGTGTCCCGCGTGTGGTGCACAGCGCGCGTTCGAGTTCGCGACGATGGGCGATCCGAGGCTCGCTCGCGGGGGCCGCTTCGAGCTCGGCGATGGCGAGTCCGAGGTGATCTCAGCCGAGCAGTTCCTTGGCGTGATCGACGACGCGGCGCCGAAGATTCCAGCGGAGCCGCCAGCAGACCTCGCGGAGCGCAGGGCCGCGGTCGCGGAGCTCGAGCTTGCGTTCACCAGCGTCAACGAGCTCCTGAAGCTCGTCCCCCTCGGCGAGGCGCTGATGCCAGGCTCGACCGATGTTCGCCTCAACCGGCCCTGGGTCGAGCGCGAGTACGTCCGGTTGCGCAAGCTGACCTCGCGCTACCGTCCCGCGAGCACGATCAGCCAGGAGGCGCTCGACGGTCACCGCGAGTGGCTCAAGCAGGGCGGCAAGGGCGACGGCTACCTCGTCCTCGAGGGCGTGTCGCTCACCGGCGAGTTTTACGGCCCGATCAATCTGACGTTCGCCTCCATCGTCAACTCAGACCTGACCAACGTGGAGCTCGGCTACGCGATCCTCGATGAGGCAACACTCGATCGGGTCACATTGACGGGCGCGGTCCTCGACGGCGCGAGCATCACGAACGCCGTGATCACGGGCGGTACATGGACGCGAGTACGGATGTCCATCG
>JBBQFU010000042.1:0-39849 GCA_038322185.1 Haliangiales bacterium
GACGGCCTTCGCGAGACCGACGAGCTCCATCCAGTCGAGCTCGATATCGCGCGCACCGGCCGCGAGCACCGCGTCGAGTTGCTCGTCGTTGCGACACAGCGGGACGATCAGCGCTGCTTCGGCGATCGGCGCGACGGTCGACACGCGTGTGCGCACCTCGTCGATGACCGAGCCCGCGGGAACATCGCGCTCGACGGCATCGAGCGCTGCTTCGAGGTCGGTCACGAGCGCGCGCCGCAGCTCCTTGATCTCGGACACCGGCAGGTGAAGGCCTGGCGCGAGCCCGCTGGTATCGAGCGCACCGAGGCGGAACGGCGTGCCACCAAAGCTGCCGAGCTTGTCGGCGAGCAGATCGGCGGTGATGCCCGCATTGCGCGCGGGTGCGAGCAGCGAGGTCGTGCGCGTCTCGTACTTGCCGGCGCTGACGACGAGCGGCTCGCCGGCAGCACCGCGAACGACGAGATCGACGGGGAGGCGACCGAACGCACCCGCATTTGCGTGCGCGGCCTCGGCAGCCTTCTCGCCGGCACGCGTCACCTTCGGATCGGAGCTGATCCAGACGAAGTCACCGACGCGGACGCGTCCGAGGTCCGGACCAGGCTGTCCGAAGCGCAGACGATGGCCACGCGGCGTTGCTGCGACGGCGAAGATCGGCCCGCCTTGTTCGGCCTGCTCGGGCGTGCCGGCATCGAACACCACGCCCATGCCGGCGCGGACCTCGGCATTGGGCGGGTTGGGGTTGGGGTTGGACCGGGGTTCTCGTGCCACGGGCCCGAGCGAAGCGAGGGACCCGGGGACATCGCGCAGCGCCTCGGGTGTGGCCGCGTCCGGCCCCATACCGATCGCCTTGCCACCGGTGACCGGCCGCTGCGCTCCATCGCGGACCACCTCGACCTCATCACCCTCGATGGCGACCACGCGGCCGAGCGGCAGACCGCGATGGCGCGGAAAGCGGCCCTCGACGAGCGTCTGGTGATCGGCGCCCGCGAGGAAACCCGCCGAGTCGCCGCGGCTGTAGGCGGCATTGAGCGAATCGCGATCGAGGGGGATCTCCACGATCGACGACGGCGCCGGCTGCCCGACAGCGAGGGCCGCAGCCCGGCGGTACTGGGCCACCGCGGTCGCGACGTAGCCCGGACCCTTGAGGCGCCCCTCGATCTTCAGGCTGGCCACGCCGATCTCGGCGAGCATGGGGATCGCGTCGAGACCGACGAGATCTTTGGGCGACAGCAGATACTCGACCTCGCCGAGATCTTTCGTCTCCCCGTCGACGACGAGCGAGTAGGGCAGGCGGCACGCTTGCGCGCATTGCCCGCGATTGGCGGACCTGCCGCCCCACGCTTCCGACGACAAACACTGGCCACTCCACGCGACACACAGCGCGCCATGCACGAACACCTCGAGCTCGACGCTGGTGCCCTCGCGATAGGCGCGAATCTCGTCGACCGACAGCTCGCGCGGCACGACCACCCGCGACAGGCCCAGCTCGGCGAGCAATGAGACGGCCTGCGGGCTCGACGCGGTCATCTGTGTCGACGCGTGGACCTCGAGATCGGGGCAGAGCCGGCGCGCGAGCAGACAGATCGCCGGGTCCTGGACGATGATCGCGTCGATCCCGGCGGCGGCGACGCGACGGATCAGCTCCTCGACAACGCGCAGCTCGGGCTCGAACACGAGGGTGTTGAGGGTGACGTAGGCGCGAGCCCCGGCGCGGTGAACCCAGCGCACCACGTCGACGAGCCCGTCGGACGGGAAGTTCTCGGCGCGGGCGCGCGCGTTGAATCCGTCGTCGAGCCCGAAGTAAACAGCGTCGGCCCCGGCCGTCAGCGCCGCTGCCATCGCATCGCGGTCGCCGGCAGGCGCCAAGATTTCGGGGCGGCGCATTGGGGTGGAAAACCTTTCGGGCAGCGTTCCATATCACGATCGGTCCTGGAAGCACTAGCGCGATCGGATAGTTGGCCGGGTTTGTCACTTGCACTCCGGATCCCTCTCTCTTTATAACGCCCCCCTCTCACCGACCCCACCGAGAGACACCCCGAGGAATCTATGACGTCCCTAGTTCATTGGCTGGCCGCAGCGGCTGAAGGCGCCGCCCACGGTGCATCTGCCCGCCCGCACAGCGAAGCCCAGCTCGCGCTCCCCGACTTCCACCAGGTGAAATTCCTGGGCCTGGACGGCTGGATGATCCTGGCCTTGGGCCTGGGCGTCAGCGCCATCGGCATGCTGTTCGGCCTGATGAAGTACAAGAAGCTGCAGAACCTCCCGGTTCACAGCGCAATGCGCGAGATCAGCGAGCTGATCTACGGCACTTGCAAGACGTACCTCAAGACCCAGGCGAAGTTCATCTTCCAGCTCTGGATCCTGATCGCAGGCGTCATCGTCGTCTACTTCGCGGTGCTCGAGAAGGTGCCACTACCCAAGGTGGCAGCCATCGCGGCCTTCTCGGTCGTCGGTATCCTCGGCAGCTCCCTCGTCGCCTTCTTCGGCATTCGCGTGAACACGTTCGCGAACTCGCGCGCGGCATTCTCGTCGCTGCGCGGCAAGCCGTACGGCACGATGGCGATTCCGCTCGAGGCCGGCATGAGCATCGGCACCGTGCTGATCTCGGTCGAGCTGTTCCTGATGCTCTGCATCATGCTGTTCCTCCCCGGTGACTACGCCGGTCCGTCGTTCATCGGCTTCGCCGTCGGTGAGTCGCTCGGCGCCGCCGCCCTCCGCATCGCTGGCGGCATCTTCACGAAGATCGCCGACATCGGCTCGGACCTCATGAAGATCGTCTTCAACATCAAGGAAGACGATGCTCGTAACCCTGGCGTCATCGCCGACTGCACCGGTGACAACGCCGGTGACTCGGTGGGCCCCACGGCTGACGGCTTCGAGACCTACGGTGTCACCGGCGTCGCGCTCATCACGTTCCTCCTCGTCGCCTTCCCGAACATCCCGAACGTCGGCGTGTTCGCGGCGGACGGCAGCATCGCGGACCGCGGTGAGTTCCTCCAGCTCGTCCTGCTCGTGTGGCTGTTCGCGATGCGCATCGTCATGGTGCTCGCATCGGTCGGCAGCTACATCATCAACGAGGCGATCACCAAGGCTCGCTACCAGAACGCCAACACGATGAACTTCGAGCACCCGCTCACGCAGCTCGTATGGCTGACGTCGCTGGTCTCGGTCGGTCTCACGTTCCTCGTCTCGTACCTGCTCATCGGTCAGGGCGAGTCGACGCTGCCGAGCGGCCTGTGGTGGAAGCTGTCGGCGATCATCTCGTGCGGCACGCTCGCCGGCGCGATCATCCCGGAGCTCGTCAAGGTGTTCACCTCGGTGAACTCCGGCCACGTTCGCGAGTGCGTCACGGCGTCGCGCGAAGGCGGCGCGTCGCTCAACATCCTCGCTGGCCTCACCGCCGGTAACTTCTCGGCGTACTGGATGGGTCTCACCATCGCCGCACTGATGGCGATCGCCTACGGCGTGTCGTCGATGGTCGGCATCGGTCGCGAGCTGCTCGCCGCGAACGCCCAGGCCGGCATGCCGCTCGAGGCATTCGCTGCCAACGCCGCATCTACCGTGTTCGCATTCGGCCTGGTTGCCTTCGGCTTCCTCGGCATGGGTCCGGTCACCATTGCGGTCGACTCGTACGGTCCGGTCACGGACAACGCGCAGTCGGTCTACGAGCTCTCGCTCATCGAGACGATCCCGAACATCGAGGAGGAGATCGAGAAGGAGTTCAAGTTCCGTCCCGACTTCGAGAAGGCCAAGATGTTCCTCGAGGAGAACGACGGCGCGGGTAACACCTTCAAGGCCACCGCGAAGCCAGTGCTCATCGGCACCGCCGTCGTCGGCGCGGCCACGATGATCTTCGCGCTCATCATGCTCGTCACCAACGGTCTGCAGCCGGCCGCCATCGGCAAGCTGTCGATGATCCACCCGCCGTTCCTGCTCGGCCTCATCGTCGGCGGCGCGATCATCTACTGGTTCACCGGCGCCTCGACGCAGGCGGTCTCGACGGGCGCTTACCGCGCGGTCGAGTACATCAAGCAGAACATCAAGCTCGAGACCGGAGCCGGCGCGAGGGCGTCGGTCGAGGACAGCAACAAGGTCGTCGAGATCTGCACGCTCTACGCGCAGAAGGGCATGAAGAACATCTTCATGGTCATCTTCTTCTCGACCCTGGCGTTCGCGTGCACTGATCCGTTCTTCTTCATCGGCTACCTGATCTCGACCGCGATCTTCGGCCTCTACCAGGCCATCTTCATGGCGAACGCCGGCGGCTGCTGGGATAACGCCAAGAAGATCGTCGAGACCGAGCTGCGCGCCAAGGGCACGGACCTCCACGCGGCCTGTGTCGTCGGTGACACCGTCGGCGACCCGTTCAAGGACACCTCGTCGGTCGCGCTCAACCCGGTCATCAAGTTCACGACCCTGTTCGGCGTGCTCGCCGTCGGCCTCGCGCTCCAGCTCGACGCCAAGGGCTACACCAACATCAAGTACGCGGTGGCAATCATCTCGTTCTTGATCTCGCTGTTCTTCGCGTGGCGCTCGTTCTACGGCATGCGTATCGGCAACGATTCCGGCCCGGCAGCGAAGACCGAGGAGCCCAAGAAGGAGACCAAGACCGAAGCCAAGGCCGAGAAGGTCGAAGCGAAGGTCGTCGAGGTCAAGACCGAGACTGTCGAGGACAAGAAGTCCGACGACGCATCGGCCTGAGCTCGAAGCGATTGTGAGTACTGCGGGGCGCCCTCACCGGCGCCCCGGTTCGTTTTCGGGGTCCGCTGTGGTCTAGCGCCGCGACTGGAACGCGATCACGCCGATCGGCTCGCCGGAGCCGCCCTCGTTCGCGCGGTACTGATACGAGATCCGGAACCGGCTCCACGCGACGTGAATGCCGGCGCGCCACTCGAGCTGCCATCCCGCGCCATAGCCGCCGGGCAGAGCGAGGAGCTCGTCGCTGACCCGGTACCGCGTCACTGCGATCTCGACATGAGAGCCGACGTGCCGCGTGCTCGCGCTACCGCCGACTGCGGTCTCGACCGACGACACACCGGCGCCGAGGCCGACCTGGCCGTCGATGATCGCATAGCCGTTGAGCCGCTCGTTGCCGAGCGTGCCGCGGGCACGCGCACCGGCGAGCACACCGAAGCGGCGAGCGCCGAAATAGTCATCGGCGAGGTTCCCCGAGTCCAGCGTTGGTCCAGTTCCGGAGATGGCGTGCCAGCCGTTCTGCAGGTATCGCCCGCCGAAGTTGCCGCCGAACGTCGGACCCAGCCGACCCTGGGTGTCGATGTGGATCCGCGCGAGGTCAAGGGCGGGCCTCCACTCGGCGAGCGCGGTCAGCTCGAGCTGATCCCAGCGCCGGTAATCCACGTTCGACGTCAGCCAGCGGTGCATGAATCTCCCGCCGAAGCCGAGCTCGCCACGCGCGCGCACGAGCTGGAACACGTTGTCGTGCGTGAAGCCCTGGTCGTCGAGAGGCGGTGTGAGATCGGTGAACGCGTCGTTCCGGAGAGCGGCGTACGTATGCCAGGTCGCTGCGTCGCCAGCTGTTGCGTTGGCGCCGCCGGCCAGCCACGCGAGTGCGACGAGACGTTTCACTGCATGCCAACGGCGGCGCGCTCGTCCGTTGTCAGCGCAAACGCGACGCACCAGCGGGTCATCGCGTCGATCGTATCACCGCACGACACGCGCCGTTGGAAATGAGCAGCGGCCGGCGAATGCCCGGATCATCGCGAGACCACCGAACAGCACCAGCGCGGAGCCGAGCCACGGCACACAGCGATCGAGGACATGCTGGACCACGAACACGACGGGGAACGTCGGAAAGATCAGGAAGCCGTGGTGCGGATCCTGGTTCTCTGCGTGCCGCAGCTGCTCGTCATGCGCCGCCAGCACGAACCACAGCGCGATCCACGCACCGTAGGCGATGAAGGGCGACGCCGACGCGAGCGGCAACGCCATGCCAGCAACCATCGACGTCAGCAGGACGAGCTCGAGCATCCGCTGCGTCAACGTGGACGCGAGAGGTTCGCGGCGATCGCGATGAGAACGGCGGTCCACAGGGCGATCAGGATGATGCTGGTGATCATTGGTTGCTCCACAGGTCGTCTTCGGTATTGGCTCGCGCGTCCTCACCAAGAGAACGCACGACGATTCCGTGATGGCCGCAGAACATCTGGTAGTCGTTGCCCCACGGATCAATGATGTCCCGGGTGTTCATGTAGTCGGTGAGCAGCTCGAGGCGCGCCGGGCAGTGCTGCTCGGGATGCGCGTTCCGCCAGCTCGGATACGCCTCGCGTGCGTACTTGGTCACCGTCGCCTCCGCGATGTCGCCCTTCGATACGCCGTAGTGGCGCGAGATGCGCGGACCGAAGACCATGCCGGTCAGCATCGTCGACGCCAGCATGGCGACGAGGACCCGGCCCACGGTCAGCGGCCGATCGGGCGACCGGCGCGGCACTTCACGCACGAGCCTGAGAGAACTTGGCAGGGGACCGGGCTGGGTCATTCCGCAGATGAGTTGCAACGGCAGGACCAACGCGCAACCTCGCGCAGCTCCGTCGAGACAGCCACCACCAGTGACATGGGGGCTCGGCACGATCAGGCCCTCGGCGCCAAGTTGGCAGCCGTGTTAACAAGCGCCATGGTCGAGACGATCCGGGCACCGCGAGGCAGTGAGCTCAGTTGCAAGGGCTGGCAGCAGGAGGCCGCGCTGCGGATGCTGATGAACAATCTCGATCCCGACGTCGCCGAGCGACCGGAGGATCTGGTGGTCTACGGTGGCACCGGCAAGGCGGCGCGCAGCTGGGAGGACTTCCACGTGATCGTGCGCGAGCTGCGCCGGCTCGAGAACGACCAGACGCTGCTCGTGCAGTCGGGCAGGGCGGTCGGCGTGTTCCGCACGCACGAGGAAGCACCGCGCGTGCTGATCGCGAACTCCAACCTGGTTGGCAAGTGGGCGACGTGGGAGCACTTCCGCGAGCTCGAGCAGCGCGGGCTCATGATGTACGGCCAGATGACGGCGGGCTCGTGGATCTACATCGGCTCGCAGGGGATCGTGCAGGGCACGTTCGAGACGTTCGCGGCCGCGGGCAAGACGCACTTCGATAGCGACCTCGCCGGGCGCTCGGTGCTGTCCGGTGGCTTGGGCGGCATGGGGGGCGCGCAGCCGCTCGCTGCGACGATGGCGGGTGGCGTGTTCCTCGGCGTGGAGATCGATCCCACCCGCGTGCAGCGGCGGCTCGAGACACGCTACCTCGACGAGCTCGCACCCGACCTCGACACCGCGCTGCGCCGGGTCGACGAGTGCAAGGCCAAGAAGCAGGCGCGCTCGATCGCGATCGTTGGCAACGCGGCCGATGTCTACGCGGAGCTGGTGAAGCGCCGCGTGGTGTTCGACCTCGTGACCGATCAGACGAGCGCGCACGATCCGCTCGTCGGCTACATCCCGCAGGGGCTGTCGCTCGAGACCGCAGCCGAGCTACGCGCTCGCGATCCCGAGGACTACGTGCGGCGCTCGCGCGCCTCGATGGCGGTCCAGGTCAATGCGATGATCGCGATGAAGGCTGCCGGCTCGCACGTGTTCGATTACGGCAACAACCTGCGCGCGCAGGCCGAGATCGGTGGCGCGATCGGCGCCTCGCAGGCGTATCCCGGGTTCGTGCCCGCCTACGTGCGGCCGTTGTTCTGCGAGGGTAAGGGTCCGTTCCGCTGGGCCGCGCTGTCGGGCGACCCCGACGACATCCGCGTCACCGACGAGGCCGTGCTCGACGAGATCAAGGACGATCCGATGCTGCACCGCTGGATGAAGCTGGCGCGCGAGAAGATCGCGTTCCAGGGTCTGCCGGCACGCATCTGCTGGCTCGGCTATGGCCAGCGCCATCGCGTGGGCCTGCGCTTCAACGAGCTGGTCCGGACCGGCAAGGTGAAGGCGCCGATCGTCATCGGTCGCGATCACCTCGACTGCGGGTCGGTCGCGTCCCCCAATCGCGAGACCGAGGGCATGAAGGACGGCACCGATGCGGTCGCCGACTGGGCGATCCTGAACGCGCTCGTCAACACCGCGGCCGGTGCGAGCTGGGTGTCGTTTCACCACGGTGGTGGCGTCGGCATCGGCTACTCGCTGCACGCGGGCATGGTCGTCGTCGCCGACGGGACGGACCGCGCCGCACGCTGCCTCGAGCGCGTGCTGACGAGCGACCCCGGCATGGGCGTGATCCGTCACGCCGATGCCGGGTACGACGAAGCCATCGACGCCGCCAAGGAGCGCGGCGTGGTGGTGCCTCGTCTGCGGACCTAGTTCGCGGACAGCACGACCTTCATGCAGTCGTCTTCCTTGTGCATGAACATGTCGTAGCCCTTCGGTGCGTCCTCGAGCTTCATCCGGTGCGAGATGATGAAGGTCGGATCGAGACGGCCGGCCTGGATGTGGTCGAGCAACGGCCGCATGTACTTGTGCACGTGGCACTGACCCGCGCGTAGCGTCAGGCCGCGGTTCATCAGCGATCCCATCGGGAACTTGTCGATGAATCCCGCGTACACACCGACGACAGACACCGTGCCGCCGCTCGCGCAGGTCAGGATGGCATCGCGAAGCGCGACGGCGCGATCGAACTGGATCTTGGCGACCTGCTTTGCCTTGTCCATCACGAACTGCGCGCCATGGCCATGTGCCTCGAGGCCGACGCAGTCGATGCATGCGTCAGGACCGCGACCGCCGGTGAGCTCCTTGAGCTTGGCGTAGAGGTCACCGTCCTCGTAGTTGATCGCATCGGTCGCACCGGCGCGCTGCACCGCCATCGTCAGGCGATCGGCGAAGCGGTCGATGGCGATGATGCGCTCGGCGCCGAGCAGGCGTGCCGAGGCGATCGCGAACTGACCGACCGGACCGCAGCCAAACACCGCGACGACGGAGCCGGGCTTGATGTCCGCCATCTCGGCGCCCATGTACCCGGTCGGCAGAATGTCCGACAGGAACAGCGCCTGATCGTCGGTCATGCCGTCCGGGACCACGAGCGGACCGACATCGGCGAACGGCACCCGCGCGTACTCGGCCTGGCCGCCGGCGAAGCCGCCGGTCTGGTGCGAGTAACCGAAGACGCCGGCGGTCGTGTGACCCATCAGCTTCTCCTGCATCCACGCGTTGGGGTTGGAGTTCTCGCAGCATGCCGTCTTGCCGCTCATGCACGCGCCGCACGCGCCGCATGCGATCGGGAACGGCACGACGACGCGCTGGCCGACCTTGAGGTTCTTCACCCCGCTGCCGGTCTCGACGACCTCACCCATGAACTCGTGGCCCAGGATGTCGCCCTTCTCCATGGTCGGCCCGAAGCCGTTATAGAGGTGGAGATCCGAGCCGCAGATCGCGGTCGAGGTGATCTTCACGATCGCATCGCTCGAGCTCAGGATCTTTGGATCCGGCACCGTCTCGACGCGGACGTCCTTCTTGCCCATCCAGCAGTTCGCCTTCATTGCATACCTCCCTGCGCCTCCGGCTGTGCCGGATGCGGTCCCTTGTGAATGCTCGCGTCCGACTTCACGACCTCACCCAGCTCGAGCACTTGCTTGAGCCGGCGGAGATCGCCTTGCGCTTCGGAGCCAGCGATGGTCTTGCCGAGCGGCGCTGCGACCTGCAGCTCCACCACGACCTCGGTGCCACGATTACCTGGCGCGTCGAAGAACGTGACCGTGCCGCAGTTGGGCACCGATGCACCCGGCAGCGACCGCCACGCGATCCGGCGGCCCGGAATCTCCTCGGTGATCTCGGCGTCGTATTCGATCTTGCCCGCAGGCGTCTTGACGACCCAGTGCGAGAGACCACCGCCCAGATCGCGGACCGACTCGATCCACGTCATGAACTGCGGCAGCTGCTCGAGGTTGCGCCAGTACGCGTAGACCGCGTGCGCGGGCCGCGCGATCGTGACTGCGCGCTTGACCGGCTCGCCGAGCTTGCGGCGGGCCTGGCGGACGCCCGCGTAGGTATCGAGCGCGGTCGCGCCGGCCACCATACCGAGCGACGCGATCGTCCGCGGACGCGACGTGCTGTTCGGCATCGCGAGCGCGAGGCTCACGAGATCGACGACGTCACCGGCGACCCGCATCCACGGGCCGACCGGCGAGCTCGGCTTGAGCAGCAATGCAGCCCCCGCGGTGAGCTCGCGGAGCCCGAACGCGCGAAGGATCCATGGCGCCTTGCCGTCATCGCTGACACCGATCACCCGGGACATCTTCTTGGGCGCGAGCAGCTCGAGGAGGCCCAGCCCGATGCTGAACATCGCGAGTCCTTTTCCGAGCTTGATCCCGGTCTCATCGCTGTCAGCGATCTCCCGATTATCGAATATTTGGCTCTGCATGAATTTCTCCCTTTGGATTCTCTAACCACAGCAACGCGCGTGCCCGGCGCGGGGCTGCGGCGATGAGGTACGTTCCGGATGTGAGTGAAGGCGGCCGTACGTGCCGGAAGATCGATCGGCGCGGCAAGCTGGCGGCCGAGCCGTTCGATGTCGAAGTCGCGCGCGACGAGGTACTCGTTCGCTTCCAAGGCCGTCTCGTCAGAACCCTGACGGGCGCCGACGTCGATGCCGTGCGCGCAGTGCTCGATGATCCCGAGCAGCTGCAGCTCGTGGTCGCGCGCAAGACCGGCAACTTCAAGCGAGTGAACGAGCGATGAGGGTCATCCGCAACGCCCGCGTGATGACGTGCGACCCCGCGCATGCGGGTCTGGGCATCCTCGACCACGGTGCGGTCGTCATCGAGAACGGCGTGATCGCGTGGATCGGTCCCGATGCGGACCTACCGGGCGCACCGGCTGGTCGCGACGTGCTCGACGCGCGCGGTTTGCTGGTGACGCCGGGCCTCGTCGACTGCCACACCCACGCAATCTTCGCAGGCGATCGCGCGAACGAGTTCGCGTTGCGTGCGGCAGGGAAGGGCTACCTCGAGATCGCCGCGGCCGGTGGCGGGATCAACGCGACCCTGGGGCCGACCCGCAGTGCGACTGACGTCGACTTGCTCGCGCTACTAGAGGGCCGCCTCGACCGAGCGTGCGCCGGTGGCACGACGACGATCGAGATCAAGAGTGGCTACGACCTCACCGTCGATGGCGAGCTGCGCCTGTTGCGCTGTGTCGCCGCGGCCGCCGTGCGCCGCAAGCAGCGCCTGGTGCCCACGCTGCTCGCGCACCTGATTCCACCCGAGCGCAAAGCCGATCGCGATGCGTTCGTGGCCGAGATCGTCGAGCAACTCGTGCCGCGTGTCGCCGCCGACAAGCTCGCGACCTCGGTCGATGTGTACTGCGACGAGGGTGCGTTCTCGCTCGACGAGACCACACGGATTCTGCGGTCAGCCCACGCCCACGGCTTGCGTGTGCGCGGCCACGTCGGCCAGTTCGCGGATCTCGGTGCGGCGCCACTCCTTGCCGAGCTCGGCGCACTCTCTGCCGATCACGTCGAGCAGATCGACGACGCAGGCATCGCGGCGCTCGCGAGTGCAGGCACGGTCGCGGTGATGCTGCCGGGCGCGTGCGTGCAGCTGCGCTTGCCGGTTCCGCCCGTCGGCAAGCTGCGCGCCGCCGGCGTGCCGATGGCGATCGCGACCGACATGAATCCGGGCTCGAGTAACTGCGAGACGCTCGCGGTGCAGTTGTGGCTCGCGACCACGCACTACGGCATGACGATCGAGGAGGCGTGGCTCGGCGTGACGCGGCACGCGGCGAAGGCGCTCGATGTCGAAGCGGGCGCGATCACGGTCGGTGCACGCGCAGACCTCGTGCTGTGGGATTGCGACGAGCCGGCGCACGTCGCCTATCGTTACGGGACCGATCTCGTGAAGACCGTCGTAGTCGCCGGCGACGAACGGTGACGGCGCGCCGCTGCGCGATGAGACCGTGGACGTGAGACCGTGGACGTGCACGTGACACGTGACACGTGCACGTGGACGTGCACGATCTTGGAGCGCAGTTACCAGCCCAGGCCAATCTCGAACGACGCGAACGGCTGCACGTTGCTCTGCGGCGTGATCAGCTTGTCAGCGTTCGCGAACGCAGCGACACCGAGGGTGGCCGATGCCACGGCCTCGAGGCCTGCACCGAGCGGCACCAGCCACTGGCCTTGCACGCTGGCCTCGGGACCGGCGACCGAGCCGCGCTCGATATCAGGGTTGTTGAAGTTGAAGCCGGCGCGATCGATGCCGACCTGCAGCTCGGCGAATCCAAGGCCGCCGCGAATGCGACCGGTGCCCGTCGGCGTGGTGCGCTCGATGATCGACCACGTCGCGCGAAAGTGCGCGAGCTCGGTGCCGGTCTGATCGTGGATCACGCCCTGACCGGTGCCGCAGCCCTCGACGCCGAGGCCCTTCCACAGCCGGACGTCGAGACAGATCGCGGGACGGCCCGTCGAGTCACTCGTGGCGCTGCCGAGGCGCAGGTTGACGCGATTGGGTGAGCCGGTCGCGGTGGAGGCGCCAGGCTCGAGGGCCTCGCCATCGGCGCTTGCGGCCGACGAGACGAGGACGAGGAGCAGGGCGCAGCGAGTCATGGATGCGTGCCGGCGGAACGGGCGGCCGCGATCAGCGTACCGTCATCGATCAGGGCGCGCACGGCCTGAATATCGGGGGACAGGGGGCGGTCGACCATCATCGCCGGGACTTTGGCGCGGATCGCGGCGTGGACCGCCTCGAGCGGCTTTGTGGTCTTGAGCGGCCGGCGCAGGTCGAGACCTTGGGCGGCACACAGCAGCTCGATCGCGAGCACGGTGCGCACGTGGTCGTGGATCATCGCCAGCTTGAGCGCGGCGGTCGCGCCCATCGACACGTGATCCTCGCGGCCCGCGCTCGACGGGATCGAGTCGACCGAGGCCGGATGCGCGAGTACCTTGTTCTCGGACACGAGGGAGGCGGCAGAGACCTGCGCGATCATGAAGCCGGAGTTGAGCCCGCTGTCGGGAGCGAGGAACGGCGGCAGCCCGCTCGACAGGTAGGGATTGACGAGTTGCTCGACGCGGCGCTCGCTGATGTTTGCGAGCTCGGCGATCGCGATCGCGGCGGCATCGAGCGTGATGGCGACAGGTTGGCCGTGGAAGTTGCCGCCCGAGATCATCTCGTCACCCTCGGGACCGTCGACGAACACCAGCGGGTTGTCGGTCGACGAGCCGGCCTCTCGCTCGAGCACCGTGCGCGCATACGCGAGCAGGTCGCGCGTGGCGCCGTGGACCTGAGGCATGCAGCGCAGCGAGTACGGATCCTGGACCTTGCCGCAGTTGGAGTGCGACTCGGCGATCTCGGACTCGGCGAGTAGCTCGCGCAGGAACCGCGCGACCTCGATCTGTCCGGGATGCGGACGAGCAGCCACGACGCGCTCGTCGAAGGCGCGCACGGTACCCTTGAGCGCCTCGAGCGACATCGCGCCCGCGATATCGGCGATGCGGCAGGTCTGCTCTGCCTCGAGCACCACGATGCCGCCGATCGCGGTCATGTGCTGCGTGCCGTTGAGCAGCGTGAGCCCTTCCTTCGCTTCGAGCACGAGCGGCGCGATGCCGGCCTTGCGCAGGGCCTCGGCGGCGGGTAACCACTCGCCGCGATACTCTGCGAGGCCCTCCCCGATCATGCCGAGCGCGAGGTGAGCGAGCGGCGCAAGATCGCCGGAGGCACCGACCGAGCCACGCGCCGGAATCTGCGGGTGAACGCCGGCATTGAGCAGCTCGCATAGGCGCTCGCAACACAGGGTGCGGGCACCGCTGCGCCCGGTCGCGAGGACGGCGGCGCGCAGCAGCATCATCCCACGCACGCTCTCGCGCGGTAGCGGCTGGCCGACGCCAGCGGCATGAGACCGGACGAGATTCTGCTGCAGCTGCGCGACCTGATCGGCGGAGATCCGGACCTCGGCGAGGGCACCAAAACCCGTGTTGACCCCGTAGACCGCGGGGGCGGCATCACCGCCGGCGACGACCGCATCGACCACGGCCCGGGCCCGGTCCATGGCGGCGCGGGCGCTTGCGCCGATCTCGACCGTTCGTTCGGCACGCGCGATCTGCGCGATGATTTCAAGGGTGAGAGGTTCGTCTCCGAGCCGGAATGCAGCGGTCACGGGGCGGATGTGTAGCATGTCCAAATGCGCGGAATGACGGTCTCCTGACGTTGACACTACACGTCTCCAATGGTGATCTTTGGTTCCCTTGGGTACCCCACCCGAAGACGAATCGGGCGCAGGAGAGGGCGCACCGGTTTCGACCAGCGATCCGGCGAAGCACGAGCGCAAGAGCGCTCTCGCTGCGCGCATCGACTCGTACAACCTCGATGACGAGGAGGAGGACGAGACCAGCTCCAGCGGCGAGCGATCGATCGAGGCAGGTGAGCGCCGAAATCCTCGGATGCCGAGCGAGCCGAACATCGAGGTGAACCTCGAGGAGATGCACCCTCGCATGAGCGCGGGCAGCATCGAATCCAAGCCGAGCCGTGGCGAGCCTGGACCGCGCATCAGCGAGGGCAGCATCGAGGTCAACCTCGACGAGTCCGCGCCGACCCCGAAATTCAACGATCCGCTCGAGTCCAAGGCGCTGCGGTCTCGGCTCCAGAGCGAGCCTGGTGTGGTCGTCGAGATGGACGACGATCCGCCGCCGCCAGCCGAGGCGCCCAAGACCACCGGCACCACCGCGGGGCCCAACGATCCGCTCGAGTCCAGGGCGCTCAGAGAGCGGCTGCAGAGCGAGCCTGCGATGCCCCTCGACGACGAAGTCGAAGAGATCTCCCAGGTCACCATCCTGCCGAGCGAGCCCATCAAGAAGCCCTCGATCGCGCCGCCCAAGCAGACCGCGATCGGGCCTGCGGTGAAGCCGCCCGCGATCCCACCGATTCGGCCCGGCGGACCGCCGAAGATTCCGTCGCTGAAGCTGCCGCCTCTCGGTAAGCCGCCCGCGATCCCACCGCCGCGCCAGACTGCGACCGGCGTCGGGCTGCCCGCCGTTTCGGTGCCGCAGATCGGAGCCAAGGCGCCGCTCCCACCACCGGCTGCCCCGGTGTCGCCGACACCGCCGGCATCCCCATCGGCGGGCTCGCCCGGCATGCCCACGACCCCGCGCACCAAGACGTCGGATCGCCCGGGCCCACCGCCGCCGCCGCCGCAAGCGCGTACTTCGACGGCGGAGCACGCACTGATCGCGCGTCCGCTTCGCGCGACCACGCCTCCCGAGACGTTCGAGGACATGCTCTCCGAAGCGTCCGACCTCGCCGCGATGGAGGGCGGGATCGAGGCTGGCACCGCAACGCCGAACGTCGTCATCGATCAGCCGCTCGAGGCTTCACTCGACAGTCCCACCGTGATCGACAAGGCGATCGCGGCCCTCGGCGACGCCGGCGGCGAAGCGCGCGCACAGCGTCTGTCCGAAGATCTCGAAGCGAAAGTCCTTGGCGAACCGGCGCCCGCTGCGGTGGTCGCGTACGAGCTCGGCGAGCACTACGAACGCCGGCTCGGCGACGAAGCGCGCGCGGTGAAGGCATACAACCAGGCGCTCCAGCTCGATGCATCGCTACGTCCGAACCTGTGGGCAATCCGCCGCGTGTTCTACCGCCGTCAGCTGTGGCCCAACCTCCAGAAGCTCGTCGACGCCGAGCTGGAGTATGCGCGCGATGCTCACGAGCGTGCGGACCTGCTCCTCGAGAAGGCGCGCGTCAGCAACCACCGCATGAACGAGCCCGACGAGGCGCGCAGCGCGCTCGACGAGGCCGTGAAGCTCGCGCCGCACCACCAGGGTGCACTGCTCGAGCTCGAGCGCGTGATCGCACGCACCGGCGATGTCCCGGCGCTTCTCGACGTGTGGGACCAGCTCGCGGAGGCCGTCGAGCAACCACAGCGCAAGGTCAGCTATCTCCTCGAGCTCGGACGCGCGGCCGGCGCGGGCGGCAACGTCCCGCGCGCACTGCAAGCATTCGACAGGGCCGCGGCACTCGCGTCGAGCGGTGGTCACTCCACTGTTGCCGAGCGTGTCGCGCGCGAGCGCCTTCGCGTTGCCGAGGAGCACGGCACCCCGCAGGACACCGCGGTCGCGATCGACGCACTCGCGTCGGTGCTGCTCGCTGCCTTCGGTCCCGCGGGACCGGGCGCCGATCCGGGCTCGACCGCTGCAGGCGAGCGGCCGACGCGCGCGATCGCGCTGCGCCTCGAGCTCGTCGCGCTGCGCCGTCGCCAGGCGCAGCTCGCGCGCAAAGACAATCCCGATCGCTCATGGGAGACCCTGCAGCAGGCGCTCGCGCTATCGCCGGGCGAGCCGATCGTCCTCGCAGATCTCACCGAGCTGGCCGAGGAGCTCGGCCGCTACGAGGACCTCGCCGAGCTCGTCCAGAACTGGCAGTCCGTCGAAGGCGATCCGGCACGCGCGATGACGCTGTCGATCCGGCGGGTCGACGCGCTGCTCCGTGGTGGCCAGCGCGATCAGGCGCGCGCACTGCTCGCGTCGCTCGAGGCGACGGCGCCTGGATTCATCGTCCTGACGTCAGCGACCGAGCGCGACGCACTCGCTCGCAAGGATATTCCCACGCTCGCGGCCACGTATCTCGCCGCCGCGCACGCCGCGCTCCTGGGCACCTGGCTCGGTCCTGGCGTTCCGTCGCGGCCCGATCCGACCGCCGCCGCCACGCTCTACATCCAGGGCGCGGAGCTGCTTGCCTACGAGGTCGGAACCCCCGAGGCGCTCGAGGAAGCTCGCGCGGCGCTCGGCAAGGCGCTCGAGGCCGTGCCGCTTCATCCGGCTGCCCTCGAGGCGATGACCGAGCTTGACGATCTCACCGGTCGCGTCGTCGAGGCGCTTGCGCGCCTCAAGACGCAGGCGACCGCAGCGACCGATCAAGACGCGAAGCGCGCGATCATCGAGCGCGCGATCCGCCTCGCACGCAGTCACGGCGATCTCGAGGCAGTGCTCGAGCACGAGCGCGAGCTGGTCGCGGCGGCTCCGTCCGACATCGCGGCGCGGTGGCGGCTCGAGAGCACGCTCGCCCAGCTCGGTCGCGACGCCGAGCGCGCCGAGCTGCTGATCAAGATCGCCGCGGACGAGACCGATGCGACCGGGCGAGGCACTGCGCTGTTCGCCGCCGCGCGGCTGCGCGAGCGGGCAGGGGCCGTCGAGCCCGCCACGGAGCTGTATCGCGAGTTGCTGTCGCTGTGGCCCGCCGACAACTTCGTGCGCGAGTCGCTGCTCGACTTGCTGCGCGCCCAGGAGCGCTGGCAGGAACTGGTCTCCGAGCGCCGCTCCGAGGCTCGCGCGCTCCCCGACGGTTCGGCTGCGCGCCGGGCGCTGCGCGAGGCCGCGTGGATCCTCGAGGTGCGCCTCGACGACTCCGCCGAGGCAGCGCACGTCTACGGTGACTGGCTCGCCCGCATGCCTGGCGATCGCGCCGCGCTCGAAGGTGCAGCACGCTGCCGCGCCAAGACCGGCGACAAGGCCGGCGAGGTCACCGCACGCGCGGCGATCGCCGAGATCGACGCAACGCCCGACGCCGCGTGGCTCCACGCACGCGCCCTCGAGCGCGCCGGTCAGGCCGACGACGCCGCCGAGATCTATCGCGGCCTGATCGCGAACGAGGAGCCATCGCTCGCCGGCACCGCCGCCGCGCTCGCGCTCGGTGACATCGCAGCTACGCGCACCGATACCGTGATGCGCGTCGAAGCGACCGCCGCGCTCGCTGGTCGCACCGGCGATCCGCGTCTCGCTGCCGCACTCGCCGAGGACAGCGGCTGGATGTACGCGCTCGTCCTCGAGGATACCGATCGTGCGGCCCAGTCGTTCGAGGCCGCGATCGCGCTCGATCCCACACGGCGTGGCGCTCACCTCGGCGCAGCGCTGATCGCTGCACGCCGCGGCGAGGCGCCGCAGCTCGCGCAGGCCTACGAGGGGCTCGCCGGCGCCATCGATATGCCCGAGGCCGCTGCGGCGCTGCTGCTGCGCGGCGCTGCCGTGGCCGCAGCCGCTCGCGATCTCGACCTCGCGAACCAGCGCATCGCGACCGCGCGCAACCTGGCACCCGACGACACCAGTGCGCTCCTGGTCAGCGCCGAGACCGCCACGACCACGCTCGTCGATGCCGGCGATGCGTTTGCCGCGGTCGATCCGTTGCTCGCGCGTGCCGAGGTTCTCGAGATGCGCAGCGCGCTTGCCGACGACTCGGCCGCGAGCACGTCGTGGGAGCTCGACCGGGCCGAAGCACTCGAGCTCGCCGGACGCATGCGCGAATCGGTCGCCATCGTGTCCTCGGTGCTCAAGACGCGCGCCGACGATCTGCGCGCGCTGTCCGCGCTGCGCCGTATGGCGAACCGCGCCGGCGACAAGGCCACCGCGGCCGCGGCCGCGTACTCGATGGCGCGTGTCCTCGGTGATCGCGATGCCCGCCTCGACCTGCTGCGCGAAGCCGTCGCGGTCTTCGACGGCCCTGGGATCACGCACAACGCCGAGTACGCGATCGCCGCGTACCGCCGCATCCTCGTCAACGATCCGGGTGCCAAGGAGTTCGATCGCTTCCTCGAGCTCCAGCGCGAGCGCGCCGATGCGCGGGCCCTGATCACCGCGATCACCGATCGCATCAATCACCACGACGGTGACGGCAACGCGCCCGGCGCGTCCGTGCCGCTATTCCTCGAGCGCGCGACCGTGCTGCACGGGATGGGCGACACCGAGATGGCGATGGCCGACCTCGACCATCTGCTCGAGCGCTCACCCAATCACGTCGAAGCGCTGCGCTTCCGCGCGGACCTGTCATTCAACGCCGGCGAGGTCGACGCGGCCGTCGCGCTGTGGCGCCGCTATCTGCAGGCCGAGACCCGGCCGGGCCGGCGCGGCGAGATCGAGCTGCAGCTGTCGCAGGTGCTCGCGGAGAACACCAACGACATCGGTGGTGCGATCGAGTCGCTCGAGCGTGTCGTCGAAGCGAACCCCGACGATGCGGCGCTGCGCGAGAAGCTGCTCGGCTTGTGCCTGCGCGCGAGCGACTGGGACCGAGCGGTACGCGAGCTACGCGCGCTTGCCCGCATGCGTCCGACGCCGCAGGAGAAGGCGCGCGAGGAGCTTCGTCTCGGGCTCATGCTGCGCGACCGCCTCAGCGATCGCGTGAGCGCGCGCCTCGCTCTCGATCGCGCCCGCACGCTCGATCCGCTGAACCTCGATGTCGTGCGCGAGCTCGCCGATCTGCTCGAGCCGGGTGCGCGTGCACAGGTGCTCAGCTCGACCGCAGAGAGCTTCCGCGAGTCGATCGCGCAGTCTCCGGGCCGCGGCATTCTCTACGAGAAGCTGGCCCAGGTGAATGCGTGGCAGGGCGATGTCGACGCGCGCTGGATCTCGCTGGTTGCCGTCGAGGCGATCGCGACACCGTCGGTCGATCAGCGCCAGGTGCTGTCGCAGGGCCGCGCAAAGCTGGTCGCGCCGACGCGCACCAAGCTCGACGACACCGCGCGGCGAGCCCTGCGCGCGAACCTCGGCGGTCCGCTCCACGAGCTGTGGAAGCTGATCGCACCTGCCGTGCAGACCGCGACGGGCGTGGACGTCGGCAAGCTCGGCTTTGCGCGCGGTGACAAGCTCGCGCTCAAGAAGCTCGGCGACAAGTACGAGCCGCTCGCCACCGCGCTCGCGTGCTTCGGCATCGAGGACGTCGAGATCTATATCAACGCCGGGCGCACGGGCTTCGCACGCGCGCTCGCCGCCGAGACGCCAATCCTGTGCCTCGGTGCCGACGTCGCGGGAGCCACCACGTCGCACAACCGATTCATTCTCGGCCGTGCGGTCGCGTGCGTCGCCGAAGGCGTCGCGAGCCTTACCGAGCTCCGCGAAGGCGAGCTCGCGTGGACGATCGCTGCGGCGGTCAAGGCCGTCGACCTGCCGCTGCCGTCCGCGCTGCAGGAGCTCGTGATCGGCGAGGACACCGGCATCGCGGAACGCGCCAAGGTGCTCAAGAAGGAATTCAGTCGCAAGGCGAAGGCCGCGATCACGCAGCTCGTCCAGAGCAAGGGCGCCGAGCTCGCAAACGTCGACGCGTTCACACGCGGTGCGCTTGCGGCGCGCCAGCGCACCGGTCTGTTGTGGGCCAGCGATCTTGGGGTGGCGCTGCAGATCCTCGATGTCGGCAAGGGCGGTCGCGCGATCACCGACAGCCCCGCTGCGCTCGATCTGGTGGCGTGGTCGGTGTCCAACGAGCACCTCGCGCTGCGCGAGCTGCTGCAGCTGTCGCTGAAAGGGACGCGATGAGCGCAGGCGATAAGCCCGGCAAGGGGCCCGTGAAGCCGTTCCTCGGCGAAGAGGAGCTGTCGTCGGAGCTCGATGCGTGGGATTCGATGTTCGACAATCTCCACGACTCGGCGCCGGTCGAGGCTGGAGCCGCCACGGCCGACGAGCCGATGGCGTGGCCGGAGCCCGATCCCGCACCGGCGAGCTCACGCGTGCCGGAGTCCGCGCTCACCGCGCAGGACGGCAGCCACACGCTCGACGATTTTCCGCCGGCGTTCGAGCCGCGCTCGGATGCCGACTTCGACGGACAGAGCACGATCGATCGCGCGCTCGACGGAGACAACCCGCCGCGCAGGGCCACCGTGCCGGCGGCCGACGACTCGTGGGAGCAGGCGAACGAGACCGACTTCTCCGAGGTCGGCGTCGAGGGCAAGCCGGCCGCGCTCGGCCAGATGCTGGGTTCGAGCGGCGAGCTGCCCGCATTCAACGACGTGGACGACGACGTCGGCGCGACCCGCCTCGATGTCTCGCGTGCGGCCGTCGAGGACGAGGACGAGGTCTACACGTCCGCCTCACGTCCCAACGTGATGTCGCCGCCGATGTCGCGCCCGCTTCCCGACGATCCGATCGCGCCGCCTCCCAAGCCTGCACCCGCGAAGCGCACCGGACCGGCGATCATCCGCCGCCAGACACCCGTCGCCGTGCCGGCGTTCCCGCAGCCCAAGGTCACGCCGCAGCAGGGCTACCCGGCGCAGGACGGCGACTTCGGTGAGAACACGCGCATCGCCGACATCGGCGCGATGCAGGCGAATGCCGATGCCTCACGCCACGTGTCCGATCGCTCGAAGGCACCGACGGCACCGCCGCCGATGTCGTTCACCCCGCACGCGTACGAGGCACAGGAGCCGCCCGACGACGACGACTACGAGGTCGAGATCGGCGCGTCGGATGAGAACGCTGAGCCCGCCCCGGCGCCGGAGGCGACCGCACAGCCGCGCCGCACCGTGGCCAACGTCATCCGCCGCGATCCGAGCAAGCTGCCGCCGTCGCCTGTCCGTCGCGAGTCCGAGCCGATCATCGAGTACTCGCGCGAAGAGTCATCCGGACCACGTGGCGAGGACGATTTCTCCGATGTCGCCGAGTCGATGAACGATGCGCCGGCGCGACCCAAGTCGCAGCCAGAGCCCGAGGATAGCTTCTTCGGCCTCGACGCGGAGGACGCTGCGCCCCCGCGGCCGACGCCGCAACCCGAGGACAGCTTCTCCGATGTCGCCGCGGCCGTCGGCGCAGATGCGCTCGTGGACGACCTGCCCATGCCGACGCCGGCGCGGCGATCGGGCCCGATGAGCCCGCCGCCCCGCGCGCTGCATTCGGTCACCGATGACGACATCGAGGACGACGGCGCGATCGACGACTCGCTGCCGACGACGATGCTTCCGGACGACGCCGATCCGAGCATGTCGGGCGATGCGTACGTGCAGATGGCGCCGGTCGGCAGCCTCGACGGCGCGGGCCAATCGTACGACGAGATTCCGGTCCCGCAGGTCAACGACGAGCTCGCGGATAACGATGGGCCCGAGACACGGGTCGACCGCGGCACCCAGGGTGATCGGCCGCCCGCGCTGATGGATCTGTATCCGCGCGTGAAGCGCCCGACGTCGGTGCCCGTGATGGTGCAGACGCCGACGAGCCCTGCGCCCGAGGTGCCGTCTACGTACGGCGATACGCCCGAAGTCGAGCCCGTGATCGATCTGGAAGCGATCGGCATCGACAGCCAGTGGCCCGATCAGATCGCGCCACTGCCGAGCGCGCGTCTCGACGAGGAAGCCGCACTCCTGCTACCGATCTACGAGCGCGAGATTCCCACCGTCGACGATCCGACCGTGTCGGCATCGCTGCGCATCGAGGCCGCTCGGTTGTGCGAGCGCGTCGGCGAATCGGAGCGTGCACACGCGCACTACGACGCCGCACTGCTCGCGGACCCGCGTGCCACGGCAGCGCTGCGCGGTCTGCGCCGGCTCGCGCGCTTGCGCGGCGATCTGCACGAGGCGACGCGCCAGCTCGACGCCGAGATCGCGGTCGCCGGTGCGCTCGAGCGCAGGCCGCTCGGGCACTACCGCATCGATCTGCTGATGGCGAGCGCCGATCACGACATGGCTCGGGTCGCGGTCGGCGAGCTGCTCGACTCTGCGCCGTCCGACGTGCGCGCGCTGCTCGCCCAGCTCGAGCTCGCCTTCCTCGACGGTCGCGCCGAGGAGTTCGGTCGTGCACTCGAGCAACTCGCACACGCAGTGACCGATCCGCAGCTCCGCGCAGCGGTCCAGCAGGCGCGCGGCATGCTCGCGGCACAACAGAACGATGCGGCGGGTGCGGTCACGTGGTTCACGTCCGCGACCGAGTCGGATCCAGGTGCGCTCGGCGTCCGGCTGGCAGCGATCCGCGAGGCAGCGGCGAACAAGAAGCCCGCCGAGACTGCGAGCGCGCTGCTCGAGCTCGCGAAGATCGTGGAGGACAGCGATCCGACCACCGCAGCGGCGCTCGCCGTCCGTGCACAGTTCTGGGTGCAGAACGAGCTTGCCGTCGCTGCTGCGACGGTCGCGATCACGGCACTGCCGGCGGATCCACTCGTCGCGCGCGTCGCGGCCGAGACCGCGCTGGCCGGCAACGATTCGATCGCTACGACCGCTGCGCTCACCAGCTGGGCGAGCTGCGCGGCACCGGCCGTCGAGCGCGCGTTTGCGGCCGCGCGTGCGGCCGAGCTCGATCCCGCGCACGGCATCGAGCTGTGGACGCAGGTGTTGCAGTTCGATCCGGGTGATGACTACGCCTCCGCTCAGCTGCGCACGGCACAGGTGGCCGCCGAGCAGACCCAGCAAGCGATCGACGTCGACCTCGGCGTTGCCGCCGAGCCCGAGCGTGAGCGAGCACGGCTGCGCGCTGCGTTCGGCATGATCGCGCAGGGGCAGCTCGACGCAGCGATCAAGCTGCTGCACGAAGGCCACGCGGCGCGCCCGACCTCGCTGGCGCTCACCGAGGCACTCGCCGAGGCGCTCGCCGCCGCCGGCCGGTGGACGGATCGCGCGAAGCTACTGGCCGAGCTTGCAGCGCAGCCGGGCGATCAGCTCGACCGTGATGTCGCGCAGCTGCGCAGTGCGCTCGCGTGGGAAGAGGCCGTCGGTGCTGCGTCATCGGCGGAGTCACCGAACGCAGACGAGGTCCAGCGCGCAACCGCCGCCGCCCTCGGGGCGTGGGAGAAGGTCGGCGAGCAAGCTAACGGCGGTGCGCCCGAGGCTCATGCCGCCGCGATCGTGCTCGGCATGCGGCTCGGCGACCGCGAGGTCACGAGCGAGATCCTCGCGCGCGCGCAGGCGGCCGAGCGTTCCCCGTGGGGCGCTGCGAGCATCGCGCTTCGCCGTGCCCGCTTGATCGCCTTCGATGATCCGACGCGTGCCGACGCGCTGCTGAGCGATGTCGCTCCGCAACTCGACGATCCACGCCGGGTGGTCGCGCTCCTGCTCGCAGCGGCGCGCCGCAACGACCTCGCCGATACGGTGAACACGCTCGACGAGCGCGCGACCCTGCTCGGCGAGACCACCGAAGCCTTCGCGCTGCGCCTGCGGGCGGCGCAGCTGGCGCTCGATGCCGGTGATGCGATGCGCGCCACCACGCTGCTGCGTGCCGTCGAGAAGGCGCTGCCCGATGTCAGCACGGTGTCAGACTTGTTGTCGATCGCGCGCCGCCGAGCCGGCGATGTCTCTGGTCCGGTTCGCGTGGCCAAGGAGGCCGCTCCGGGACCGATGAGCCCCGATGAGTTCGCCCGGGTCGTGCGCGATGCCGACGACGCTGCTGCGCGCGGCGAGGGTGCGACCGCGCTCGGCCTGTACCAGAGCGCGCTCGACATGCGGCCGGGCGATCCGCTCGCTGCGATTCCGCTCATGCGCGTCGCCACCGAGCTGCGCGAGCCCGCGCCGCTCGCCGCGCTCGCACTGGCTCAGCTGCGTGCCGCCGAGACCCATGGTGATGGCCCTGCGAAGGCCGACGCCTACGAGCTGCTGTCGCACATCGATCGCGAGCTGCGCGGCGATGCGGGCTCGGCACAGGTTGCGCTCGAGAGCGCATCGCAGGCCGACCCGACGAGGTTTGACATCATGCACCGGCTCGAGCGCGAGTACGCGGTCAGCGATCAAATCGGCGAGCTGCTGCGCCTGCGGCGGGCCGAGCTCGACCAGATTCCCGCCGATCTCACCAGCGATCGCGCCGCGATGATCATGGACACCGCGGGTCTCGCGGAGCGGGATGCTCGTCCCGACGTCGAGCTCAGCGAGCTCTATCGGGATGCGCTGAAGGCTGATCCGAAGCACCGCCTCGCGCTGCTGCATCTCGAGTCGATCGTGCGTCGTGCGGGCGCGTCCGAGGAGCTGGCCAAGCTCGAGGAACAGATCGCGAGCTACTTCGAGGGTGATGCGCGCAGCCAGGCGGCGTTCTATACGCGCGCCGGCGAGACGCTCGCCGAGCTCGGCAACATCGACGCCGCGGTCGCCGCGTTCGGCAAGGCCGATCAGGTCTCACCCGGGCACGTGCCCGCGCTCGAGGCCTGGCGCAACGCCGCGCTGAAGGGCCAGCTGTGGCTCGACGTGGCTGAGGCAGCTACCCGTCAGGCGAGCATCGGCGGCGGGGCCGACGAGCGGGCGGCGCTGCATCACTTCGCCGGCGTCGCGCTGATGGACAAGGCCCTGATCGGCGAGCAGGCGATGTCTGCGTTCCGTCGCGCGCTGGATGCCGACGGCAAGCACCGCGATTCGTTCATGCGCATGCGCATCCTCCTCGAGGAGGAAGGTGATCACGACGAGCTCGCGATCCTGATCGCGAACCGCCTCGAGCACGAGCCGGTCGGTCCACGGAAGATCGAGATGCATCGCGCACTCGCCGAGCTGTCGCGTAACTTCCTCACCGATCGCGACGGTGCCAAGACGCACTATCGCGCGATCCTCGCGTCGGATCCGAACGACCTGCGTGCGCACGCGGCGCTCGCCGACATCGCGTGGGAGCAGGGCGCCTGGCAGGAGGCCGCCGACGCACTGATCGCACGCGCGCGCCTCGAGCACGATCCCAACATCCTGCGCACGCTGTGTTTCCGTCTCGGGCTCATCTACGCCGATCGCCTGATCGACGTGCCGATGGCACTCAAGTCGTTCCAGCGCGCGCTCACGTACAACCCCGAGGACATCCAGACCCTCGAGCGGCTCGCAGATCTCGCAACGCAGGCCGGCGAGTGGAAGCTCGCGCTCGGTGCGTGCGAGCGCCTGGTCAAGAATGAAGAGGATGCCGATCGCCGCGCCATGCACTTGCACCGCGTCGCGCGGATCTTCCGCCAGGGCTTCGGTGACAAGAAGCGCGCCGAGCGTGCGCTCAACCTCGCACTCGACGGCGCGCCCGCCAGCGACGACGCGCTGAGCGAGCTCGTGAAGTTCTATCGTGAGTCCGGCGACATGACGTCGGTGCGCGTCCATCTCAATCGCGTGGCCGGCACGATGCGCACGCGGCTACAGGCCGATCCGAAGGACGGCGTTGCCTATCGCGTGATCTCTCGCGCGATGTCGGCGCGCGCCGCGGTCGGTGTCGATGGCTCGACGGCCGTCGCGCGATCGGCCGCCGAGCTCGCAACCCTCCTCGGCGCGGCGGGCGAGCCAGAGCGGCTCCTCCTCGCGGAGCCGGCGCGCAACCTGCTCGCACCGCTGCTGCGTCCCGAGGCCGATGAGATCTTGATGGGCGCGAACGTGCAGCCCGAGCTCCGCCAGATCTTCGAGCAGCTCGGCGATCGCGTTGCCAAGCATGTCGGCATCGACCTGCGCGCGCTCTACGGCGTGGCGCGTGGCGATCGCCTGAAGGCGCGGGAGTCGAGTGTCGCAACGCACGCGCAGGACGTCGCGACCGCGCTCGGCTTCGGCGAGATCGACGTGTACGTCTCGGCGCGCCAGCCGTACGCGATGACCGCGGAGCCGACGAGCCCGGTGTCGCTCGTGATCGGCCAGTCGATCGCGCATCTCGACTCCAAGGCGATTCGCTTCGCGGCCGGCAGCGCGCTCAAGCTCGCGCAGAGTCACCTCGCGATTCCCGCTCGCCTCCCCGCCGACGACCTCGGCATCCTGGTCGTCGCGTTGCTCCGCCAGTTCCAGGAGAAGTTCCCGAACTACGGCCTCGACGAGGCGCAGATCGCGACCCAGCTCCAGAAGCTCAAGCGCCTGATCCCGACCGGGCTCGCGAACGAGCTCAAGCCGTTCGCGCTCGCGATCGACGCCAATGGATTCTCGCCGGCCGGGCTGTCGCGCAGCCTGCGGGTCGCCGGCCTCCGAGCCGGTCTGATTGCCAGCAACTCGGTGGTGTCGGGGCTTGGAATTCTCGCGGCTCACCTCGGCGTCGATGTCCCGAGCTTCCTCGCGGATCCGGTCGCCCAGGGCCTGATCACGTTCGCCGTCGGCGAAGATCACGCGACGCTGGCCCGCTGACCGCCGCAAGTAAGAATCGCTAGCCCGCAGCGAGCAAACGCTCGATCTCGCGGAGCGTCTCGACATCATCGCCGATCATCTCCTTCATCATCTGGATGCGGCCAGCGACGACGCGAGCGAGCTTCTCCTCGACCGTGCCGTCGGCGTATGCCCAGTAGACCTGCGCGAAGCGGCCGTCGCGGTGACAGCGGCCTTCAATCTGCGCCATCTGGATCGCCGACCAGCGGAGATCGTGGATGATCTCGGAACGTGGAACATCGTTGTGCTCGCCCTGGTGGAGCGAGATTCCTTCCTCGACGGTGAACAGCACCACGCGGGCATCGCCGTGCTGAAAGCGCAGGCGCTCCGCCTCGCGCGCGGCCGCCGGGATACCGCCGTGGATGACGGCGCATGGAACGGCGCCGAGTCCGCGTTCGAACGATTCGCGCATCGCGGTGAGTGTCTCGATGAACGCCACCGAGATCGCGACCTGGTGGCCGTTGTCGAGTAGCTCGCGCGCGAGCTCGACCGTTCCGGCTGCGCGGATGAGCGAGCTCTTCTGGCGCAGCCGCAGCGAGGCCGCGAGCGCCGACTTCGGATCGCGTCCGCGCGGCGCGAGCTCCATGTCGCGACGGAACGCGGTCCACGCCTGGTCGTAGAGAGCCCGCGCTTCGCCGTCGAGCTCGATCGGAGTCAGGATGCGGTTGATCTCCGGCCAGCCCGCCACATCCTCCGGCCGTCTACGAATCCCGGCGGGCGTTTGACCGCGGGCGGCGTCGAACAGCATCGCGCGAACCTTCTCGCAGTCGGCACGATCACCGCGCCACTCCCACTTGCCGAACGTGCCGCGTGTGACGCCGAGCTTCTGATCGATGCACCACTGCTCGAAGTCCTTCAGGTCCGCCGCGCGCGCAGCGGTCGTGCTCGCGAGCAGCGGCGCCAAATACGACAGCTCGAGCGGATTCTGGCCCGCCGTGGCCGACAGCCACAGACAGAACCCCGCGCGTGCGACGAGCTTCGCGGCGAGCTTGGATCGGGCGGCCGTCGGATTCTTGCAGCGGTGGCTCTCGTCGAGAACGACGACGTCGAGCTCGGGCGCGGTGCCGGCACGCGCGAGGCCCTTCTTGGTGCGGATCTTCTTGCGCGCTGCATCGCTGACTTCGAACAGCTTGCCGAGCCGATCGTAGTTGAGGACGACGATGTCTTTGCCGCCGTCGCCCATCGCCTCGATCGTGCGGCGCCAGTGCGCGACGACCGCGAGCGGGCACACGATCAACACGCTTCGCACCGCGCGCATGCGCAAGATCGCTTCCCACGCGGTGATCGTCTTGCCGAGACCGACGTCGTCGGCCAGCAAGAAGCCGGGCCGGCCGGCGGCGGTCGCAGCGGTGATCGCGCGAACCGCCTCCTGCTGGTGATCGCGCAGCGCGATCGAGGCAGTCGGTGTCGACGGCGGCGGCGCGTCCGCGTCGTCGAGCTCGCGCTGGACATGCAGCTCCCACGAGTAGGGTTGCGGGCGAAACGCCATGAGCGTCGTCGGCAGGGCGCTGCCTTCGAAGACGAAGACGCCGTGGGAGGCATCCCAGCGGGCGCCGCCGGCGGTCGCGATCGGACGCATCGCGAACGGGACGTCGAGGACGTGGACGCGCGGGCTCGCCGATGCGACGGCTCGCTTCGGGGCAGAGACGGTACGTTTGCGGAGCGTGCTCACGAGGCACCGAGCATAAGAGCGAGCGGGCCGTTGGACGTAGTTCCGGGGATCTCGCACCCACATGTGCCCCGACCTGCCGAGCTTCCTGGCCGATCCAGTAGCCCGGAATTGATCACATTCGCCGTCGAGGATCGCCTCCCAGCTCACTTGCTGATGCCTATTTAGCGCTGCATTTGTGAGACGATCACGTTCGTCTGGCGCGGTGCGACGTGGCCCATCCGTTGCTCCATGACCAGACATCCGACAGCCATCGGATCAGCTCGGAAGGAAAGTCATGCGCTTAGCTAAACTCACCAGCAGCCACGGTCTTTGGACCATGACCACCGCGTTTGCCCTGGCTACTGCAGTAGCCTGTACCCCCGGCAGCGCCCCCGAGCTGAGCGGTCTCTCGGACCAGGTCGCCCAGGTGGGCACCGAGTTCAAGCTGGACCTCAACGGCACCGACATCGACGGTGACCGCCTGAGCTATGACTTCCGGGCCGCCGACCTCGAGATGGTCGACGACCGCGCCATGATCACCGTGTCGCCGAGCGGTGCCGGCGTGTTCCGGTGGACCCCGGTCGCGCAGGACGTCGGCATGCACGCGTTCGACTTCATCGTCTCGGACGGTGACAACGACACGACCGTCACCATCAACATCGAGGTCAAGAGCGCCATCGGATCGGCGACCGCGCCGGTGTTCCGCCAGCCGCTCGGCACTGGCACGACGATCGACCTCGCGCAGAAGCAGTGCGTCGACCTCAACGTCGTGGTCGAGGACCAGGACACCGCACAGGTCGACATCACGCAGGAAGAGCCCGTGATCGAGGGCGCGACGCTGGACCAGCAAGACGGGCAGACGGCGACCTGGCACTGGTGCCCGACCCGCGCACAGGAAGGCGACGCTCGCTACACGCTGGTCCTCGCGGCGAGCGACAGCGAGAACCCCAAGACCGTGAAGAACTACCTCATCGTGCTGCGCGGCACCGGTGGCGGCGCTAGCTGCCCGGGCACGGCGCCGGTGATCAGCCACACGGCGATGAACCAGACCACGCGCCTCGACCTCAAGCCGAGCGTCTCGATCACCGACGACAAGGGCCTCAAGGACAACGCGCTGCTCTACTACTCGCAGACCAACCCGGGCGCGACCCCGAACCTGTCGGCGATGACGCAGCTCACGATGACCAAGGCGAGCGGCACGCTCACCAGCGGCTCGTGGACGGCGAACATCCCCAACCCGGTTGCGAGCGCGACGGCCGGTCAGACGAAGACCCTCTACTACGTGGTCGTCGCCGACGACAACGACGACCTCATGGGCAACTGCGACCACTCGACGATCTCGCCGGTCTACACGATGGTCGTCACCGCGGGTGGCACCAGCACGGCTGGCTTGTGCTCAGCATGCACCGCGGACTCGCAGTGCGGCACCGGTAACGAGTGCGTGTACATGGGCTCGATGGGTGACTCGTACTGCCTGCAGGGTTGCGGTGCGGGTTGCCCGACCGGCTACACCTGCTCGGCCTCGCCGATCTATTCCGTCGACGGCGCGCAGGCGTACCAGTGCGTGCCGCAGAGCGGGTCGTGCCAGATGCCGACCGGCGCGTGCATGGACGACACCTGGGAAGAGAACGATTCGCGCACCGCAGCGTCGGCGAACCCGACCCTCGCACCCGACCTCCACGACTTGACCAGCTGCCCGAGCACGACCACCGCAGGTCGCGCGGACGACGACTGGTACAAGATCGTCCTGACCGCTGACTCGCGCATCGATCTCGAGATCGCCGGCGACGGCGCGACCGACCTCGACCTGCACCTCTACCGGTCCGACGGCACGGTGATCACCAAGTCGACGGCGTACGACTCGGACGAGGCGATCAACACCTGCCTCAAGGCCGCGACCTACTACGTCAAGGTCAACGGCTATGGCTCCGCACGCAGCGACTACCTGCTGCTGTTCGACAAGACGAACGAAGTTTGCAACACCACCTGCGTCGACGATGCGGCGGAGGACGACGACACGTTCAGCCAGGCGCGCATCACCTCGTACCCGAACCACACGTCCACGGCGCAGAAGATCTGCACCAATGACGACGACTGGTACAAGGTCACGCTCTACGACGGCGAGAAGATCACGATGGACCTGACGTTCACGCAGGCGTCGTTCGCCCAGGATCTCGACTTCCACCTGTACAAGGATTTTACTGACCTGTGGCCGTGCAGCCCGACGAACCTCGCCGGGTGCTCGTCTGCCCGTGGTCAGAGTGCCACCGCGAACGAGCACGCCGAGTACACCGTCCCCGCAGGGACTTGCACCGCCGGATGTGACTATTACGTCGTCGTCCGCGGTTGGGATGGAGCAACGAACACGTACGGTATTACCCTTGCGGTCCAGTGATGAATCGCCTGGTCGTACTCCTCGGGCTCGCGGCTGTCGCGAGCTGCGCTAGCTCGACGGCCTCGGACCCCGGTCTCGAGGGGCTCTCGATCTCGAAGGTCGCGCCGAACACCGTCATCCCCGGTACGAAGATCGTCGTCAAAGGCGCATCGTTCGTCGACGAGAACTGGGGCGAGGCGCGACTGCGACTGGTCGGCCGGGCAGGGAGCACCACCGTCGACGAGTCATGGCCCGCGAAGTTCGTCGACTTCAGCACGCTGACCGTCGCCGTCGACGCGGCGAAGGTCACCAAGCTCGGCGGCAACACCGACTTTCAGGGCGACATCTACGTCGAGTACGTCTCGGCGGCGAACGGCGACACCTACAAGACCGGCACTCTGACCCAGCCGATGCGGTTCCGGCAGTCGTTGACGCCGTCGCCCACCGGCGTCGTCGACGGCGTCATCTTCGTGAACGATCAGATCGAGGTCAACGGCGACGGGTTCCTGCTCGGCGGTGACGAGGGCTCGACGGTCGCGCGTCTCACCGGCTGTTTCCGGCTCGACGGCAGCAGCACCTGCTCGCCCGTCGGGCAGCAGGAGATTCCGCTGCGCCCGCGCACCGAGCTGTCGCGCACCGAGGCTTCATTTCCGTTCGCGCCGACCGTGGCCGGCATTCGGCCCGGCGCCTTCATCGGGAAGATCTCGATCGTCAACAAGCACGCAGGAGGCGGTGGCGAGATCGTCGCTGACCCGCCGATCGACGTGAGCTACGACCTGGTCACGTCGCAGGTGTTCTCGACCGAGCCCTCGGCAGCGAGCCTGGGCCAGTACGTGTTCGTGAAGGGCGGCGGCTTCGTCGGTGGCGACGCCACGACCTATACCGAGCTCGAGCTGTCTGGTTACTTCAACAAGACCGGCATGCCGCCGGTGCCCGTGACGCTGATCCTGATCCCCGAGTACGTGGAGGGCCGCCTGGTGCGGTACGTGCTCGATACCGAGGACGAGCTCGGCTCCTCGCTCAACCTGCGTGAAGAGACAGGCAAGTTCACCGGAAAGATCACGCCGATCATCCACTACGCCAACCAGACGGTGCGCGGCGTCGAGACCAACACGGCGTTCGACATCGCGCCGGTCAAGCAGGTCGTCTACCTCGAGTTCACGCCGTCGTACGTCGAGGGCCTGCGCGACTTCGGTCTGCGCGCCGTCGACAACCGGATCCGCGATCGGATCGTGGCCGTCCTCCATCGCATCTACGAGGGTGTGAACATGGACATCCGCAGCACCCCGCCGACCGACTTCGCGCTCTACGAGCTCGTGACCCTGACCGGCGTCGATCCGAACAACATGGGCCTGTTCGGCTACGACAACACGCCGGGCAAGGACAGCGGCAACTTGCGCCTGTACGACAAGCTCGGCGGCGTGAACGCGACGACGCAACAGGACGGCTATCCCGGCTACGGCGGCGTGTTCCTGCGGTCGCTGATGGGCTTCTCGAAGCACCCAGGCTCGTTCGCGACCAGTGTCCCTGGTGCCGACCAGGTGTTCGACCAGATCTTCGATCCATTCCGCCCCGATCAGGACGGCGAGCCGGTGAAGGCCGCGGATCTCTCGAGCAACCTCCCGGCACTCACCAGTGGCAGCAGCTGCCCGGCGAGCGACCGCGCCGGACGCGTCCAGTGCGCGGTGTTCGTGCTCGGCAACCTCGTCGGTGGAACGCTTGGCCACGAGCTCGGTCACTCACTCGGGCTCGCGAATCCGTACGCCGAGGGATTCCATAACTCGGGCGATGCGCCCGCGCGTCTGATGGACTCCGGTGGTGATCGCTCGTTCATGGAGCGCGCAGAGCTCATGGGGCAGCAGCCGGCCATGTTCTGCGACGAGGAATATCAGTACCTGCGCCAGATCCTGCCGTCGAGCGTGCCCGCGCCGACCGTGACGCGGCCGACCTGTTACTGACGCTGCGGGGCGAGCACCCAGCGACCGCCGACGCACTTCTTGACCGTCTTGTAGTTCTCGAAGTGGTCGAGGTTTGTCGTCGGTGCGCGGCGCACCGGTTCCACGGGTCGTAACGCGACGAGCGCGATCGAGGTCGCGCACAGCGTTCCGATCAACCAGGCGAAGTGACGGAGGGTCGTAGCCGACTCGGCGAAGGACGGTCCCATGGGATCTACGATACCCGATTGGCTGCTGTATGCTCGCGCCGCGATGGCGGGCAAAAAGCAGCATCAGAAGAAGACCAAGGTCGTACCTGCGCCTACGCCTGCACCGGCGCCCGCACCGCCACGGCGCGATCTGCGGCCGCTGATCTACCTGGCGATCGACGAGATCTTCGTCGCCATCTACATCTACGTGCTGATCGCGGTGATCCCGAACCGCCATGCGAGTGCGTTCATCCACCTGTGGGCGCTCCCGGTGCTGCTGCAGGTGATGTCGATCGGCACTGCGCTGGCGATGGTCAGCGACGTGAAGCTGAAGCGAATGGGCTGGTGGGTCGCGGTGTTCGCAGGCTCGGGCCTGCTGCTCGTGACCGTGCTGCTGATCGTTCGCGTGCTCGTGTCTGCCGCGTTCCTGTCGGGCGTGTACGGTGCGTTCGGCAAGGCCGCCGCGATGTCAGCGCTGATCGGCATCGCGTTGATCATCGAGATCGTCGCGCTGCTGCCGCTGTTTCAAGTGAAGTACCTGCGCACGCGCGCGGGTCGTCGCACCTACGCGATGCCGACATGACGCGCCGACGCCTGATCGCGCTCGTCTTGGTGTGGACGCTGCCGAGCGTCGTGTTTCTCGCGATCACCTCGATCGTCTACAAGGCGTACCGCATCGAGCCGCCGTCGAGACTGAGCGCCACCGAGCGTTCGAGCGTGTTCGCGACGCTGCGGCCGACGATGTTCGGCGAGCCGGCGCCGCCGTGCCCGATCACGCGGGTGCCGGGGCCGGTCGCGGTCACCCTGTGGCTCGACGGCCGCAGCGTGATCCGGGTCGACGGCTACGGCGAACACCTCGGCGCCGCCGTCGACGACGCTGCGAGGGCGATCGCGAATCACCGCAGCATGAAGGTCTTGAAGACCGAGCTGCGGCCGCGGATCCGCATCCAGGTCGATGTGATCGTGGGCCGCGCGCCGCTTGGTGGTGCGCACTGGCTCGGTGCGTTCACGATCCCAGGCATCGGCGACGCGCTCGCGGTGAACCCCGCAGTCGAGGGCATCGGCGGGGCTGCGAACGGCAAGCGTGCGCTGCTGCTGCCGCACGAGCTGGCACAGCTTCGCCTGCTATCGACGAACAAGATGTCCGAGGCGATTCCGGACTTCGCGATGGGCGTCGATCTCAAGCGCATCGCGGCGCTGGTCGGCGCGCGCGCCGGTACGGGCAAGGCGCTTCCGCTCGACGAGCTATTCCGCTTTCGCACCGATACGTTCGTCGAGCAGCCCGAGAACGCGCGCGACAAGCCGTCAATCCCGCTGTACCGCGGGATTCCCGTCGCGATGCCGCAGCTGTCGGGCGCGACGTTGCGCGACGCTGCGCTCGAGGGCGGTCGCTACCTGATCGCGCACCTCGCGCCGACGGGACGCTACGTCTACGAGCACGATCTCAACACCGGCGCGAAGACCGATCCGTCGCGGCCGGGCGCGTACTCGATGCCTCGCCATGCAGGCACCACGTACTTCCTCGCCGAGCTGTACCGGATCACGAAGGAGACGTGGTTGCGCGAGCCAATCGAGCGTGCGTTTGCGCACCTCGCCGAGCTGCTCGCGAGCGGACGCTGTGCGAATACGCTGCCCGATGGCCGCGAGTACGACTGTGTGATCGACAAGCAGGAGCCCGTGGCGCATCTGGGCTCGACGGCGCTCACCGTCGTTGCGCTCGCCGAGTATCAGCGCGCGACGGGCGACACGCGCTACCTGCCGCTCGCGACGAAGTTCGCGACGTTCTTGCTCTACATGCAGCGGTCGGACGGCTCGTTCCGTCACCTCTACGATCCGAAGACGAAGCAGTACGACGACAAGACGCAGATGCTCTACTACTCGGGCGAGTCGGCGCTCGCGCTCGCGCGCATGCACGTCGTGACCGGCGATCCGAAGTACGCGAAGGCCGCCGAGATCGCGCTCGACTGGCTCGTCGATTGGTACGACTTCTTCATGGGCGGATTCATCTACGGCGAGGAGCACTGGACCTGCATCGCGGCCGAGGCGGCGTGGCCAGCAGCGAAGAAGCCGAAGTACCGCGAGTTCTGCGATGGCTACGGCGCGTTTTTGCGGATGCAGCAGCCCAAGGTCGGCGACCACCCGGACGAGGACGACCTCGCGGGGGCGTACAACTTCACGCCGTTCGTCCCGCCCTACAACACACCCGCCGGATCGCGGACCGAGGCGATGATCTCGGCATACCTGCTCGGGGTACATCACGGGCAGGGCGACCCCGAGATCCGGGACCAGATTGCCCTCGCGCTGCAGTACACCCTGGGCCAGCAAATCCGCCCGGAGAGCGCGTTTAACGTCGTCGGTGAGGGGCTCGGCGGCATGCCCGGTACCCCGATCGACCGGACCGTCCGCATCGACTACGTCCAGCACGTCTGCTCGGCGATGATCCGCGCCTCCGAATGGATTGATAGTCCCGGCTCTGCGGAGTGAAGGTTGATAGACCAACCACGTCCCTAAGCTGCTAGAATCGCTCTCGGTGGCCGAGGAGAAGAAGACCCAGATGGGGACCACCCCCGGCCGCACACACCGGCCGACGGGGAGCCCGCCGATCGCATCGGCCGTGGGCACCGTGCAGCCGCCGACCGGCACGCCAGCGCCGGTGAGCCAGCCACCCCAGAGCCAGCCGTCCGACTCCGCGATCATTGCCGCGGTGGATCCGTCGGCGCCCGGGGCCAAGACCTCGTACCTGCCGGTCGCGCCCGATCCACTGATCGATTCGACCATCGAGGACCGCTACAAGATCACCAAGAAGCTCGGCGAAGGCGGCATGGGTGCGGTCTACCTCGCGCTCCATCTCGTGCTCGAGAAGCAGGTCGCGATCAAGGTCCTGCACGGCGAGTTCGCGCGCAAGCCGGACCTCGTCGAGCGCTTCATGCAGGAGGCGAAGGCTGCCTCGCGCATTCGTCACGAGAACGTGATCGACATCAGCGACTACGGCCAGACGCCGGATGGCCTGGTGTTCTTCGTGATGGAGATGCTGAAGGGCCACGATCTCCACGAGGAGATCACGCGCGCCAAGCTCGCCGGCAATCTGTTGCCGTGGACGCGCACGAAGAAGATCTTCCTTCAGGTGTGCAGCGCGCTGTCGGCGGCGCACGCGCGCGGCATCATTCACCGCGACCTCAAGCCCGAGAACATCTACCTTATCGACTTCCTCGGCGAGCCCGATTTCGTGAAGCTGCTCGACTTCGGCATCGCGAAGCTCACCGATGCAGCGATCGGCGAGGGTGGCGAGAGCGCGCGCAAGCTCACCAAGACCGGCATGCTGTTCGGCACGCCCGAGTACATGTCGCCGGAGCAGGCACGTGGCGACAAGGTCGACCACCGCGTCGACGTCTACGCGATGGGCTGCATCCTGTTCCAGCTGATCACGAACCAGGTGCCGTTCATCGCCGAGAACTTCATGGGCGTGCTGTCGCAGCACCTGACCGCGGACCCGCCCCAGGTCTCGCCCGAGGTTCTCGATCAGATCGGTGCACCGCGCGCCATCTCCGACATCATCGACAAGACGCTGACCAAGGATCCAGACACGCGCTGGCAGACGATCGACGAGCTCGCGAATGCGATCCGTGAGGCCTGCGGCGATGCGCCGATGTCCGACAAGTCGATCGCGATGAAGGCCGCGAACGTCGCGCATTCTGGCGAGACCACGCGCAAGCGAACGCCGACCGCCACGGCGACGCCCGTGCTGGGCGTGCGCGCCAAGAACATCTCGGGCCCGCAGCGCCCGGAAACGGACCCCGCGGCCTCGACGAGTGGCCGGCGCCGCAACACCGCGTGGACCGGCAACCTCAGTGTCCCCGAGGTCGCCGACGAGCCCGACAACAAGCCGGGCAAGTCGAAGCTGCCACTGATCCTCGGTGCGGTCGTCCTCCTCGGTGCTGGCATCGCCGCCGTCGTTGCGATGGGTGGCAAGAGTGAGCCTGCCGGGCAGGGCGCGATCGCAGCGGGCTCGGACTCGGGCTCTGCCGCTCTCGTCGCTGCGGGCTCGGGCTCGGCGACCGTCGAGACACCGCCGCCGCCGCCCGTCGACACGCTGCCGGCCACCGTGTCGATCAAGGTCGACTCGACGCCGAGCGGTGCCCTCATCGTCGACGCCAGCGACGACAAGATCACGTACGGCAGGACGCCAACCTCGTTCTCGATCCCTGGCTCGCAGGCACCGCGCCGCTTCAAGCTCGTGCTCAAGGGCTACGGTGATTCGACCGTCGAGCTGGTGCCGAACCGCGCGGACATTGAGTTCAACCAGCCGCTGACCAAGGGAACCAAGGCGACAACGGCGAAGCTTCCGGACGCGCCCAAGCCGGTTCCGGGGACCGGCAGCGCCGCGGTCGTGAAGCCCGATCCAGGTACCGGCAGTGCCGCGACGGTGAAGTCCGATCCAGGCCCTGGCAGCGCGGCGCCCAAGCCCGATCCGCAGAACGACCCCAAGCCCGATCCGCCGAAGCCCGATCCGGGTGTGCAACAGCTCGGTGGCTCTGGCGCGACGAAGCCCGACTGTCCGGATCCCGACGACCCGTGCCTCAAGTCATTCCCGTAGCTGCGTGCTAGATCGGCAACGATGACCGCGCAGCCGTCGCACACGCCAACGCCCGGCCCGACCGTCAGCGGTCGCGCCCGCGTGAACACGTACACGGCGCGCGATGGTTCCACGCGCGATGTCGAGCTCGCCTACGACGTGTTCGGCAGCGCGGGCCGCCCGCTCGTCCTCATCATGGGCATCGGTGCCCAACGCATCTTCTGGGATGACGCGCTCTGCAATCGCTTCGTCGACGCCGGATTCAAGGTCGTGCGCTTCGATCACCGCGATATCGGTGAGTCCACGCGCCTCGATGCGAAGGTGCCGCCGCCGGTCGCGACGCTCGTGCGCGGCATGGCGAAGATGTCGATCGACACGCCGTACTCACTCTCGGATATGGCGCACGACGTGATCGGCCTGCTCGATGTCGTCGGTTTCGATCGCGCGCACTTCGTCGGCATGTCGCTCGGCGGCATGATCGCGCAGCACATCGGCATCGAGCACGCGAACCGTGCGCGCAGCCTGACCACGGTGATGACCTCGCCGGGCGGTCGCCGCTACCTGCCGCAGCCGCACGCCTTCCGCGCGCTGTTCTCGCCGGCGCCGAAGACCGCCGCCGAGGCGGGCGAGCACGTGTTCAAGCTGTTCTCGACGATCGGCAGCACCGCGTGGCCGCAGGATGCGGAGCGCCTCAAGGCGATCGGCGAGCTGTCGTACACGCGCGGCATGAACCCGCGAGGTTTCCTGCGGCACTTCGCGGCCGTCCTGAAGTCTGGCGATCGTCGCGAGAACCTCAAGGACGTGAAGGTGCCGACGCTGGTCGTGCATGGCACGCGTGATCCGATGTTCCCGCTCAGCGCGGGTCGCCGGATCGCTGCGCTGATCCCGAACGCGACGTGGCTGCCGATCACCGGGATGGGCCACGACTTACCGGCGGCGGTGTGGCCGACGCTGGTGTCCGCGGTTGCTCGCCATGCCGAGCGCGCCGACACGCATGCTAGGCTTTGAGCACGGCCCCCTAGTCCAACGGCAGAGACAGGTGATTTAAGCTCATTCCAGTGTCGGTTCGAATCCGACGGGGGCTACCAGGAATGTCCGAACGTCGGACACTCGCGCAGTTCGAGTCGGACCGCGCGAGGCAGGGAATACCACCCGCGCATATGCTCGGGCGGAGTCGACTCCCGCCCAGCGCGTGCGCGTTTCTGATTCAGCCCGCGATGCGTGGGCTGAAGGCTGTGGCAGTTGGGACATAAAACGCGAAGATTTACGAGCCGGTTGTCGTTGCGGTCACCGTTGATGTGATCGAGTTCGACGGGGACGCGGCCATCAGCTGACCGCTCGGCCCAGCCACAGAGCTCGCATGCGGGGCACTTGAGTCCCTCCCTGAACAAGCGCTGCTTGAGCTTGTGGCTCGCGGTCCACTGGCCGGCGACGAGGACGTGTTCGAGTGGACGGGCCGGTGCAGGCACGAACTTGCCACCCACGTTCCAACCCTGGCCTGTGAAGTGGGACGTATCCAGGGCAGCCTCCGCAATCTTTCTTTGGACCGCGTCATAGTTGCCGCCCGCGGGCACGAGACCGAGCTTTCGCAGAACGTCCGCCAAGCTCATGGACGTTGCGACGGCGGCCCGGAGTGCCTCGTCGGTCCATCGAGTCTTGGCCTGCTTCCTCCGCGTGAAGTGTGATGTGTCGAGCTTCAGTTCCAATGCGCGCCTGCGCGCTCTCCCATAAATCCCCTGTGGAAGCTCGGGCCTCAGAGAACGGGCGACCATGCCAAAACTCGTCGACGCTGCGACAGCCTTGACGAGTTGATCGTCATTGAGAATCAGCTTCTTCGGCATGAGAGGATCGTCGCATGCCGGTCTGACAGTGCGCGCATCGTCGATGTCCGATATCCGGACAGTCAGCGAATGCGAAGTACGTGAGCGAGGAGCTCGCCGCTGAGGTGGCGGGTGCCCTTCGGCGGCCACTGCCGGTTGTGCCGCAGGAACGTGTTGCGCACGCCGCCGGTGAGATCGCGACGCTGCGTGGGATGCGCGACGTCGACGAATCCGCGGCGCACCAAACCGCCGCCGACGTAGATGAACTCGATCACGCCACGCGCGTCGCGACCGATCACGAGTGCAATCAGGTCGCGAGACTCGTTCGCGACCGCGCGATCGAACACGAGGACGTCGCCGGGTTGCGGGACCTCCGTCGGCGGAGCGAGCTTGCCGTGGCGCTCGCCCCAGGTCGCGACCTCGGCGGGGTTGCCGGCGGCGCGCAGCTCGTCATCACCGAAGCCGAGATCCGTGAGCCAGGCGAGCACGACCGCGTGAGGCTCGCGCTTGTCGCGGCGACCGACCCAGCCACGTAGGTCGCTCGGCTCGCGGATGTGCGCGAGGGCCGGCAGATCGATCGG
>JBBQFU010000043.1:0-39257 GCA_038322185.1 Haliangiales bacterium
CGTGCTCACGCGCGAGCCGCTCCCCGAAGATTCGATCGCCGTGCTCGAGGCCATTCGCAAGCTTCCACGATGAACGCCTTCGAGCTGTCAGCGCACGTCGGAGCTGGCCTCGAAGAGGATGGCCTCGACTATGCGATCGGCGGAGCCCTCGCGCTCACTGCGTGGGCGATTCCCCGCGACACCAAGGATGTCGACATCTCCGTATTCACGACCGCGACCGAGCTCCCGCGTGTGTTCGACAGCCTCGAGCGCACAGGAGTCATGATCGATCGGGCCGATGCGGTTCGCTCGGTAGCGCGCATCGGCATGTTCACCGGCCGGTCCGGCCGAACGCTCGTCGACGTCTTCGTCGGTGACCACCCGCACTTCCACGCGATGCGGTCTCGCCGAAAGCAGCTCACCTACCCCTCGGGACAGCGGTGCTGGTTCGTCTCCGCGGAAGATCTGTGCGTGCTCAAGCTCCTGTATGGGCGCACCAAGGACGTCGCAGATCTCGAGCGCATGCTTGCGGTGCTTCCCGATCTGGACCTCGACTACGTGCGTGACTGGCTGGCCGGGTTGCCCGGCGCCGACCGCAAGCGAGCAATCCTCGACGATCTCGTCCGTCGATTTCGGCCGTGACGAACAATCGCGCCGCGCCGCGCGTTCGCTGCACATGCGATCGTGCGTCGTCCTGCTCGCCGCCGCCTGCTCGGCGCCCGCGCCTGTCGCTCCGGCCGTGCCCCTGCCCCTGCCCCTGCCACGGCCACGGCCGGCGTCGACTGCGGAGCCAGCGCCGGCGATGTTCGTGCTCGATACCTCGGTCAGGACGGTCTGGGGCGTCGACCCGAACGCTCCGCTCCTCGAGCCCGAGCCCGAGCCCGAGCCCGAGCTGAAACCGGAGTACGAGCACGTCCCGATCGCCGCCCCTCGCGCCCGCGTCCCCGGCCGCCGCGCACCCTGCTTCCCACACCGGGATGTGCTCGTCGCCAGCGAGGTGTTTCGCGACCTCGTGGCCTACGCGCTCTACATGGGCGCCGACACCGACCCGCCCCCGAAGCGTCGCTATGGCACGTGCACCGTCGAGGCGGGAAAGCTGACCGACGCGCGCGGGACGTTGATCGCCGAGATCCACTGCGGCCTGACGGTTCACGTTCGCGGCGTGATCGATGACCTCGGCTTCGAGGTCGGCGCGAGCGGCAAGGACATCGCGGCCGAGCGCGCGGGCGACGTGATCTGCTTTGGCTACGAGAGCTCGGCCGAGTGTTACATCCGCCGCGACGAGAGCGACGAGCCGCCGGCGAGCTACCGGATCGCGGTCGCGGTCACCACCGACGACGGCGCGCTGACCGGCAAATCCGCACGCAGCACGCTCGAGGCGAACAACATCTCCGCGTTCACCGCGCGGATGTACTGCCACTGAGGTGATCAGGCCCGCGTGGCGCGCTGCGCGCTCGCGCGCTTGACCAGGCGGTACGTCACGAGACCCATGCCGAGGAGCAGCACGGCACCGATGCCCATGAGGCGATAGCGATAGGCGCCCCCTTTCGCCTTGTGCGGCGAGGTCCACATGCCCGACGGACCCTTCCACTGCTGCGCCTGCATCTCGCGCTCTTTTTCGCGCTGGGTCAGCGAGTCGTACGACCGCGGCTGCTCGTCACCCTCTTGCTGGGCGAACGCCGGGGCGGCGACGCCGAGCACGAGCGCGAGGATGAGGACACAGCGGCGCATGGCAGGGTCTTACTACTTTTTCCGCTTCTTGGACTGCGACTTCTTGTCGTCGTCCTTGTCCTTGTACATCGGGTTGGTCGACCGAGAATTCTTGATCGCCTTCTTCACGCGCTCGAGGCATTCCTTCTCGGTCTCCTCGTTATCCTTGACGAACACGAGAGGCGTGGCGACTGCCTTGTCGTACTCCTCCTTCGTGATCTTCTCGCGGTTGAGCATCAGCGCGAGGATTCGCTCGACCTTCGCGGTCGTCCACTTGGTCAGCGTGCCCTGGCAGTACTGCTTGTAGCGCTCCTTGGGGCTCGGCAGGATCGACGAGAAGAACGCGGCCTCGGTCGGCGTGAGGTCCCGCGGGTGCTTGCCGAAGTAGTGGCGTGCGGCCGGGCCGATGCCGTAGAGCGCCGGGCCGTACTCGATCACGTTGAAGTAGATCTCGAGGATGCGATCCTTCTCGAGCGTGTTCTCGACGTGCCACGTCAAGTAGAGCTCCTGCATCTTGCGCGCGAGTGTCTTCTGACGGAACAGCAACACGTTCTTGACCATCTGCATCGTGATCGAAGACGCACCATGACGAAAGCCCCGCGCCTTGAGGTCCGAGATCAGCGCGGTGCGGAACTGACTCACGATGAAGCCGCGGTGCTTGTAGAACGCACCGTCCTCGGTGGTCGTGATCGACTTGATGAGGTTCGGCGAGATGTCGAGGATTGGCACGAAGTCCGGGTTCTCCGGGCCCACGATGAAACTCATCCACTCGTCCTTCTCGTACTCGACGAAGTGCTCGAACGGCTCCACGAGGCGCTTCGGCCCGTCCTCCGGCTCGGCGAGAACCTTGCACTTGTTGAGACCGACCGAGCCGCCGAACACGAGCGTGTCGAGCGCGTTCCAGTCGATCTCGAGGCGCACGTCGGAGTGGAATGTTCCCTTGAGCTTGTAGCCCTGCATCGCCGGCGCCATCTCCGGTGGAATCGCGTCGAGCATGCGCTGGCATGTGATCGGCGGGATCACGAGGCGAACTTTCAGTTGCTGGATCCCCGACGGCCCGCGCATCGGCGGCGCGGGCTTGTCGATCGGCACCGGCGCGAACTCGGCGAGCGTTGGATCGCGCCGCGGCTTGGTGACGAGGCCCGTGATCGAGAACGGCACGTCACGCGCGACGAAGTCACCACGCGTCAACGTGAGGGCGCGCGTGGCGGTCTCGAACGTGCCCGCGACCTGCGCCGAGAGGTCGAGCCCGTGCACCGGCTTGTCGGCGATCATCGGATGGCCCACGTTGAGCCCGACGAGGTTGAGATCACCCGCGAAGCGAGCGCCGCGCGGATCGACATCGAGGTGCAGCTTGGTATCGACCGAGGTCTGCCCGTAATCGACGATGCCCGACTTCGCGAGGATCGGCGCGAGGCGATCGAGCTGGAACTTCGCGGCCTCGAGATCGATCGATCCGCTCTTCGCGCGCGGCTCGAAGTGGCCCTTCGCGGTCCACAGCGTGCCCGGCACACCACCCCAGCCACCGGCGAGATCGATGATGTAGTCGCCCTGCTTGTCGGGATTGGCGACGACCTTGCCGCCGATGCCCGACAGCGACATCGTCGGCCACAGCGCGAGCTCCCCACCCTCAAGCGTGACGACCGGCTCGACGCCACTGGCCTTGCGCACGGAGACCGACGCGAGCTCGGCCTTCGGCGCACCTGGCGTGGTCGCGGACACCTTGCGCGCCGAGGCGACGAGCAGCCCGGGCGTCCACGTCGCATCGGCATCGGCGACGAGCCCGGTCGTGCCGGTGAGCGCGTCATCGGCGAGCAGCTTGATCTTCGTGACCGTCAACTTCGTCGGCCGCATCGTGCCCAGCGTGCTCTGCTTGCTCGTCTGCCGCTGCGTCTCGACGCGCTCGAACAGATCGCGCACGTTGTCGCGCCCGTCGCTGTCGCGCCGGACATTGACGTGCACGCCCTCGATCGTCGCCGCGCCCGGCACGATGCGGCCGATGAACGAGGACCACGTGTCGAAGTCGACATCGACGCGATCGATGTGCACGAGCGGCATGTCGCCATCGAGCGGCCCGCGGATCTCGATGTCACGCAGGACCGCGTGGCCGAGCGAGACATCGATGTCGCCGAACGTGACATTGCGCCCGAACTTCGCAGCGAGGCGCCCTCCGACCTTGTCGCGGATCATGTACGCGCCGACGCGCGGATAAATTACGCCGAGGCCGAGCATCAGCAGGGCGAACAGCCCGATCACGATGCCGCCGGCAACGAGCCAGCGTTTCGAGATCGGGAGGCGACCCATGCGCTCCTTGTACAACAACCGGGCGCGGGAAATAGTTCGACGACGAGCTACCGGCAGGTCAGGCCGAGGATGTGCCCGTCATCCTTGGCATTCGTGCCGACGAGAAGCAGCCAGTCACCCGCCTTGAAGGCCGGTTTTGCGTCGAGGATTCTCTTGCCCGCCGCGTTGTCCATCGTGACGGTCAGCTCGACACGCTTCACGCTGCGATCGCGCAGCATCACCGAGGAGCTGCCCTGCTTGAGCTTGAGCGTCTCTGACGTGCTCTTGGCGAGCGTGATCTTGCCCGACGACAGCTTCGCGAACGTGTTCCACGCCGTGAACGGTGCCTTCTTGAGCTTCTTCTCGACGACCTTGAGCTCGGGGTCGATCGTCGTGGCCGTCGCGTCCTTGGTGTTGGTCGCGGCGATCTCGACGTAGTCGCACTCCGCATCTCCTGCGAACGCAGGCGACGCGAGCGCGGCGATGGCGAGCGCGGCGAAACAGAACCGGGACGTCATATGCCCTCCACAGTATCGTCAGGCGTCACCCAGATCACCGTGGTGCTGCCATCTTCGTCTTCGAGGTTGAACACGGTTCCCGTTCCGTCCGGCGTGTCCATGGATTCGATCTCGGCGGGCTCGTGACTGGTCACGAGCGTGGGTTCGATCTTGGCGCTCCCGCTGCCACTACCGACCGCGACGGTGTTGTTGCCGGTCGGCATGTCGGGCGTCGGATTGCGCAGGAGCAGCGCGAGCGCGGCGACGGCACCAGCGCTCACCGCACCGGTGAGGATGTGACCACGATAGCGATCGAAGAAGCGGCCGATCCGGCGCATCACGCCGACTTCCTCGACGCGAGCGACATTCTTGGTGGGCGCGGTCACCGACTCGCCTGCGCGGTCGATCCCCTTGTCGATCTCGCGCCACAGCGCATCGAAGCGCTTCTGCGGCATCGCATCGGCGGACAGCTCGAGGTGACCGCGGAGAAGATCTCCGAGCTCACCCACGGCCTCGACCTTCGCGCGCGAACCGGGATCGCGAGCGAGCGCATCCTCGAGCTCCCGCGACGCACGCTCGTCGAGCTCGCCATCGGCGAACGCCATCAGATCGGCGTCGTGTTGCGGCTTGCTCATGAGCGGCTCCCCGACGCCGCAGCGTCGTCGACTGCAGCGTCGTCGTCGACGATCTTGTGATCGACGAGGTCGGCGAGCCGCTTCTGCATGTTCTTGCGGGCGTGGAACAGGCGCGACATGATCGTGCCCTTGCTGCAGTTCATCGCCGTCGCCATCTCCTCGTAGGAGAGGCCTTCGAGCTCGCGCATCACGAGCACGGACCGGTGGTTCTCCGAGAGCTCGCCAAGCGCCACGTCGATGCGCGCGCGGATCTCCTTGTCGAGCAGCGCACGGCCCGGATTCGCGCCCAGAATTTTCGGCAGCAGCGCGTCGTCCCCGATGCTAGACCCCTCCTCGAGATGCTGCTCGTCGAGCTCCACCGAGCGGTGCCGGCGATGCTTGCGGAGGTGGTCGATTGCGAGGTTCATGACGATCCGATACAGCCAGGTGTAGAAGCTGGAATTGCCTTCGAACTTGTCTAAGTACTTGTGGGCTTTAATGAAAGCGTCCTGGACTACGTCCAGAGCGTCATCGGGATGACGGAGCACGCCAAATGCCAGTGCGTAGGCGCGGCGGTGGTATCGGTCGAACAGCGTACGGAACGCATCGCGGTCGCCTTTACGAGCGGATTCAACCAACTCGCGGTCGTCGACTGGCTCACGTCCGGTGGACGCTCGGTGCCCCTCCTTATTCACGCCGGCGCTGTTATATCACCGCAGCGCGCCATGTCGGATGACCTACCAAGCGCTATGCTGAGACAGGCGGGGCCCTAGGGCATGTCACGAACGATTCCGGGGTACCTGGCCCGTGTTCGCGCGCTCGTGTACCGGCACGAGGCCCTGCGGGCGGGCCTGCTTGGCTTTGCGGCGCTCGCGGCGCTCGCCGTCGTGATTCCCCTGATCGGCTGGCTCATCGCCGGCAGCCGCGCCACCGCGCTCGCGGTCCTCGGGACCGGCGGGCTCGTCGCGGTCCTTGTGGTGCTAGGGATCGGCGTCCTCGGATTCGTGGTCCCGCGCCGCCGCTGGGCCGCCGATCGCGATCTCGCGCGCTGGGTCGGCAGCCGTCACTCCCCGATCGCGAGCGACCTGCTCTCGGCGGTCGAGCTGGCGAATGCACCGACCCGGGTCGGCGCTCCGTCTCCGGAGCTGGTCGACGCCCTGATCGGGAACACGGTCAGCGAGCTGGGCGCGATCGAGCCGCGTGGCCTGCTCCCCGCGCGCGAGGTTCCCAAGGCGCGAACACTGGCGCTGCTCGCAGCCGCCGTGAACATCGCGCTCGTGATCCTGATCCCCGGCGTGCTCGGCACAGGCTGGCGCGCGCTGCTTTCCGCACCGCCGGCGCCGTTCGATGGTGCCGAGCTGTCGAATGTCCCGCTCGTCGGCGACCTCAGCGCGACGCTGCAGGCCCCCGCCTACAGCAAGCGCAAGACCGTGGAGCTGCCGAGCAGCTCCGGAGACGTGCGCGGCCTGCCCGGCACCAAGGTCACGCTGCGTGCGCGCGTCCTCGTGCCCGCGACGATGGCCGAGCTGGTCGTCACCTCGGATGGCACGTCCGAGACCAAGAAGCTCGCCGCCAAGCTCGATGGCGATCAGCTCACCGCCGAGCTCACGATCGATCGCGCCGCGCACTACCGCATCGAGGTGATGTCGCCATCGGGCGAGCGCCGCATCGAAGCCACGCCGCGCGCGATCGAGGCCGAGCCTGATGCGCCGCCGATGGTGCAGCTGATGGCGCCCGGCGATCCGCTCGATGTCTCGAACCTACGCCGCGTCGAGCTCGCGTACGTCCTCGAAGATGACTTCGGGGTGATCAGCGCCGAGCTGGTGTGGGAAGGCGGCAAGGATCGCGGTCGCAAGGCGATCGCGCTCGGCGAGCTCGGAATGGGCCGCGCTCAGGGCAAGCTGATGTGGGACATCGCCGAGGTCGTCGTTCCGAGCGGCGGCGACGTGCGCTACTGGATCGAAGCCAAGGACAACGACACCGTCGGCGGACCCAACCTCGGCAAGTCGCGCGAGTACCACCTGCGCGTGGTCAGCCCGCGCGAGCGCCACGAGGACACGCTCGATCGCCAGCAGGAGGTCGCCGAGAAGCTGCTCAAGAACCTCGGCGCTCGCCTGCTCGGCTTGGGGGACAACGTCGCGCAGCGCGAAGAGCAATCACGCCTGCTGCACGACGCGATCATGGAGCTGTCGTCGATCAGCGCCGCGTACGACAAGGATCCGCACGCGTCAGAGCTCATGCGCAAGGCGCTCGCGCAGATGCATGATCGGCTCGAGCGGCTCGCGGGCACCGAGCAAAAGCTGCTCCCCAAGGGCAGCGCGAAGGTGCCGGCCGCGCGCTTCACCGTGTTCGACAAGGGCCTGATCGCCGAGCTCGAGGACGATCTGATCGTGCTCGCGGACTGGCTCGATCGCGAGCGCATGGAGAGCCTGCTCGACATCAACGACGAGATCGCCGCGCACCAGAAGCGCCTCGCCGATCTACTCGCGCAGTACGAGCGCACCAAGGACGCGCGCCTGCTCGAGGAGATCGAGCGCGAGCTGCGCGCCCTCGACCGCGCGTACGCCGAGCTCGACAAGCACCGCAAGGGCATGCCCGAGGACGTGCTCGACCAGTACGTCAACCGTGATGCGATCGAGCCCGAGCAGGGCATGAACTGCATGGCCGAGGTTCGCGGGCTGATCCAGGCCGGCAAGACCGCCGAGGCTGCGACCAAGCTCGAGGCCTGCCAGCAGCAGCAAGCCAAGGGCGCGAGCGCGCTCGAGGGTTCGCTGGCGCAGCTGCGCGGCGACAAGTTCAACGAGGAGCAGAAGAAGCTCGACGAGGTGATGAACGAGCTCGCCGATGTCGCGCGCGACGAGGACGACATCGCCGCCGAGGCGAACCGGATCTTCGAGGCGTACGCGCGCAAGGCCGACGACCTCGCCAAGGATCACCGCCGCGAGGCGAGCAAGAAGGTCAGTGTCCTCGTCGACAAGCTGCGCAAGCGGCTCGCGCAGGTCAACGAGAGTGGGCTCACGCCGTTCGCGAAGGAGGAGCTCGACATCGTTCAGCGCCGCCTCACCGATGTCGAGAAGATGGTCGACGACGGCGATCTCGCCGAGGCGCTCGGCATGGCGCGCCAGGCCAAGGCCAGCCTCGATACGATCGCGGGCGAGCTCGAGGCCGCGATCAACGACGATCCGAAATCGAAGTGGGCCGATGCCACGCAGGACGCCCTGACGGGTTTCGAGCGCGCCGCGCCGATCGCGAAGGAGCTGATCGACGAGCTCGCATCGCTGTCGCCCAAGCCGGAGCAGATCATGAATGCCGACGATCTGCGCGCGCTCGAGCGCCTGCGCCGCCGCCAGGCGATGAACCGCCAGCGCACGCAGAAGCTGGCCGAGCGAACCAAGCAGATGGGCGCCGACCTCCCAGGTGATGCAGCCGCCGAGCTCGGCAAGAAGCTCGGTGCCGCGGCCGACCACATGCAGAAAGCCGACGAGCGCATGAAGGGCAAAGATCCGTCGGGCACGCGCGAGTCGACACGGTCCGCGGCCGATGCGCTCGCGAAGGCGCGTGATCGCGCTCGCAGTGCCGCACGTCAGGCGCAAGACAGCGCGATTCGCGACGAGCCGATTCGCATTCCGGGCAGCGACGAGTACCGCGCGCCCGAGCGCTTCCGCGAGGAGGTCCTCGAGGGCGCCAAGCAGAAGCCGCCCGAGGCCTACAAGGACATGAGCGACCAGTACTACAAGGACATCACCAAGTGAGGAGGCTGTTCCATTCAACTTCGCACCGCCATGCGGCGGTGCTGCGCGCCCTAGCTAAGCTGGGACTTGCAATCGCGGTGATCGCCGTCGCGTTCGGCACGGCGGACGCGCGCCGCGATCGCACGGTGACCGGCGACGTGATCAAGGCGGCGCGGTTTCTCGCCACGTCGCGGCTCGACGAGGCGAAGGCGCTGCTGGTGGATCTAGAGAAGCGCGCGGCCGACGCGGTCGAAGTGAAGTGGCTCAAGGCCGAGCTCGCGTTCCAGATCGGCGACTACGCGGGCGCGGTGAAGCTGCTCGACAAGGTCGACGACACGGAGGTCGACGGGCTCGTCGGCCAGACCAAGAAGCTCGCGGCGAGCTCGCTCGGCGTGACCGAGACGTTCGTCGAGGCGAAGTCGCCCAAGGGCCACTTCATCATCAAGTACGCGACCGGCAGCCAGGACCAAGTCATCGCCGATCTCGCGGGAGAGGTGCTCGACTCGGCGTGGGAGACGGTCGGTACCGACCTCGGCCTCAAGCCCACCGATCCGATTCGCGTGGAGATCCTCGGTGCGCCGACCGATCTCGCGAAGCTGTCGCCGCTGACCGAGAGCGATATCGAGAAGACCGGCACGATCGCGCTGTCCAAGTACAACAAGCTGATGGTCGTGTCGCCGCGCGCGACGCTGTTCGGCTATCCGTGGATGGATACGCTCGTCCACGAGTACACACACCTCGTGGTGTCGCGCATGTCGTACGACGCGGTGCCGGTGTGGCTGCAGGAGGGCATCGCGCGGTTCGAGCAGACGCGCTGGCGCCGGCCGCCCGAGGTCAAGCTCGGCGCGACCGAGCAGGCGCTGCTGACCTCCGCGCTCAAGAAGGGCCGGCTGATCTCGCTCGACGAGATGCACCCGTCGATGGCGAAGCTCCCGAGCCAGGATGCAGCCGCCCTCGCCTACGCCGAGGTCTACACGCTCGTCGGCTGGATGCACGGCAAGGTCGGCTACGCCGGCCTGCGCACGCTGCTCGCCGATCAGAAGGACGGCAAGAGTGCGCGCCGCGCGGTCGCCGATGCGCTTGGCATGACCTGGGGCAACGTCGACAAGGAGTGGCGGGCGTCGCTCAAGACCGCTGGCGACGCGAAGGCGCGTGCCGGCAAGCCGATCAAGTTCAGCAAGGGCGGAGTCGATTCCGAGAACGTCGGGCTCGAGACCGTCAACGCACGCGCCCGGAAGTTCGCACGCATCGCCGGCATGTTGCGCGCCCGCGGTATGAACGAGGCGGCGGCGGTCGAATACGAGAAGGCCCTCGCGGTCGCTCCGGACCCCTTCGTTGCCGGCAAGCTGGCCCGCACCCTGGTCGAGCTCGGCAAGCATGACCGGGCCATCGAGCTGGCCACCCCGCTCGTCGCTGCCGACGCGGACGACGCCGTGGCAGCGGTCACTCTTGGCATCGCGCGCCAGGCGCGCCGTGAGTGGCCCGAGGCGGTCACCGCCTACGAGATGGCACTCCGTGTGAGCCCTTTTGATCCCCAGACACGCTGTGGCCTTGCAGAAGCTTACGCGGAGATCAAGGATGCTCGTGCAGGTCGTGAGAAGACTGCCTGCGACCAGCTGAAGAACTAGATGAAGCCCGCCGACGTCACACCGATCACGCCAATCCGCCAGGAGGCGACCACCGAGGTCAACCCGGTCGTCGCTGCCGTTCCGGAGAAGGCGGAGGACGTCCAGACCTCGCCCACCGCACAGGTCCGCAACGACCTCGATGCGGTCGCCGAGCTCGCCGATGCGCACAAGCAGATCGTCACCGAGATCGAGAAGCGCATCATCGGCCAGCGCAAGGTCGTCGATCAGCTGCTCGTCGCACTGTTCGCGCGCGGTCACACGCTGTTCGTCGGCGTGCCCGGGCTCGCCAAGACGCTGCTCATCTCCACGCTCGCCGAGACGCTGAACCTGTCGTTCCAGCGCATCCAGTTCACGCCGGATCTCATGCCGGCCGACATCACGGGCACCGAGGTCCTCGAGGAGGACCACACCACCGGCCGCCGCGTCTTCCGCGTCATCAAGGGCCCGGTGTTCGCGAACCTCGTGCTCGCCGACGAGATCAACCGCACCCCGCCCAAGACGCAGGCCGCGCTGCTGCAGTCGATGCAGGAGTACAAGGTCACCGCGGGCGGTACCACGCACGATCTCCAGCTGCCGTTCCTCGTGTTTGCGACGCAGAACCCGATCGAGCAGGAGGGCACCTACCCGCTGCCCGAGGCGCAGCTCGATCGATTCATGTTCCAGATCGACGTCGACTATCCGTCGGAGTCCGAAGAAGAGGAGATCGTTCGCCAGCAGACGAGCGATCACCGTCCCGAGCTCTCGCGCGTGCTGTCCCCGCAGCGGATCTTGCAGCTGCAGGAGCTCGTACGCCGCGTCCCGGCCGCGGACCACGTGATCAAATACGCGGTCGCGCTGGCCCGCTCGACGCGGCCCACCGCACCCAACGCGCCGGCCTTCATGCGCGAGGCGGTGTCCTATGGTGCCGGTCCGCGCGCGTCGCAGTTTCTGATTCTCGCGGCCAAGGCGCGCGCGATCCTCGATGGCCGGTTCGCCGTGTCGACCGAGGATGTCGCTGCCCTGGCGCGGCCGACGCTGCAGCACCGGCTCATCCTCAACTACCGCGCCGAGGCCGAGGGCCTGCGTGCCGGTGATCTCGTCGATCGCCTGCTGTCGACGATCACGCCCTAGGACGATGGCGATCACGTCCACGTCCACGTCCACGTGCCACGTGCACGTGCTCGTGCTCGTCCATTTCGATCCGGACGTGCAGCGATCCGGAGATCGAGCACGAGCACGAGCACGTGCACGTGTACGAGCACGTGTACGGGGAGGTGCCTGATGGCGCTGCACGAGCGGATCGATCCAGCGCAGCTCGCGCGCATGGGCTCGCTGCCGATCAAGGCACGGGTGATCGTCGAGGGCGCGCTCTCGGGTCTGCATCGCGCCAGCGTTCACGGCTCCAGCGTCGAGTTCTCCGAGCACAAGGAGTACTCGCCCGGCGACGAGCTCCGCCACGTCGACTGGAAGGCGTACGCCAAGGGCGACCGCTACTACGTCAAGCAGTACGAGCAAGAGTCCCAGCTGACCGTGTACCTCGTGCTCGACGCATCGTCGTCGATGCAGTTCGGCGGCGGCGGCATCGCCAAGCTCGAGTACGCCGGGCTCTCGCTCGCGGCGCTCGCGTATCTGGTGATCCAGCAGCAAGACAAGGTCGGTCTGCTCGCGTGCGGCGACAACAAGCTCGAGACCATGGTGCCGCCGCGTGCGCGCACCACACACCTGCACGACTTGCTCAGCGTGCTCGACAGCGTGATGGCCAAGGGCGGCACCGGCGACGAGTCGCCCGCTCACGCGCTGCAGCGAATCTCCGAGCTGTCCCGCCGCCGTCGCGCGCTGATCGTGCTCGCCAGCGATCTGTTCGATGCCGACGACGCCACGGTCAAAGCACTCGCCACGCTACGCGCGCAGCGCCATGACGTGAGCGTGCTGCACGTGCTCGCACCGCACGAGCGCACGTTCCCGTACGAGGGGCTCACCGAGTTCCATGCGCTCGAGTCGACGAATCGCCTGCTGGTGAATCCCGCCGCGATCCGCAAGGACTACCTCGAGAGGATGGAGCAGTTCCTCACGCGCACGCGCGGGATGCTGGTGTCATCGGGCATCGACTACCACCTCGTGTCGACGGACACGCCGGTGGAGCGCACGCTGCTCGATCTGCTCGTCGCACGCTCGCGCCTGGGTCCGGGCCGGAGGGCGTCGTAGTGGGATTCCTCGCGCCTCTCATGCTCGCCGGGCTCGCCGCGATCGCGGTGCCGATCGCGATCCACCTGATCGGCCGGCGCCGCGCACGCATCGTGAAGTTCGCTGCGCTCGACTTCCTGATGGCGACCAAGCGCAAGACCGCGAAGCGGTTGCAGCTGCGCGAGCGCCTGCTGCTGCTCACCCGCGCGCTGGTGTGCCTCGCGATCGCCGTCGCGCTCGCCAAGCCGTTCACGTCGTGCGAGCGCAAGGGACCGATGGTCACCCGCGGGCCGCAGGCGGCCGTGCTCGTGATCGATGACTCGTTCGCGGCGGGCTACCTCGTCGACGGCAAGCCATGGATTCGCCGCGCGATCGACGAGGCTCGCCGCCTGCTCGTGCAGCTCGGTCCCGAGGCCGAAGTCGCGATCGTGCGCGCGTCGGAGTCCGCAGATCATCCAAGCGAGCTCACCCGCGATCACCTGCGCCTGCGTGACCAGCTCCTCGCGCTCACGCCGAGCTCGCGGCCGCCGGATACCACCCGCGCCCTCGGTCGCGCGGGGCAGCTGCTCGCGTCGTCGAGCCACGCGCGCAAGACGGTCTTTCTGCTGTCGCTCCTCGCGAAGAACGGCGTGCGTCCCGACGAGCAAGCGTGGGGCCCCGATGGTCCGCAGCTCGTGACGGTCGATCTGCGCCCCGAGATGATGCCGAACCTGGCGGTCACCGCGCTGAGAGTCGTGGCCGATCCGGGCGCTGGTTCCCGTGGTGTCGCGTTCGATGCCGAGGTCGGCAACTACAGCGACGAGAACGCCAAGGTCGAGCTCCAGCTCTCGATCGCGGACCGCGTGGTCGCGCGCGGCACGATCGAGGTCAACGCGGGCGAGAAGAAGGTGAAGCGCTTCCTCGCCACGCTGCCGCCGGGTACGCGCGCCACGGATGCTTCGGTCTCGCTCGCCGGCGATGCGCTGCCGATCGACGACCGCCGCTGGGTCAGCGCGACGTTGCGCGACGAGGTTCGCGTGCTCGTCGTCAACGGCGACCCGCGCACGGTGCGGCTCGACGACGAGACGTTCTATCTCGAGGCCGCCCTGCGCCCTGGCGATCGCGACGACAGCGGCACCCGTATTCGCGTGGTGACCGCCGAGGAGCTCGCCGGCATCATTCCGCGCGCCGGCGACAAGGGCACCGCGCGGATCGAGATCAACGACTACGACGTCGTCGTGCTCGCGAACGTCCCTGCCCTGCCCGCCGATCGCGTGAATGTCCTCGCCGGCTGGGTGCGCGCCGGTGGCGGCATCTTGATCACCCCCGGCGATCGCGTCGATCCGGCGGCGTACGACAAGACGATGCTGCCGGTGATGCCGCAGAGCCTGCGCGATCCGATCGACACCACGTGGGGCGCGGCACCGAACGAGCGCGACAGCCGCGCGTTGCACCTCGTGAAGTGGGAGGCCGACCATCCGATCTTCAAGGCGTTCGCCAAGGACGCACCCGGACTCGCCGAGGCGAAGTTCTTCAAGATCTCGTTGCTCGGGCCGACCACGTCGACCTCGGAGCGCAAGGTCCTCGCCCGGTTCACGAACGGCGCCGCCGCGCTCGTCGAGGCTTCGATCGGTGCGGGTCGCGCGCTGCTGTACACGTCGTCGATCGATCGCGACTGGAACACACTGTGGAGCATCTCCGCCGGCTACCTGCCACTCGTGCAGCAGACCGTGCGACACCTCGCACGCAAGCACGCGCTCGATGGCGACAGCGATCATGTCGTCGGTAGCTCGGTCGCGCTACCCACCAGCGATCTCAAGCGCCTCGAGGTCCGCGGCCCCGAGGGGCTCGGCGCGGTGTACGAAGGCGACCGCATCACCGGCCGCAGCTCGGTACGCTTCGGCAAGACCGAGCGCGTCGGGATCTACCGCGTCGTCGGCACCGATCAGACCGGCGCCACGCGCGAGCGCGATGAGCTCGGGTTCGTCGTCAACATCGATGCGCGCGGCTCCGATCTCACGCCTGCCCCCGTCGAGGCGTTGCCGACATCGGGCACCGGCGGCGGCAGCATGCCGGTCGATACCCAGCGGCGCGTCGAGCTGTGGCACGCACTCGCCGCGCTCGTGCTGCTGCTGCTGCTCGCTGAAGGCATCCTCGTTCAGCGCTGAAGCACGCCGCGCTCGCGCAGGATGTCGATCACCGTGCGCGTGAGCTGAGGACCATCCTTCGATGCGATGTGCGAGGTGTCGGGGCACTCGAAGCCCGCGAGCACGGGGTGATCCTTGAAGTGGATCGTGACCGCGCGCGTGGCTCGCGCGAGGCGATCCCAGAATCGCGTCTTGGGCCACTGGATCTCGTCGTTGGTCCAGCGCTCGTCGCACGTCGGCATCCGCACGTAGACCACTTGCCCGCCGCGGGACTGGATCAGCATGACGTACAGCTCCTGGGCCATCGCGTTCGCGAACCAAGTCTCGGTGTCGTCGACCCTCGGGGTGCTGCTCTCGATGTTCGCGAGCTGCACGAGCCGGCGCCGCTCGACGTCGGTCATGTTGTAGTCGGCGAACTTCGTGCGGTCGGCAAACGTCGTCGTGTAGAACGGTTTGGGCCAGCGACCCTCGCGAATCAGCGAGCCAATCGTACGCAGGCCGTCGCCCGCGAGCAGCGCGACGCGAGACTGCACGGCCGTCTCGAGCCAACGCTCGGCGAGGTGACCGACCGACCGCCAGCCGCGGTGAGACGTCTCGACGAGCGGCGTCTGGCTGTCCCAGTGGTACCTGTCGAAGCCGCCCTCGTTGATGTCGACGAGCGCGATGCCGCGAAACGCGGGATCGAACGCGAGGTCGCGCAGCGTGGCGAGCGGGTACGTGCCCTGCTTCGCGAGCTGCACGTAGGTCCAGCCCGGTAGCGCCGCGCGGAATGCCTGCGGCGAGAAGGCGAGCAGGATGCGCGAGGCACCCAGCACGGCGACCGTACGCGGTGCATCGTTGGACGCCTGGCGCCGCGCGAGGGCCCACGAGTACTCGTCGTCCTTGACCGACGGCACGAAGCCGCGCGTGCGCACGAACTTCTCGAGCGCGAGCACGCTGCCGCCGACCAGCACGAGCGTGCACAACCACACGAGTCCCCAGCGCCCGCCGGGGACTTGCCGCATGGGCACGTGAAGGTGGTCGTCAGAACTGGAAGTAGATGAAGGCACGATCGATCCCGGGGAACAGCACGAGGCAGAGAATCATGGCGGACAGGGCGATGACGCGAAGCGGCCAGGCGGTGCGCTCGACGGCGGTCTCGAGCGTGGTGTCGCGCAGTGACCAATGAATGGCGAGCAAGAGGCCGATCGGTACGAGCACCGCGGCGTACTCGAGGTGCACCGCGCCGGCGCCAGCCCCGAACATCGCACCGACGATACGAAACGCCTGCGCGAAGCTCGTGGCGCGGAAGAACACCCACGCGATGCACACGAGCACGAACGTGAGCAGCGCGAGGAACACGCGCGCCGGGGTCGTCTTCCAGACGGGAGCTTCGCCTGCCGCGCGCTTCGCGATGCGCTCGCCGACGAGGTAGAGCCCGTGCAATCCACCCCACACGACGAACGTCCACGAGGCGCCGTGCCACAGCCCGCCGATCAGCATCGTGAGCATGAGGTTCACGTGCGTGCGCGTCAATCCCTTGCGATTGCCGCCGAGCGGAACGTAGAGGTAGTCGCGCAGCCAGCTCGACAGCGAGATGTGCCAGCGCCGCCAGAAGTCCGAGAACCCGACCGCCGCGTAGGGGAAGCGGAAGTTCTCCGGCAACGAGAAGCCCAGGCACAGCGCGGTGCCGATCGCGCACGTCGAGTAGCCAGCGAAGTCGCAGAAGATCTGGCCCGCGAATGCGAGCGTGCCAGTCCATGCATCCGCAGTGCTGACGACCGTGAGCTTCGCGGCATACACGCGCTCGACGACCGGCGCGAGCAGACCATCGGCGACGACGACCTTCTCGAACAGGCCGAGCACCAGGAGCGCGAGGCCCCAGCCGAGCATCGCGCTCGTCGCACGGCGAGGCGCCTCGAACTGCGGGACCAGCTCGGTGGCGCGCACGATCGGGCCCGACACCAGGTGCGGGAAGAACGTGACGTACAGCGCGTAGTCGAGGAAGTGCCGCGCAGGCTGGCTGCGGCGCAGGTACACGTCGATCGTGTACGAGATCGTCATGAACGTGTAGAACGAGATACCGATCGGCAGCACGACGTCGGGGGCCGCAGGTGTCCACGCGATGCCAACGCTCGCGAGTAGCTCCGCGAGCGAGCGCGTCGCGAACGCGGCGTACTTGAAGTACGCGAGTAGCCCGAGGTTGAACACGAGGCTGACCAGCAGCAGTGCGCGCCGGCGTGCGCGAGCCTGGGCCGCTGACATCGCCTTGGCGACGAACCAGTCGACGATCGTCGACGCGATGAGCAGCAGCACGAAGGGCGGATCCCACGCCGCGTAGAACGCATAGCTGAACACCAGCAGCGCGACCTTGCGAACGCTCCACGGCAGCGGCGCGTGGTGCACGGCGAGCACCACGGCGAAGAAGCATGCGAACAGGTACGAGTTGAACTGCACGCGCGGCCTCTGTCGTTAGCACGGCACGGAACTTGGAGTGAGTCTCCTAGGAGAGATCACCATGCGTTCACTCGAAGGCCTGGATCCGACCGCGGAAGCCGAAACGGACAGCCGTGACGTCGATGCGCCCGAGCCCGAGCGGCCGGACGTGCAGATGACCCGTGCGCTGCGTGAGCTGGAGGCGGCGAAGGCGCGCGTGGAGCGCGACGCGGCGCGTGCGGCGCAAGAGATGCGGGAGAAGCTCGTGCTCGAGCTGCTGCCCGTGCTGGATAACCTGGATCGCTCGATCCAGGCGGCGGAGCACGGTGGTGAGGCGCCCAGCGTGGTCGAGGGTGTGCGTCTGGTGCGCAGTCAGTTTGCGGGTGTGCTGACGCGCTTTGGGGTCCAGCGCATCGATGCCCGGCACCAGCCGTTCGATCCGACCGAGCACGAGGCGGTGGGCACGGTGCCCGTCTCGCACCCGGCGGCGCACAACGTCGTCATCGACCAGATCGAACCGGGCTACAAGTTCGCCGAGCGCCTGCTACGGCCGGCGAAGGTTCTCGTGGGCCGTCACGTCGCGCGATATCACTGAAACGTGCACGCCTGACTCGTGCACGTGACACGTGACACGTGCACGTGCACGTGCACGAAAGGCCGCAACGGCTCAGACGCGGCCGGCGAGCCGGTCGGCCAAGCGCTTGTGCTCGAACGACCCCACGATGTCGCGGCCGAGCGGGCCCATGTTCTTCACCGAAGCTGCGTGCGCCTTCTTCATCGCGCGCACCCGGTTCGCGGCCTCGCCGACTTTGCGCCGGAAGTCACTGTCGCTCTCGGCCTCCCGGATCAGCGCCGCCTCCGCCGCGGCCTGGAACTCCTCGTTGCAGCACAGCAGCAGCACGTCGCAGCCCGCACGGACCGCCTGCACGGCCGCGTAGTCCACGCCCATGTTCCCGGCGATCGCCCGCATGTCGAGATCGTCGGAGACGATCACGCCCTGGTAGCCCAGCTGCTTGCGGAGCAGCCCCGTGATCACCTTCTCGGACAGCGTCGCCGGCCGCGTCGCGTCGAGCGCGGCGAACACCACGTGCGCGGTCATCAGCATCGGCAGCTTCGCCTGCGCGGCGAGCTTGAACGGCGCCAGCTCGATCTTCTCGAGCCGATCCCACGGATGATCGACGCGCGGCAGCTCGAGGTGCGAATCGGTATCAGTGTCGCCGTGCCCCGGGAAGTGCTTGCCGCACGCGATCACGCCCGCAGCATCGAGCCCCCGCGCAAACGCGAGTGCTCGCCGCGCCGCCGTCGTCGCGTCACGGCCAAACGCACGCTCGCCGATGATCGGGTTCGCCGGATTGGTGTGGATATCGAGCACCGGCGCGAAGTCGATGTCGAAGCCGAGTGCGCGCAGCTCCTCGCCCATCGCGCGACCGACCTGCTCGGCGACGCGCTCGTCCTCACCGGCGGGCAGACCGTCGTGCGCCATCATCGGCGGCCACATCGTTGCCGGGGCGCGCACGCGCTGGACCAGCCCGCCTTCCTGATCGACCGCGATCAGCGCAGGCGTACCGTCAGGCGCCGAGCGATGCAGGTCGCGGTTGAGCGCGACCAGCGCGTCGAGGTCGCAGGTCTCGACCGGAACCGTGGCGCCCGGGTTCTTCTCGATGACCAGGTTGCGCTTGAACAGGATCGTCGCACCGGCACCACCGGCATCGAGGCGGGCACGAAGCCCGGGCGGCAGCGTCGTGCCGGCAAAGCCGACCCACAGGATCTGACCTACGTCGTCACGCACGCTGGCGACGGTAGCAGATGCTCAGTAGCAGGTCAGCATTGCGGGCGCCGGGGCGACCGGACAGGCCTCGGCGCTCTCGTCGAGCTTGAGCTCGATCCCGACATAGTACGTGCCGGCCGCGGTGATGAACGCGAGGTCGATGTCCGCGACGGGCATGAGGCCGGTGCCCTGGGTCTCGTAGCTCGAGCCCTCGGGGCGCTCGACCTGAATCGCGAGGAACCGCTCGACATCGTAGGCGCGCTGACCGAACGCGTTGGACTGTGGCGCGGAGATCTTCACCTTCCAGCCGCCGCGCACGTCGACGACCTCGACGTCGCACTTGTTGATCTCGGTGCACAGCTTCGTATCGAACGTGCCGATCGCCGGCTGGCACGGGTGCACGGTCCCCTGCATGCTCGGCATCGCGATGCTGGTCTCGAACGGCACCGTGCAGAAGCGGCACCCGGCGCTGCCGGCCGCATTCGTACAGGTGCAGGCCGCGGTCGCGTGGCAGGCCGTCTCCTGCTGCGTGGTGTCGTTGCACAGCTGGACGCCCCGCTGGGAGAACGGGTCCGCGCAGTCCAGCTCCACGTCGCACGCGCTCGCGATCGTCTGCGCGCCATCGCAGTTGGTGTCCTCGCCGTCGCAGACGTCCTCCGCGTCGCGGTGATACGCGCTGCGCGTGTCGTCGCAGTCGCGGTGGCTGCTCTGCGCGGTGACCTCGTGGTCATCGCAGTCCATGTCGAGCTCGCGGCCGGTCGCGTCGAGGCTGCCATCGTTCGGGAACAACAGGCGGTACTGCTTACCTTCGCGCGTGTGCCATGCGAGGCCGCTCGGGTAGGACGTCTGGTCGTCGTGGTAGCACGTGACGACGCGCAGCTCGCCGGGCTGCAGCTCGACCGCATCGTCGGTGATCTCCTTGGTGCGCTCGACGTTGACCACATACTTGTCGATCACGTCGGTCGCGACGCGGATCGCCGACGGCGGCGCATCACCCGCGCGATAGGTGCCGATGCCCTCGATCCTGCCGCCGCTGTCGTAGATCAGCACGAACGGGATGAAGCTGCTCTCCAGCAGCGCGGTGTCGGGTGCGATGCGAACGGTGAAACCGTCGACGTCGTCGATCGCCTCGCCCTCGCCGCCCGCGACCGTGCGCTGCAGGAAGTAGCTGACGTCGGTCGTCGATGGGTCGCCCGGCGCGAGGCGCTGGTTGCGGATCGCGGGGATCTGCTCGGGCGTCGCGAGCACCACGCGAAACGTCTTGGCGTTGCTCGGCCCGTCCGGGGCCGACAGCGTCAGGTGGGCACCGGTGTCGGTGCACGCGACGAGGGAAGCGACCGCGACGAGGGACAAGCCAAGCGAACGGATCATGCGGTCCCCATAGTGCCAGCGATGTGCCACCACGGTCTGCCAGCGGGCGCGACGTGGATCATCTCGCATCACCACGAACATCGATGTAGGTCCAGCTCGGCCTTGTGTGAGCGGAGTCGCAAACCAGGTTGGCGCTGGACGGCAACCGTGTCAGCGCGCGAACGACTGCCCCTCGCCCGCCAGCTCCAGGCGCTGCGGGCTGTCGGTCGCGGTGTAGACGACGATCGAGCGGACGGTCGGGAACCGCATGGCCAAGATCAGCTCGCGGCGGCCGTCAGCGTCGAGATCGATCACCGCGAGGACGTCGACCGTCACCATCGCGTCGCCTGCAGCGGCACCCTTGAGCACGGGCGCCTTGCCGGCGCGCGGGGGCGGCAGGAGCTTGAGGTCGTAGGTCTGGAACTTCGGCGTGCACGGCGCGGCGGCATTCGGCGTCGCGGTCGGATTCGCGGTCCACTCGGCGGCGGGGGCGCGAATGCCATCGAGCGCGCTCGTGATCGGGAACGCCTCCATCGTGCCGTCGCCATCGATGTCGACCACGAGATCGTTGCCCGACATGCAGGCGCCGCCGGTCGCGAACGCCGGACCCTCGGGTGCATCGTCGCGCGCGAGCTCGCCGACTGCGATGCCGCAGCCCTTGGTCGCGCCGCCGCACGCGGGATCTTCTCCGCGCGTCTCCATCGCGCCTGCATTCGGCTTCGCGGTCACCGCATACGTGCACGCGGACGCGCCGACATAGGTGCCGCTCGCGACGGACTGCCCCGGCGCGATGTCGACGATCCCCAGCGTGTCGAACGCGCCCGCAGGTCTCCCGTCGACGCCGTACACGACGAAGCGCGGAACGCTGCCGCGCTCGACGGTCGCGGCGACCTCGGTCGCGCTGTCGTTCCACGCCACGCCACGCATCACGAGTGGCGTGACCGACGGCCTGCCGCCCGCGCCTTGCGGACACATCTCTCCGACGACAACGCGCCGGCCCTGCGGGTTCACTCTCAGCGGCTTCACGCCGTGCGTGACGGGGCTGGGCTCATCGGGTACTGAACCGGGTTTTACAGTCGGTCCGCAGCCAAACAACAGCGTGATGCAGGCAACGCGAGTGAGCGCACCACGGTCGAATCCCATCGCACGAACCATAACGCCTAGCGTGGCGCACCGGCCAATTAGCGCCACCACCGTTGACCCCGCATTCGCGGGATGCCTATAGTCCGCCGACTTCACGCGATGCCGCAAAAAACCCCGGGTTTCTAATGTCTTACTCAGGCTCAATGGGTCTTCACCGACTCTGGATCGGCACCGCATTCCTGCTCATCGGCGCGCAGGTCGCCGAGGCACAAATGACCCCCGGCGGCCCCATGGGCGGCGGCATGGGTGGTCCCCAGCAAGGTGCTGGCGAAGAGAAGAAGGACGGCGTCGCCGAGGCCGCGCCCAAGACGCCGGGCCTCCTCCCCACGACGCCGGCGCTGCCGCCGCCGAAGGGTCGCCGCAAGCGCTGGAAGCTGCTCGAGATGGGCGGCTACTTCCGTCTGCGCACCGACTGGTTCAAGAACTTCCACCTCGGGTTCAACGATGATCCTGCGCTCGGCGGTGCACCGTTCCGTCGCGCGCTGTCGTGCAACCGAGCCGGTGCTGGCTGCGACAACTCGCTGTCGAGCACGAACATGCGGCTCCGCCTCGAGCCGACGTTCAACATCGACGAGGGAACCTCGATCCACATCCAGGCCGACGTTTACGACAACCTGGTGCTCGGCTCGACCCCGCTCGGCGAGGACTACTCCGGCGTCTACTCCGACACCAACCGGCCGCTGTTTGGTCCCTTCATCGAAGGTCAAGACGCGAGCGTGGCCGGTCGCAACAGCGATCGCGATGCGCTCACGGTCAAGCGTGCGTGGGCCGAGGTCGCGGTTCCGCTCGGTATCTTGAAGCTCGGCCGCCAGCCCAACCACTGGGGCCTCGGCGTCTGGAACCACGGCGGTGGCGAGGATCCGATCAACGGAACCTACGATTACGACGGCGACTACGGTGACACCGTCGACCGCGTCAGCTTCTCGGCCACCATCCCGGGTACCTCGCTGCGCGCGATGGTCGCCTCGGACTGGAACGCGACGCGCTTCGTCTCGAACCAGACCGAAGCGAACAAGGGCAACGAAGGTCACCCCTACGATCTCGAGGACGGCGACGACTCCAACAGCTGGGTCGGCGTGATCTCGAAGATGGACTCGCCGCAGGAGTTCCGTGACACCGCCGAGCGTGGCGATGTCGCGTTCAACTGGGGCGTCTACTTCGAGTACAAGACCCAGGACTGGGACCAGAACCTCAACGGGTTCACGCTCGGTGGCGCGCCCGATCCGGCGCAGTACGTGCCGCGCAACCTCACCACCTACTCGCCCGACCTCTGGGTGAAGCTCGGTATCGGCAACCTCCTCCTCGAGGGCGAGCTCGTCGGGCAGTTCGGCACGCTGAAGTCGGTCGACGACCTCGGCATCTCGGGTGACCACAGCATTCGCAAGCTCGGTGGTGTCGGTCGCCTCACCTGGAAGGGTGTCGAAGGCAAGCTCCGCCTCGGTCTCGAGGGCGGCTTTGCCACCGGCGATCAGTGGGACGCGCAGTCGAACGGCACCACGGTCGAAGGCCTCACCAACGTCGCCTACGCGAACCAGCTCGGCGATCCGAACGTCTGCAACACGCAGCACAGCTGCACGTACACGCAGTTCATCTTCGACCGTGAGTACAAGGTCGACATGATCCTGTGGCGTCGCCTCTATGGCGCCGTCACCAACGCGGTCTACGGCAAGCCGTTCTTGGCCTACGACCTCACCAAGTCGATCACGTTCAAGGTCTCGAACATCACGTCGTTCGCACTCAAGCCGATCGCGACGCCGGGTAACTCCGAGCTGTACGGCACCGAGTTCAACGGTGACATCGGCTACAACGGGCACCGCCTGTTCGCCGGCTTCTCCTATGGTGTCCTGTTCCCATTCGGTGCGCTGAGCCATCCGGCCAACGACATCCTCGATGGCGGCACGGGCTACGGCTACGGCCCCGACATCAACGGCGCGGCCAACGTCGGCGACGGCGGCACCGCACACGCGATCCAGATGCGCATGGTCCTCGGCTTCTAAGCCAGAGCCCCTGCTCATCCGCTCAGCGTCAGACCCAGCTGCTATGTCACGGGCATGGCCCGCATCAAGGCACTGAAGGCGCCGCGCAGCGTCTATTGCTGCCAGTCGTGCGGGCACATCGAGAGCAAGTGGCTCGGCCGCTGCCCTGCGTGCCAGGAGTGGAACACCCTCATCGAAGAGATGGCGCAATCCGAGCCGTCGCGCCCGAGTGCAACCGGTGTCGCCGATGGTGCGGCGCCGATCTCGATCACCGCTGTCACCGACGGTGCCGGCGGCCCGCGTCGCACCAGCGGAATCACCGAGCTCGATCGCGTGCTCGGTGGTGGCCTCGTCGCGGGCAGCATGATCCTCCTCGGCGGCGATCCGGGCGTCGGCAAATCAACGCTGCTGATCCAGGCGCTGGCCGGTCTCGCCGTTCATCGTGGCGCGTCGGCCAACTCGAGCGAGGGTCGTGGCGGCTCGAGCCATGCGCGCAACGGCGTGCTGTATGCGACGGGCGAAGAATCCGTCGCGCAGACCGCGATGCGCGCTCGTCGCGTCGGCGCCGCGCACGAGGGGATCTCGATCGTCGCCGAGACCGATGTCGAAAAGATCCTCGCGCATGCGCACGCGACCAAACCCGCCGTCCTCGCGGTCGACTCGATCCAGACCGTCTACACCACGCTGCTCGACTCGATCCCTGGCTCGCTTGCACAGGTTCGCGAATGCGCGGGGCGCCTGACCCAGTTCGCAAAGACCACCGGAACCCCGACGATCGCCGTGGGTCACGTCACCAAGGACGGTGGTCTCGCCGGTCCCAAGACGCTCGAGCACCTCGTCGATGTCGTGCTCCAGCTCGAGGGTGATGGTGGCCCCTACCGCATCCTGCGTGCCCACAAGAATCGGTTCGGTTCCACGCAGGAGATCGGTGTGTTCGAGATGCGTGGTGCCGGCATGGCGGAGGTCGAGAATCCCTCGGCGCATCTGCTGGCCGAGCGGCCGCTCGGTGCGCCGGGCTCGGTCGTCGTCGCCTCTGCCGATGGTGCGCGTCCACTGCTCGTCGAGATCCAGGCGTTGGTCGCACCGGCGAGTGCCGGCCTCGGTCGCCGCACCGCTGCAGGCGTCGACAGCAATCGAGTCGCGCTGCTGCTCGCGGTGCTGGCTCAACGAGCTGCCTGCGATCTTCTCGACCGCGATGTGTTCGTGAACGTCGCCGGTGGTCTCCGCCTCAACGAGCCCGCGATCGATCTCGGAATCGCCTGCGCGATCGCGTCATCGGCGCGTGGGCGCGCGCTCGATCCGCACACCGTCATGTTCGGCGAGGTCGGCCTCGCCGGCGAGATCCGTGCGGTCACGCTGTGCGAGCACCGGATCGCCGAGGCCGCGCGGCTCGGCTTCAAGCGTGCGCTGATTCCCACGCAGAATGCGCGGCGCCTCTCGGCGGCTGACTCGTGTGGCCTCGAGCTGATCGCCGTCGATCGACTGCAGACCGCTCTCGGTCACCTCTGAGAGAGCCGGCGCCCGCACCTCAGACCGTCAGCGATCAGCTCAGACGCTTGCGAACGGATTCCTGCTTCTCGCGCAGCTTGCTCGCCAGATCTTCGCGGCCCAGGGTCTGCGCCCGGCCCGCACCAACACCGAGCCAGCGCACCGCGTGGGAGATATTGCCCGCGGCGAGGAACGCACGCGCCGCCGACAGCGCGACTGCGACGTCGTTACGATCCTCCTCGTGCCGGCGCTCGAAGAGGTTCTCGGCGTCCTCCATCTTCCCCACGGTCACGTAGAAGTCAGCGAGCCCATCGCGCACCGCACCGATGCGAGCCGAGCCATGCGGCACGACCGACAGGGCACTGGCGTAGTTGTCGACGAACTGCTCGTAGGTCGTCACCACCGCATCACGATCGTGGCGCGACATCTCGATCATCAGCTCGAGGAACGGCGCATAGAACACGTAGGTGTCGATGTCGCAACGCAGGACCTTGATGACCTGCTCGAGATCGAGAGCATCGTCCTGATGAGCGGCGGCCGCGAGCGTGGCCGCCTCGATCGCGACCTCGGAGCCAGCGAAGCGGGCACGGGCCGCGGCGAGACCTTGCTCGCGTACGACCTCGGAGACGCGCTCGGCCCTCGCGACGTGCTCGGTCATGCCGGCCCAGTCGAAATGCTCGAGGCCCGGCGGCTCGGCGGGGGTTGCGAAGTCGGGGCCGAAGTGGTCGTCCCACGTGGCCCCTTGCGCTTTGAGCGCTCGCCGGGCCGAAGCAATTTCTTCGGCTGACAACCAGCTGATCCGCATCCTCCCACCCTACCATGCAGTCGCAAACCGCCCAGTTTCGAGGATTTGCGGGCGTTTAGACGGGATGCGCGGCGGAAGCTGTCGGCTCACTTCTTCTTCGGCGCGGGCTTTTTGGGCGCGGGCTTGGCCGGCTTCGGAGCTCCACCGATCGAGGTCATCTCGTCCTCGATGCGCTTGCCGCCCTCGGCATCCTTGCCCTTGTTGAGGTCGAGATACTTCTGCCACGCGGCGATCGCCTTCTCGTTCTCTTTGTTCCGCTTGTACATGTAGCCGAGATCGAACCAGGCATCGGCGAGGGTCGGATCGAGACTCGTCGCCTTCTCGTAGTGCGGGATCGCCTTGTCCGGATCGTCCTTGCGACGCCACGCGACACCGAGGTCCTGGTGGAACCGCGCCTCGTTGGGGCTCAGCTCGACCGCCTTCTCGTAGGCCTTGATCGAATCGTCGACGCGCTCGTCACGGCGATACGCGACACCGAGGCTGTGCCACCACTCGCCCTCGTTCGGGTTGATCTTGACGGCCTTCTCGAGATCGACGATCGCGCCCTTGTGATCCTTGAGCTTGTTGCGAACGGTGCCGAGCAGGTAGCGGATCTCGGCATCCTTGGGATCGAGCCTGCACGCGGTGAACAGGGCCTCGCGCGCCTGCTCCAGCTTGTCGCTGTTGGCGTACGCGGTGCCCAGGTTGCGCCAGATGGTCTTGTCCTTGGTGATGATCTTCGACGCGTTTTCGTAGGCGGTGATCGACTTGGGCAGATCCTTCTTCTGCTTGTACAGAGCGCCCAGCGAGGCCCACGCCATGCCGTGCTTCGGGTTCTGCGCGGTCGCCGCCTCGAGAGCTTCGATCGCTTTGTCGATCTTGCCCTCGAGCTTGTACGCGAGACCTTCCTTGTAATAGACGTCTGCGTTCTTGTCGGCGAGCGCCGGACTGCTGAACAACAGGCCGACGACGAACGTGATCGCTGCGAGGGCACGCATCTAGATTCCTCCTGGAACGCTGATCGTATCACCCGAAACGCACCAACGCCGCGCTGGCAGCGCGGCGTACATCGACTTGGAGCCGAGCCTTGCGTGGACAGTGAGAGATTCGTTACGCCGAGGCCGGCGTCTCGGATGCCGTCGGGGTAGCTGGGGCTTCGAGCTCGAGCTCGGCAAGCGCCTCGCCACTGGCCGCGACATCGGCCGACAGCTCCTCGAGCTGCTTGACGGCGGTCGCGCCAGCGGTTGCTGCACGCGCGGCTGCGAGGCCGCCTGCGGCGAGCTGGAACTTCTCGAGCGCGGCGACATGGTTGTGCATGCGAGCGATCATGCGCTCGCGACCCTGCGTGATGTGCTCGCGGTAGCGCTTCTGATCTTCGAGCGCGGCGCGCGCCGACTGGTACTGCGCCTTCACTTCGCTGTCGGTCGCCGCGGCGATGCGCGTGTCGAGATCCGCCATGCGCTTGGTCAGCTCGGCATCGGTTGCGCCCTGTGCGCTGACCTCGGCGCTCTTGGCCGCGACTTCGAGGGTCTTGAGCACGCCGTCACGCACGAGGTTCTTGCCCGGGTCGTTGTCGGCGAGCTTGTCCTTGGCACCGTTCCAGATCGTCATCGAGCGCGTGCACAGGTCACGCACTTCGGCATCGAGGCTGTTCGGCAGGCGACGCAGCGCCGCGGTCACCGGATCGAGCGAGATCTTGAGGTGGCGCGGGATCACCGCGAACACACCCATCAGGCCCATCGCGGTCGCCGACATCACATCGCGGAACAGAAGAGACATGTCCGCCGTCTGCTTCGCAGCACCGATGCGATGCGCGCCCCACATCGCGAGCATCGTGGCCGTCGCGCCGACCATGACCGCGAGCGCGCCGCGCATGCCGCGCAGGCCGAACGCCGCGAGACCGACGCCCATGATGGCCGCCGTGATCGAGAGAGTCGTCACCGAGGTCGCCATCGCGAGCAGTGGCACGCACGCCAGGCCCGCCGCAGCGATGCGGAAGGCCGGCTTGCCGTAGCCAAGTGCGGCACCGAGCGCCATGCCGCCCAGACCCGCGATCATCGCGCCAGTCGGGCTCGGACCCGGCTTGATGAAGTGAAGCGCCAGGCCGAGCGCGGCGCTGCCGCCAACCATGCCGAGAGCCGCGCGATGAAACGACGGATGATCGCCAAACCGAATGTCCATAGGCGCTATGAACGCGCGCACAGGGCGGTCGATCTAGCGAACCCGAAACGACAAAAGGGCCTGCGAATGCAGGCCCTTGGCAAGTGCGCACGTGTGCGCAGATACTCAGAACCCCGCGAATCAGAAGGTCAGGCGGAAGCCCAGCTGGAAGTTACGCGGCGTCGTGCGCTGCGTAACGTTGCCGAAGTTCTTCTTCGGGGTGATGGTCTGGTTGAGCTCCTGGCCCGTCGCGACGTCAATGACCTTCACATGGGCGAGGTCCGACATCTGGCCGCCGATCACCGGCTGCGCGGAGTCCTGCGTGTACTCCTCGTCGACATCGAGCTCGTCCTGCTGGTTGAACAGATTGAACACGTTGAGGAAGCCCTCGAGAGTGACCGTCTTGCTGAGGCGGTAGCCGTAAGCCAGGCGCGCATCAAACTGGTTGGTCACCGGCGAGCGCGGCATCGAGCCACGCGGCAACAGGAACGACTCGCTGTCACCGTAGATCACGTGTCCCGCGAGCGCGTTGTGCGGGATGCCCGACTGCGTGCGCCAGCTGGCGCCCGCCACGATCTGGCCGCTCTTCTTGAGATCGAACAGGTAGAACCCGTCGACCTTGAGGTTGTGCGGACGATCGAGACCCATCTTGCCGTACCGGTTACCCATCAGCTCGGGCAAGTCGTAGAGCGAGGTGAGGTTCGGGTCGAGCTGCAACGTCTCGGTCGAGAACAGACCGGGGTAGTTACCGCGCGACTGCGAGAACGTGTACGACGCCTGCAGCAGCGACACCTTGGTCGGACGCTGACGCGCCAGCACCTGGATCGCGTCGTAGTCACGCACCGGCTTCTGCAGCCGGCTCACGGAGGCCAGCTGTTCCGCGCGGGTCGCGTACAGCGCGCCGAGCGCCTGGTCACCCGCGTCGGCCGACATGAGGAGCCGGTCGGCCTGCTGCTGCAGCTTATCGGCCTCGCTCGAGAAGTCGAAGCCCGGGTTGGTGATCAGGTACGTGTTGCCGGCGTCGAGCGAGATGTCCTCGATAACGACCGGCAGCGTGCGGTGCACGTAGTTCGCGCCCACCGTGAGGTCGGGGACGATCTCGTACTCCACGCCGAGGATGATCTCGTCGGTGCGCTGCCCCTGCAGCCCAGGCGACACGTACTCGTAACCACCACCGAGGGTCGCCTGATGGAAACGATCGTTGCAGCTCGAGATCCGAGCGACCAGCGCCTCCGACGACTCGCCGGCCGTGTGGTCGACGTTGCAGTTCGGATCGTAGCCACCGCCGCCCTCGGGGACGCGGTTGAAGTTGTAGACGTTGAGGTTGAGGATCTCACCGCCGAACGCGCGGACGTTGATGTCCATCGGTACGTTCTCGTAGAACCGGCCGTAGTGACCGAAGATCTTCGACCTACCTTCGCGGGTCGGGTCGTAGATGAAGCCGATGCGCGGGGCGAGCAGGTTATTCAGCTCGTACGCGCGATCCGGAATCGTCTCACCCTCGGGCGACGGCTTGCCCGCGAGCTCGTCGGCGACATAGCCGACCTGCTGCTCCCAGCGAAGGCCGACGTTGAGCGTCAGGTTCGGCCTGATCTGCCAGGAATCCTGGATGAAGGCACCGAGGTTGCGGTTCAGGGTCGAAGCGACCTGCGCGTCCGCCCTCGAGCACAGCGCGCGGTCGTTCGCGCACAGCTCCTGGCCTTCCTCGAGCACGATCGAGTCCGCATCCTCGCCCGGCATCAGGTTACGATCGCGCTTGTAGAACTCGCGGAGCTGCCAGCGACCCGGCGCCCCTGCGGCCGTGTTCGCCGAGCGGCGCCAGCGAGCACCACCGGTGTAGCTATGCGTCGCGTCGTAGGTCGCGAACTCACCATCCATACCGGCCTTGATCACGTGGTAGCCGAGCGCCTTCACGCGCTGCGTGACCGCAACGGCAGCCGACGTACGAGTGTTCGTGCGCTGCTCGAGGAAGCTGAGGCCACCCTCGGCGTAGTCGATGACGGGACAGTTCACGATGTTCGGATACGGATCGTCCGGCCCACCGTCCTGACACGCGGCGATACGCATCGGGCCCTCGAGGTCCGCGAAGTCGTACAGCGAGCGCTCGTAGTTGTAATAGACCCAGGGCTGATCCTGGACGCCCATCGCACCGTCGAGAGTTCCCTCGTCGGTGAAGCCGTGGTGGTAGCCCACGACCGCATCGATCTGCGTCTTGCCCTTGTTGAACTTCGACGTCCACTTACCGGAGAAGTCGTACGCGCCCTCGTCGACGTGCCAGCGCGTTTGATTCGGATTGCGCGTCACGACGCTCGAGTGCTCGATCAAGTCGTCACGCGAGCTCGGGTTACCGAACGCCGAGATCTGGAACTGGTTGTTCTGATCGATGGCGCCGTTGATTTTGGCGGTGAAGAAGTACGTCTGCAGCTCGCGCGGAATGTCGGTCTGCGACACGGGCGTCGTGGCCGTGAAGCCAGTGCCCGGCTCCTCGTCGGGGATACCGTCGCCATTGTCGTCGATCTGGCTCTGCACGAAGCGCGTGGTCGTGCGCTTCTGGAGGCTCGGGTTGAACCCGACGTGGAACCAGAGCTTGTCCTGGATGATCGGACCACCGAGCTCGGCGCCCAGGTCGAACTGGTAATCGAGGTTGGTGGCCGTATCGATCGACTGGCCCTGGCGCTGGATGACCTCCGCATCGGACACGAACGCGCCCGGGCGGTAGTAGCCGAACACCGAGCCGTGGAACTCGTTCGAGCCCTGCTTGGTCACGACGTTGATGATGCCGCCCGTCGCGCGACCGAACTCGGCGTTGTAGCCGCCGGTGATGACTTCGGTCTCTGCGATGAACTCGTTCGGCAGGTTCGACGAGATGCCGCCATATGCCGTGTCCGTCGTGTTGATGCCCTCGACGATGTAGACGTTCTCCGCCGACGTCGAGCCTGACAGCGAGACACCGTAGAAGTCTTCTTGCGCGCCGGCGGCAGACCCGACGACGCCACCGAACGTACGCGCGACCGGAATGTTGCGCGTGTAGTCGTCGGTGATCGTGATGCCGGTCTTCGTCGAGCCTTGATCGACGATCGGGGCCGCCCCCTCGATCACGATGACTTCGCCCGCTGGCTTGCCGGTGTTGCTCGCCGAGTTGACGACGATGTTGACGACAGCTTCCTTGCCGATCTGGATCAGCACGTTGCTGCGCGAGAACGTCGCGTCGTTGTAGTAGACGGTGAGCGTGTAGATGCCGGGCGGCAGCGACGTGACGAAGTACTGCCCCGTCTCGTCGGTGATCACGACTTGCTCACCCTGGAGGGCGGGCGAGGTCGCGACAACGGTCGCGCCGACCGCGACGTCGCCGGTGCCCTTGTCGCGGACGACGCCGCGCAGACCACCGACCGTGGCGCTACCTTGCGCGCGGGCCGTTTGGTCTTCGACGAGCGCCGAACCCAGTACCGAGAGCGACCCGAGGGCAGTCGCCATGAGAACGTTCGAAAGCGTGTTCTTGTGCATGGTGTTGCTCCTTGGGGTTAGAGGCACTGCTGTGCAGCAGGCGCTTCTTCGACTGCGACCGTGATGGTGGTGTCAGCCGGGTGCGTGTACTCGAGACCGAAGATGTCCTTGACCTTCGCGCCAGCGAGGAACGTGACCGTGTACGTGCCGGCCGGCCAGTTGGCCGCCGCAGAGCGTGCGCGCAGCGTGCACGCGCCGAGGAAACCCTTGGCGTTGATGGTGAAGTCGCCGCAGCCCGACGGCGAGAACGTGATGCCCGTAACGGGAGGCTCGATCTTGAAATCCGTGGCATCGATCGTCGTCGGGTCGATCGACGCGTTGAACGCGAAGCGCACGTCGATGTTCGCGCCCGTCTTCGTCAGCGTGCCGTTGTTGCCCGCGCTGAACGACTGATCGCTGTTACGCAGCGCAACACTGGTCATCACGATCGCTGGCTGCGTCTTCCACTTGATCACCATGTCCGCTTCGTTGGTCCAGGGGACGCCGTAGAAGTCGTTGACCACCGTCCCCGCCTTCAGCGTCGCGGTGTACTCGGTGTTCATCTGGAGGTGACCCGACATCTGCGTCTGGCCATCGGCGTTCGGCGAGACGACGAGCAGGTCCCCGAGCGCGATGTCCGCGGTCGCACATGCAGCGCCACCACCCGGGCACGCGGCCGTCAGCACCTTCGGCAGCGGTGTGACGGTGAACGCCGGGGTTCCCGACGACGCATCGATCGCCGGCGACGGGACATACGCGGTGGTCGAATTTGCGCTCGCCGTGTCGGAGCCTTCAAGCACGTTGTTGAAGTTGAACTGCAGGCGCTTCATCGCGGAGGCGACCTCGCCCGTCACGATGGTCGCGCTGTTGAAGTCGAACTCCGACGTGACGAAGTGCGCGAGCGTCTGGTCGTCGACGTTCGGCGCACCGAACGTGGTCGCCTTGCCGCAGCGATCGCGGAGGACGGCGCCCTGGGTGAACTGGAACGTGTACTGACGGTCGGTCTCGAGCGGGTTGACAGGACCCAGGCCCCACTCGGCATCGGTCGATCCGAATGCCACGTAGTCGTATGCGTAGTTGGTGCCGCAGTGCAGATCGTCGACACCGGTGCAATCAGCAACGACGTTGCACGGGTCTCCACTGTCGCCGCAGAAGCCGCGGCCACAGACGGTATCGCCACCACCCGACGGGCAATCGGTGAGCTGGCCACACGGCTCGAGCGTGACGTTGCAGTAGCCCGGACCCTGTGTCGGGTGCGCGACGTCGCGGAACGAGAACGTCTTCTCGTCGTCGCACAGACCATCGTCGTCCTCATCGGGACAGATCGAGGTGTAGTCGACGCTCGTGTTGAACAACACGTACGCGTTGTCGTAGTAGATCGTCACCGCGTCGATCGGCGCCTCGAAGTCCGGATCGTCGACCGGCGGATCCAGCGCGACGACCGTGATCGGCGCGACCTGGAAGCTGAACGGTCCACGCTGGGCCTCGGGGACCGGGATGAACTCCTTGTCCGTGACCGTGTCGGTGAGCGTGACCTGGCACTCGGTGCCCGTACCGATCAACGTCGGATCGTTCGGCTTGATCACGATCGACGGGCCCACCGGCCACGTCACGCGATTGCCCGACGGCGAGTAGTAGCCGTCGTAGTCGACGTTGACGAACTGATTGCTGACGCTGCTGCGGCACTGCAGCGTGACCGGTCGCGAGTTCACGATCGAGCCGGTGAAGGCCCCCGTCGCCACGCCGTCCTCGTCGAGCACCGGGGTCAGCTCTTCGATGCTCGGGTCGAGCAGCTCGTCGAACATGATCCGGATGTACCAACCGTCCGGATACGCGGTGACGACCGGATCGGGGTCGCCATCTTCAGGGCAAACCGTTTGAGTGGTGAAGTCGGGCAGACCCACAAGGGTCGGCCGCAACTCGTCATCTGGTTTGCAGTACGTCGCAACTTCAACAAGCTGAGACGCGGCATCGGTCATGACGAGGACCGCGAGGACTTCAGGCGGGCCTGCAGGACGCAGATCAGTGTTCAGCTCTGGGTCGTCACATGCGCCCATTGCCAGTACACCGAGAGTCGCCGCCGCGACTCCGTACATTCGGATGGCGAACATAATTCGAGCCTCCCTAAGGGTTCTTTCGGCCCGGGAGTCATCGCCCATCAACGTTGCGTTCGCAAGGTAGGCCAATGACGAAAGGCCAGTCTTCACTGGCCTTCGTGACGATCCACGCGAGTCGGTTTGAGCACCGACTATAATTTTCTACGCGTTAGGACGCTTACCGTTGTGCGATTGCGTCACAGCTGTAGCGTTGGAGCGCGTTTCCGGTTTTGCAGTCTCACGCACGTCTCCCTTAGCAGACTGGGCCTCGGGCCGTGCTTCGACCTTGCCACTGCCTTCTGCCTTCACACTCGCCGGAGCGACAACCGGCGCGACAGCCTCGGGCACGACGACATCGATGCCGCCGCGACGCACGCCGTAATGCGCGAGGACCTTCGCCTCGATCACGTTGTACGTCTCCGGATGCTCGACGAGGAACTGCTTTGCGTTCTCGCGACCCTGACCGATGCGCTCGCCCTGGAACGAGAACCACGCACCGCTCTTGTCGATGATGTTCGCCTCGCTCGCGAGGTCGACGAGATCGCCTTCACGCGAGATGCCGTGGCCGTACAGGATGTCGAACTCGACCTCCTTGAACGGCGGCGCCATCTTGTTCTTCACGACCTTCACGCGCGTGCGGTTGCCGATGACGTCTTCGTCCTTCTTCAGCGCGCCGATGCGGCGAATGTCGAGACGAACGCTCGAGTAGAACTTCAGCGCGTTGCCGCCTGTGGTGGTCTCGGGCGAGCCGAACATGACGCCGATCTTCATGCGGATCTGGTTGATGAAGATGACCATCGTGCGCGACTTCGAGATCGCGGCGGTCAGCTTGCGGAGCGCCTGGCTCATGAGGCGAGCGTGGGCACCGACGTGGTGATCGCCCATCTCGCCTTCGAGCTCGGCCTTCGGCGTGAGCGCCGCGACCGAGTCGACAATGATGACGTCCACCGCGTTGGACCGCACGAGCATGTCGGCAATCTCGAGCGCCTGCTCACCGAAGTCCGGCTGGCTGACGAGCAGCTCTTCGCTCTTCACGCCGAGCTTCTTGGCGTAACCAACATCGAGCGCGTGCTCGGCATCGATGAAGGCGCACACGCCGCCGCGCTTCTGCGCCTCAGCAATAATGTGGAGTGTCAGCGTCGTCTTGCCACTCGACTCCGGTCCATAGATCTCGACGATGCGGCCGCGGGGCAGACCGCCAATACCGAGTGCGATGTCGAGACCGAGCGAGCCACTCGGCACGACCTGCACCTCGCGCTCGACCGGGTCCTTGCCCAGGCGCATGATCGCGCCCTTGCCGAACTGCTTGTCGATCGCAGCAAGCGCGAGGTCGATCGCCTTGTCGCGGTTCTGAGTGGACACGCCGTCGGCGCGGTGGGGGTGAACGGCCTGGCTCGGAGAAGAATCTTTAGACGCCATCGGAATGCTCCCTCTTGATCGTTTCGTGACCGTTGCGGTTCACGTGTTAGTGGCTGTGCCCTCGTGGCCAACCGTCGTCAGTTTCGTCCCCCAGCTCTACCGCTCCCGTCTGACGTTTCTCGTCTCTCTGGAGCGCTTTGAAGCCGATTCGCTGGATTTCTTTATAGACCGAACTTGGTGATTTCGTGTCGGTTTCGAACAGTGACACCCCATCGACTCGCGAGTCACTGAACATCTGTTCTGACAGAGGTAACACGACCTCTCTAACAGGTAAAGTTACCCGGAGCCTTCCGAGCGTGACGTGCGCATGAAAAGCGCGCGTCTCGGCCGCGTAGCCGATCCCCACCAGTGCGGTCTCGACGCGCTTCGCGAGCTCGTCGAGCGCGCCGCCCTCGACGCCGGCCCACAGGACACTGGCCTTGTCGAGCGACGGAAATGCGCCGAGCCGAGCGGTCTTGAACTTGAAGTCCTTCATGCCGATGAGCGCCTTGTCGAGCACGTCGCGGACCGCACCGATCGCGTCTTCTCGGGTCCAGCCGAGGAACTTCAGCGTCGCGTGATAGTTCACGGGGGCGACCCACTTCACGTCGATGCCGGCGTCTTTCACGCGGCGCTGCAATGACTCGGCCGTCGAGGCCAACGCATTGGCTGTCTGGACTGACACTCGAACGCCGACGAACAACCGCTTGCTCGCGGGTGGCTCGATCTTCACCGCGTGCTCTTCATCAGGCTTGAGCGGCTTGTCGTCGGTCTTTCCGGTCTTATCGTCGGCCATCGATCTGCTCCAGCTCGTTCATCAAAGAATGTGGTGCTCGTGCTCGTGCTCGTGCTCGTGCTCGTACACGTACACGTTCACGATCTCCGGGCACTCATGCGCCGAGCTCCTCGACGTGCCTCATGTGCCCACGATCTGAATGTCGTGTACGTGCACGTGCACGTGTACGAGCACGAGCACGAGCACGAGCACGAGCACCGGACACTCATGGCTCTCCGAGCTCCTCGTCGACGAGCCTCAGGGCCCACCACGCAGACAGCGTCCGGATCTGATCGCGAAGCCCCGGCCAGCTCAGCTTCTTGGTCTTCAGGCCCTGCTCCGTCGCGATCCCCAGCCACACCGTCCCCACCGGCTTGTCCACCGTCCCCCCGTCGGGCCCCGCCACGCCACTCACCGACACCGCGATATCAACCCCGAACCGCTCGCGCGCGCCCCGCGCCATCTCGATCACCGTCTCCTCGCTCACCGCGCCGTGCGCATCGAGCGTCCCCTGCGCAACCCCGAGCTGCCGCACCTTCTCCTCATTGGAGTAGACGATCGCGCCACCTTTGAACGCCCGCGAGCTGCCCGCCATGTTCGTGAGCAGCTCTCCGATCATCCCGCCGGTGCACGACTCCGCCGTCGCGATCGTCTTGCCACCATCGATCAATCGCCGCGTCACCTTGTCGACGAGGTTCACCTCGCCCGTCCCGTAGACAAACCCGGCGAGCCGCTCGCGCACGCCGGCATCGAGCGCCGCCAGCCGCTCGTCGGCCGCCGCCTGATCGGCATCGCGCACCACGAGCTTCACGAGCGTCTCGGGAAACTTCACCTGATAATGAATCGACGCGCCCGGCACCCCATCGACCAGCCCACGGCACAGCTGCGAGATCTGGGACTCGCCCTTGCCGAACACCCGGTAGATCCGCCGCGCGATCCGCTCGACCACGCCGGCCGCCTCGCGCAGCTCGCGAAACCGGGCCTCCAGGTGGGCGTCATAGATGGCGTGGATCTCGCGCGGGATCCCCGGCAGGCAGACCACCGGGACCTCGCGAACGACCCTCCGGCCGGCCGCATCGATAGCCCGCAGGGCGATCTCGAAGCAGGGGGCGAGACCCGCTGGATTTACATAAACACGGGCCCCGGCGGGGACCCGCACCTGGCGCAGCTGGATCGGGGTGACCTCGATACGCCCAGCAAACCGGTGCTCCATGCGCTGGCGGGCCGTTTCGTCCACGATCACCTCGGCGCCGGCCAGCTTGGCGACCAGGTTGACGGTCAAATCGTCCTCGGTCGGCCCCAGCCCACCGGAACACACGACAAGGTCGGCACGCGCCAGCGCAAGCGAGAGCGCGGTCGTGATATCGTCCTCGTCATCGCAGCAGCTCGTCATCCACCGGGTGGTGATGTCGAGATCCCAGAGCCGCTGTGCCAGGTATGACGAGTTGGTATTCACGATCTCGCCGCGGCACAGCTCGTCACCGATCGTCAAGATCTCGGCTCTCATCCGCGCAAACTGTACTCGGAAGTCAGGCACTTGGGTTGACGCCCGTTGGATCCCCCACCTATGATTTCCGAGGACTCCGGGGACCATGAAGATCCGCTACGCGGCTAAGACCGACGTCGGCATGAAGCGTACGCACAACGAGGATTACTTCTCGTTGATCGAGGACGAACAGCTGTTCATCGTCGCGGACGGGATGGGCGGTCACGCCAGTGGCGAGGTCGCGTCCAAGATGGCCGCCGAAACGATCGGCGAGTTCTATCAGCGTACGCGCGAGGACGAGGACGCCACCTGGCCGTACAAGATGGACCGCTCGCTCTCGTATATCGAGAACCGGCTGGTCTGCAGCATCAAGCTGGCGAACCTCCGCATCTTCGAGACCAGCAACCGCGACCTTCGCTACAAGGGCATGGGCACGACCATCGTCTCGACCCTCGTGTCGGGCGACAAGATCTACGTGGGCCACGTCGGCGACTCGCGCGTCTATCGCGTCCGCGACGGTGGCATCTCGCAGCTCACGCGCGACCACTCGCTCCTCGAGGACTACAAGGAAGCGAAGCCGGACATGACCGAGGAGGAGGAGCGGAACTTCCCCCACAAGAACGTCATCACCCGCGCCCTCGGCATGCGCGAGACCGTCCAGGTCGACATCCGCAGCCACCAGATCAAGAGCGGCGATGTCTACGTGCTGTGCTCCGACGGTCTGTCGGGCATGGTCACCGATGAGAACATCGGCGTGATCACGGCGAGCGCGAAGAGCCTTGAGCGTGCGGTCGCCGAGCTCGTCGATGCAGCCAACCGCAACGGCGGTACCGACAACGTCACGACGCTGCTGCTGCAGTGTCTCGCGGCGTAGAGGCAAAACCATGTCGCGCTACGCGATCAGCGGCGGCAAGCTCACCGTCAAGGCGCGCTCGACCGTCCATGACACGACGACGGTCTGGGACAAGGTCACCGGCGACGTCGAGGCCAGTCCGGATGCGATCGAAGCGGCCACCGCGACGTTCACCGTCGACATGACCAAGTTCGACGCCGGCGACTTCCTCAAGAACCGGAAGCTGCGCAAGGACTTCGACATGGACGCTCACCCCACCGCAACGTTCACGCTCAAGAGCGTGTCCAATGTGGTGCGTGATGGCCAGAAGTTCACCGCGAAGGCCGAGGGCACACTGCGGTGGCGCGGCAAGGACGTCGTGCTCGCGCTGTCGGGCCAAGGTACGCTCGACGACAAGCATGTCGAAGCCAACGCCACGTTCGAGCTCGACATCCGCAAGCTCGGGATGTCTGCCCCGCGCTTCCTCATGTTCAAGATGGAGGACGAAGTGACAGTCGAGGTCACCCTGCGCGGAGGCATCGTCGCGTGAGGTATGCGCTCAACCTGCTCGCGGTCGCGCTCGCGCTCGGCGCGTGCAAAGCCAAGTCGGCGCAGCCCAACGGACTCGGTCCGTATCGGTTCGGCCACACGACGCTCGCCACCCTCAACAACAACCCGGGCATGACGTCGCAGATGACGAAGTGCCAGCCGACCGAGCTCACGGACGGCCGCAAGGCGACCTGGTGCTTCGCGCTCAATCCGATCAAGGTCGGCGAGCGCACCGCCGAGGTCGACGCGTACTTCCTTGGTTCAGAACCGCCGCTGCTCGCCGAGGGCGCGACCGAGGAGCAGAAGAAGGCGCGTCTCGAACAGCTGAAGAAGCTGCCGCTGATCGAGGTCCAGCTCAAGATCCGCGGCTGCGTCGAGACGCAGGTCGAGCAGTGGATGCGCCAGCGCTACGGCGGTGCCGACCCCGACAGCAAGGGTACGCACGTGTACTGGCACAACGACTTCTTGTGGGCGATGGCGGAGCTACCGAGCGAGCCCGGCCGCTGCATGATCCATTTCCTGCCAGCGACCGAGGGCGCGGAGATCTCGCGCCTCAAAGCCAAGCAGCCGAAGCCGTAAATCAGCCGACCTTCTTCTCGAGCTTGCTGACCCGCTTGCGCAGCTCGTCGATGGCGACCTCCTGCTTGTTCTTCACGTAGCTGCCGATCATCCGGATCTGTTGAGCTGCGTCGCGAACCACGGTCTCGACGACCGACAACCGCTCGTTCGTGATCACGAGCTCGCCTTTGAGTCCACCGATCTCGCCTTTGAGCTCGGTCCGCGTCGCCGCGATCTCTTGTTTGAGCTCGGTCCGCGTCGCGAT